>JBBRPK010000048.1:0-36485 GCA_038228235.1 Verrucomicrobiota bacterium
CAAAAATTTTTTTGGGTCCCCGCGGTTGTTTATTTTTTCGCCGGGGGGGGTGTGGGGGGGGGGCCCCCCCCCCCCCCCCGTTTTTGCCCCCGGGGGGGGGGGGGGGCCGCCCCCCCCCCACGCCCTACCTTACCGCTATCCAACCCTTTCCGAACCTTTCCGAACCTAAAGTATTTTCTGGTCACGCGCCCACGGAACATTTTGACTTTTGACCACGGGACCCAGGCTCTTAAGGAAAAATCCAACCTGAATCCAAATTGAATCAAGGTTCAATCAAGTTATAATCAAGGTGAAAACCCCAACAATCAAAGTGAATCCAGACCAAAAAGGTTTTTGGGTCACGCGCAGGTGTATTATTTTGACCTGGCGGTAAGGTAGGGCGTGTCGCTCCGCGACCGCCGTCTTGTTCTAACGGAGGGGATGGCGGTCGCGGAGCGACACGCCCTACCACATGACCCCATTCTAAACTTGGTTTGCCTCCCGCTGCTTTCCACGCCTTCGGCTCCACGCGGGCGCAAGCGCAGGAACAACACCCTGTAAACCAAAGGGCGGGAGCCAGTCGAAGCGCAAATCCCCGCCAATCGGGCTTTTGATCCACGAAGAAATCGAATCTGACTCCCGGCTTATGAAATAAGCGGGCTAGGACCCCTGATTCTATTCGCTTGTCAGGAGTTTACTTGCTCGTTATCTGCTGTTCGAAGACTTCCCGGTAAAATCCGCTCCGCTCGATCAACTCATCGTGCCTGCCTCGCTCGACGATGCGGCCTTTTTTCAATACCAAAATCAGATCCGCGTGCTGCACGGTCGAAAATCGCTGAGCGATGACGAAAGTAGTGCGGCCCTGGCAAAGCAACCGCATCGCTTCCTGGATCAGGCGCTCGGTCTGCGGATCGACGCTGGCGGTGGCGTCGTCCAGAATCAAAATGCGCGGATCCATCAGGAAGGCGCGGGCGATGGCGATGCGCTGGCGCTGGCCGCCGCTGAGGGAAATCCCGCGCTCCCCAATAATGGTCGCATACCCTTCGTCAAGCTCCCTGATGAATTCATGCGCCTGGGCGGCCTGCGCACACCGCTCGACGTCTTCGCGAGTGGCCTCCGGCTTGCCGTAGGCGATGTTTTCCATGATACTGGCGCTGAAGAGAAAGGTTTCCTGGAAAATGACGCTGACGCTGCGCCGCAGCTGATCGAGCTTGAACTCGCGCACATCGATTCCATCGACTAATACACGCCCACCCACTGGATCGTAAAAGCGGGGGACAAGGTTGACCAAGGTGGTTTTGCCGGACCCCGTCGGTCCGACGACGGCGACAGTCCGGCCAAGCGCAGCCTCGAAACTCACTTCCGCCAACGACGCTTTGCCATCCGTGTAATTGAAGCTTACGTTCTCGAATTTCACAGCCCCCAGGCCAGAGGGGAGATCGCGCTTGCCGCTAGCAATGGACCGCGGCTCATGAAGGACCTCTAACACCCGCTCAGCACTTGCGCTTGCGGTTTGCAAGATGTTAGTGAATTGTCCGACCGCGCCAACCCGATGGCCGATGGCCATTAAATAAAAAACGACCTTGGCCAAATCGCCAATCGGCATCTGGCCTTGAATGACCTGGCGGCCCCCCACCCACAGAATCAAGGGCATGCTCAGTCCAAAGATGAATTGAGCAAACGGAACGCGCGTCGCCCAATAATTGACTGTTGTCATGAGCGTAGCGAGAAAGACATCCTTGCGGTCGCGGAATTTGGTCACCTCGGCCGATTCTTTGGCGAAGGCCTTGACTACGCGGACTCCGGCGATGTTTTCCTGGATGACCGTGGTCATGGCTCCGTGAAGGTCGTGGACGTTGCGCCATTGGGGTTGGAGCTTGCCCGCGTAAAAGGCGATCAGCCCGACGGTCGGCAGCATTGTGGCCAGAGCGAGGCCGCCCAGGGCTGCGCTAATTCTGAAGATGAGCACATTCGTGACCACGAGGGACACTCCGATGTCCACACTCAAAAAGAGGCAAGCATAAAAAAAGTCCTGCAACCGAAAGACGTCGGCGGTGGACCGGGAAATTAATTCACCGCTATTCGCCTTGTCATGATACGCGAAGGGTAAACGTTGCATGGCGTTATAAATGGCGGCGCGAATGTCCGCGAGGGTGGATTGGACGGTGCGATTGCGAATCGGCCCCAAAATGTAGGCCAGGCCAGTCCGAATCAGGACCAGAGAAAGAACGATCGTGACATAGAGCCCGGGAGAAAACGGAGATTGTGCTTCCACATATGCACGCAGATCGGTAATGGCGTCGCCAATGAAGTGCGGCAAGCTCAAGTCGATGCTGACGATGAGCAGCAAGAGTAAAAGGCAGAGCGCGACGCGGCCGGGGTATTTGCGGAGAAACGCGAGAACACCGAGCAGGTTGCGCGATTTGAAACGCGCTTCTGGCGGAGGCGGCCCAGTCATGGAAAGGGGAAACCTCCGACTTTGGGACGCGAGTTGAGCCCACTGACCGTAGCAACCGATGTGAATCGGCTCTGATTTCTCAGGAGATTAGTGAGCCGACTCACATCGGCTGCAACGTGGTTCATGGAAAGAACCAAATTTTTCACACGGTCTGTTGACGAAGGGAGGTCTTGAGGATCTTGCCGGTCGCGTTCCGGGGCAATGCCGGCATCAATACGACTCGCCGTGGAACTTTGTAATCGGCCAATTTTTCGCGGACAAATTGCAGAATCGCTCTTTCTTCGAGTTGAGCGCCTTCTTTTGCGGACACAAAAGCCAGCGCATGCTCGCCTTTGCGAGAGTCTGGCACCCCGATGACGGCGGCCTCCTTCACGCCGGGAAATTTGTAGATGACTTCCTCGATTTCCCGAGGATAGACATTGATGCCGTTGACCAGCAGCATGTCTTTCTTGCGGTCGGTGATATAAAAATAACCATCGTCATCGCCATAGCCAATGTCTCCGGTGAGAAGCCAGCCACTGCGCAACGCTTTAGCGGTTTCTTCCGGCTGATTCCAATAGCCAAGCATTACATTGGCGCCACGCACGCAGATCTCCCCGGTCTGGCCCGCGGGCAAGATTTCGCCTGCCTCGTTTTGGACCGTGATTTCCACACCGGGAATGGGAACTCCGATAGAGCCAGCTTTCCAAGGACCCGCGAGGGGGTTCATACTCACCACCGGACTGGCTTCGCTCAATCCATAGCCCTCGATCAACGGGATGGCCGGGATTTTTTCGTTAAACTCGCGCAGAATCTCCGCAGGCAGAGGAGCTCCACCACTGATGCAAACGCGCAGAGGAAAATCTTTTGGCAAAGGTGCGCCGGCCAAGCTGCGGAAAAATTGCGGGATAGCAGGCAGGATCGTAGCCTGGTGATGGAGGATCTCCAGTAAAACATTCTTGGCTGGGTGAACAGAGCGAATTAGGACCATTGAGCCACCTATCAGCAAAGGGAGAAATACCCCCACACAAAGCATGAAGCTATGAAACATCGGGAGCAGGACCACGAACCGGTCGGCCTCCACGGCGGCGAGAACCTGGCGGCAACTCTCCACATTGGCGAGCAAGTTACCGTGACTCAACATGGCACCCTTGGGCCGGCCAGTGGTTCCGGAAGTATAAATGAGGACGGCCAGGTCGGATTCGCAACGCTCGGGGTTGAGGCGGGAAGCCGGCGTTTCGTTTGGCACTTCTTCCGCAGGAGTGCCGGCGTCAGCTAAATCTTCCACCTGGCAGACCTTTAGCTGTGGGCGGCAGGCCAAAAGCTGTGGCAACTCATTCTTTTTGACAGCATCCGTGATAAGGATATCGACTTCCGCATCGCCCAGAATGTGACTGACTTCATCCGGCTTCAGAAAATTGTTAATTGGCACCACCACTCCTCCTGCCATCAGCGTGCCGAAGAGGGCGGGGATGAATTCCGGGCAATTCTTGAGCCACAACCCCACGCGATCACCCGGTTTTACTCCCAGATTCTTTTGCAAATGCGCGGCTAATCGGCGAGTTTGAGAGAGGAAGGTTTCATAGGAGTACATCTCCTCTCCCCAGCACAGAGCGGTCCTCGTGCGGTTTTTTTCTGCAGAAGAGGTAAAAGCAGCAGCCAAGTTCATGCATTTTCTATACATGCAAACGCCCCTTGCCTAAAGGACAAATTTGCCAAAACCCGCCACAAGGCCGCGAGCCGAACCGTAGGGCGCGGCGCAGCGGCGCCGCAGAGCGGCGGCCTGCAGCCGGCTTTGGACGAAGGAAAAGAATAGGCTAGCGGTTCGATTTCAACGCGCTGGGGTGTCCCTCCAGACGCGCAACTAAGGGCAGGCGCAAAAATTTCGTTGCTCGCTCATTCCAGATCGCTGCGGATATGCGCCTCGCCAGCGACCCAAAATCCTGCGCGTCTTAGTCTCAGCCTGAACCCTCATGGGAATAACAATCCCCGGCCGCTATTCCGGACCCGGCCAGAGAAGCGTCTTCTGGCGTAACCAGAAGATTGCCAAAGGCGCACAAAGGCCTTTACTCTAAGGCAGATGCCTACTGTAGCAGAACAGCTCCGCGTTGGCCGCGAAGAGCAGAAGCTTAATATTTATCAGGTCGCCGAGATTACCAAGATCAAAACTGACCACATCCGCGCTCTGGAATCCGGCCACTATGATGTTTTTTCCGCGCCGGTTTACATCCGGGGGTTCGTGCGCACTTATGCAAAAGTTTTAAAGCTCGATGAGTCCCGCCTCATCGCCGATTTGGAGACAGAACTCGGGCAAACTGAAAAATTTCGACAGCTTCCTCCCTTGGTCCAGAAGCCGCGCGGCACGTTGGATTTTCTGATGCTCAAGCTTTCCACCTTGAATTGGCGCATTGCCACCGCCGTAGCAGGCGCCGCCATTGTGCTTCTGCTGGCATGGTTCGGCTTCCGGAGCTTCCGAAACCGCAATGAAGCGGATCCCCTCAAAAACCTGGGGCCGGGTCTTTATCAGTCCCGTCCGGAGCAATCGGGGGAATTACTCCCCTTGCCCAAATAGGCAGAGGCGGGGACGTGGCGACTCGCAACACTTTTTCTTTGACAACCAGGCCGTTTCCCTGTCCCATCACGCCGGTTCAACTTTCGCTTATGAAAAAAACAATTTTGCTCCTCGCCTCGATGCTTATGTTAGCCACAGCCTTTGCGGCCGAAACGGACACCCGCTGCTTTGAGTTGCGCGTTTATTATGCCGCGCCCGGAAAGTTGGACGATCTGCATGCCCGCTTCCGCAATCACACCATGAAAATCTTTGAGAAGCACGGGATGGCCAATATCGGATACTGGGTCCCGGTTGAGAACCCGGAGAATAAACTCATCTATCTTCTGGCCTTTCCCAATCGCGAGGCTCGGGAAAAGGCCTGGAAGGCCTTTGGGGGCGACCCCGATTGGAAGGCCGCCCAGAAAGCGTCCGAGGTGAACGGTCCTCTTGTGACCAAAGTTGTTTCGACCCTCCTTGCCGCGACCGATTACTCCCCGGTTGCCACCCCCACCATTACTTCAGAAGCGCGCACCTTCGAGTTACGCACTTACACTGCCACGTCCGGCCATCTCGATGATCTGAACGCGCGATTCAGGGACCATACCGTGGCCCTCTTCCAGAAGCATGGGATTTCAAATTTCGGGTATTGGACGCCCATGAAAGGCCAAAAAGGCGCGGATGATACTTTGATTTATTTGGTGGTTCATGCGGGCAAAGAAGCGAGTGCCGCCTCTTGGAAAGCATTTCGTGAAGACCCAGACTGGGTCATTGCCAAAAAAGCCTCGGAAGAAAAAGCTGGCGGTTCCCTGACGACACCGGACGGGGTGCAATCCGTTTTCATGAAGCCTACCGACTACTCGCCCACCAAGTAAGATTATTGGGGGGGGGCGGCACGAGGGAAGATTTTTCCGAGCGCGAGGCAATTTATTTCATGAAGCCACAGGCGCGAGCCGAGGGATAACCAGACCAGGCAACGACCATGGGAAACCCGCCCACCCGAGGTGGACTGTAATTTACCCGCCGCTCAGAACATGCTCTCTCAGAGGCTTTAAGACGCGTTGAATGGCCAAGAGCAGTTCCTCTAAAGGCAGCACCTTGCTGACGTAGCCTTGCGCCCCTTTTTGATTTGCCTCCTGGAGCAATTCCTCGACAAATCCCATTCCCGTCAACATTACCACTGGCAATTGAGGACATTGCGCCTTAATTGTGGAGAGCAGTCCAAGTCCATCTTCCTCAGCCAGGCCGATATCCAACACAACCAGGTCGAGGGGTGCTTGATTCACCAGACGCATTGTTTCCGCCGAAGAGGCGGCCGTTTGCACTTCATAACCCTGCTTGCTCAGGTAAAGGGCGAGCAACTCGCGAATTTGCGCTTCATCATCCACCACCAAAATGCGTTGACTCATAATCATCGGTCTAACAAGCAATCTTTGCACCAACTTTTCCGCGTCTCCTTTCAGCTTGCCAGCACATGCCTCAATGAAGACACTTTCTTCCATGGTAAAGATTCCGATCCTGCGGTGGGGCGAGCCTTACGAAAGCCTCGAACATGACAAGGTCATCCACTTCGTCACGGGTGAAACGCTCGCGCAGGTGAGTCAGGCCAATGCCGGACTGCTTGCCAAAGACATGCGCAAGGCTCAGCGCGCCCGTGATGTTTTGCGGGAAATCCCCTGCGGCGAGCTGATCGCGCTCATGAAAAAAGCCGGCGCGCTTTACAAAGATGCCACTCTGCCCATGGGTGACGGGGAACAATCGCCCGACGACTTTGCCCGTCAGCAATCGGCCTCCACCGGCCTTCCCGAGCACATGTGCAAGGCCAACATGGCCAAAAATCATTTTGTGCTCTCGAATATGGATCGCATCCTGGACTGCCTTACGCGAGGACTCGATTTAGATATCCTGACTCGCGGCTATGGCTTGGAATCGCGTGGGGTTGTTGTTAGTTATCAGGCTCAATCCCCAGTCCTGGGACTGGTATTACCTTCCAATTCACCCGGCGTGCATACACTCTGGATGCCGGTCATCCCCCTCCAAATCGGCCTGGTGCTTAAGCCAGGTCCACAGGAACCGTGGACGCCCTACCGCATGGCGGCAGCCTTCTTTGAAGCTGGCGTGCCACGCCAGGCGATCAGCATTTATCCAGGTGCTGGTGAAATGGGGGCGGAAGTGGTCAACCGTTGCCCGCGAACGAAAATTTTTGGCAGCACCGAAACCGTCAAGCGCTACGAAGGCAACCCACGCGTGCAGGTCCACGGCCCCGGCTTCAGCAAAATTCTTCTCGGCGATGATGAAGCCGACCATTGGGAAAAATACCTCGACTTGATGGTCGAGAGCGTCTTTCTCAATAGCGGCCGCGGCTGCATCAATTGCTCTGGCATCTGGGCGTCGCGGCACACGAAAGAAATCGCCCAAGCCCTGGCCGAACGCCTCGGTCCCATTGAGGCGCGCCCTCCGGATGATCCGAAGGCTGGACTGGCCGCCTTCACCGTCAAAGGCCAGGCCCAAGCCATTCACGCCTCCATCCTGGAGAAGATGCAGGAAAAGGGCGTCACTGATATGACCGCCAAGTTCGGCCCACGCCTGGTGGAACAGGAACGCTGCGCATATCTGCGTCCCTGGGTCATCCACTGCGATGGGCCCGAGCGGAAAATCGCCAATACGGAGTACATGTTTCCTTATGTCACGGTAGTGGAATGTCCGCAGAGTGAAATGCTCGAAAAGATCGGCCCCACACTAGTCTGTTCCGCCATTACGAATGATTCAAAATGGGAACGCCAACTCATCGAGGCGACTCACATTGACCGCTTAAACCTCGGGGCCATCCCGACCATCAAACTGGATTGGCTGCAACCACACGAGGGAAACATCGTCGATTTCCTCTTCCGCGCGCGGGCCTTTCAAAGACCGCCGGAGCAATCGAAAGCCTAGAGCCGCGCCGGCAAAAGCTCGGTGAAAGCGCCCTGAAATCATTGCCAGGAGCGAAAGACAACTTGCGGCTGATCAAATCACCTTGGCAGGCTGCACCTGCTTTGTTTAGCTGTGCGCGCTCAATGCTAAAGTCTTTCGCCCTCATGTTCTTTTTTGCCGGATGGACCGCGGCTCTCGCGCAAGTTACCAACGAGGCGCCCCGCATTATCATCGAGGCGGCGGAAGATGCGGAGTATAATCTGGAGACAGGCATGGTGACCGCCACTAACGGCATCATTGTGCGTTACCAGGACGCACTGCTGACAGCTCAAAAGGCCACCCTGAACCAATTTACTTACGAGGTGGAGGCGCAGGGCAATGTGCGCCTGCAACGCGGCGCTCAACTATTATCGGGCGACCGCATCCAATATAATTTTCTCACCAAAAAAATCGTCGGTGAGAATTTTAAATTCGGGCAAGCCCCGTTTTTGGTGCAGAGCGACGTAATGGTGGGTGACCAGGCCGCAAATGTTTACGTGGGCGCGGAAGGATTGGTGACAACAGATGATTATGCAAACCCCCTCTACAACATCCATGCCCGCACCCTTGTCATCGTTCCTGGGGAACACATTCAGGCCAAAAATGCGACCCTGCGACTGGGCAATGTGCCTATCTTTTATTATCCTTTCTATCGGCGCAGCCTAAGGCATCGCGCCAATCATTTTCTTTCGACCCCCGGCTATCGCAGCAAGTTTGGCCCCTTCTTATTGAACAGTTATTACTGGTATTGGGGGGAGAAGTTGGATGGCGCCATCCATCTTGACGAGCGGGTGAAACGCGGCCTGGGCGCGGGGCCGGATATAAACTGGCATCTGGGAGACATCAGCGAAGGACGCTTCCGGTATTACCGCGCCCAGGACGAAAATCCCGGTCTCGATTTCAACGGCAAGCCGCTCCCGCGGCAGCGCGAACGCATCTGGTTCGCCGACGAAGCCACCCTCCGCTCGAATCTGACCGCCAAAGTGGTGGTGCGCTATCAAAGCGACCCCCTGGTGGTGCGGGACTTTTTCGAGAGTGAATATCGCAAAAACGTCCAGCCCAGCTCCTTCGCGGAGGTAAATCAGCTGTGGTCGAATTTTAGCCTCGACGTGCTGGCGCAACCCCGGGTCAATCGTTTCTTTGAGACTGTCGAGCGTTTGCCCGATGTGCGACTGACCGGCTTCCGCCAACAAATCGGTTCCACGCCGCTTTTTTACGAGAGCGAGAGCTCGTTCGGCTATTTTCGGCGAGAGTTCGGGAGTGGCAGCACCAATCTCGCGTTCGCCGCCCAACGTGAGGATACTTTCCATCAGGTCGTGCTCCCCTGGACATTTTTCGATTGGTTGAACGTAATTCCGCGCGCCGGTGGGCGGTTCACCCACTACGGCGAAGCCGAAGGTCCGGGGTCCACCACCGCCGACCACAATCGGAGGGTGTTCAATACGGGTGCTGAAATCAGCGCTAAGATCTCGCGCGTCTGGCCGGGAGTGACAAGCCAATTCTGGGAAATGAACGGTTTGCGCCACATCGTTCAACCTTCGATCAACTACGTTTATGTGCCCAGCCCAAGCGTGGCGCCACGACAGTTGCCGCAGTTTGACCCCCTCTTGCCGAGCACGCGTTTGTCGCCCATCGAGTTTCCCGACTTCAATGCCATCGACGCCATTGACAGCGCGAACGTCGTCCGTCTCACTTTGCGCAATAAGGTGCAGACCAAACGCAAAGGGGCGGTAGAAAATATGGTCAATTGGGCCCTTTACACCGATTGGCGGCTCAAACCGCGTTCTGGCCAGGGCACCTTCTCGGATTGGTTTTCCGACCTGGACCTGAAGCCGTTTCACTGGCTGACGGTGAATTCCGAACTTCGCTACGATGTTGGGCAGGGCCATTTGCGGGAAGCGAACCATACCGCTATTCTGGCTCCCACAGATGTGTGGAGCGTAGCCCTTGGCCACCGGTACTTGCGGTCCGACCCTGCGTTCGGAACCAATGCCGGAAATAACCTGATCTTCTCGAGCGTCTATTACCGGTTCAATGAAAACTGGGCGGCCCGCATGAGCCACCACTTTGAGGCGCGTGACGGCACGATGGAGGAACAGTTTTACACCCTCTACCGTGATCTCCGCAGCTGGACCGCCAGCCTGACCTTGCGACTGCGCGACAATCGCACCCGGGGCAAAGATTTTACCGTCGCTGTCGCGGTGTCCCTAAAAGCTTTCCCCCGCTTCGGCCTGGGAGCAGATAGCAATGATCCCTCTCTTCTGATCGGCCGCTGAGCGGGAGCGCCATGATTCGGCTGGGCAGCGGTGCTATGCGCGCTTGATTGAGAGGCGACGCATCAGGGTGGTCCGAATTTTACCGACACCTCGCGAATGCGTCCTTCGCCCCTGGCTAGTGACAAAGTAGCGGAGGGCCGGCGCTCCGACCCGGGAGGGACTTTGGCACTGGCCCTGTCCTTCGCGTCCCGCGCGCCCGTAGTGTTTGCCAGCGGCGGCTTAATGCTGGATACTGGACCTAGCCAGGGACCGCTGATGACTGCCTGGCGCCAGATGAATTTTTTTCTACAACGCAGCGAGCTGCGCGACATCTTCGAGAAAGTCGCGGCCGGGAAGTCCATTTCAGAGGCCGACGCCCTCAGACTTTTTGAGAGCAAGGATATCAATACGGTGGGCGCGATCGCGAATATTGCGCGCGAGCGCAAAGTAGGAAATCGCGCCAGCTACATCATAAATCGCTATATTAATTATTCCAATTACTGCATCCTGAGCTGCCAATTTTGCGCTTTTGCGCGCAAAAAACGAGATGCTGATGGCTTTCAATACAGCGCTGGGGAAATAGTTGAGATGGCCCGGCAGGCGCTCCACCTGGGCATTACCGAGCTGCACATTGTCGGGGGGCTTCACCCTTCGCTCCCTTTCAGTTATTATCTTGAGATGCTGCGGGCGCTGAAGGCCCTTGACGCCCGGCTGCAGTTGAAATGCTTTACCGCCATTGAAATCCTCCACTTGGGCTGGCTCGCCAAAAAATCTGTTCGCGATGTCCTTCTCGAACTGCGTGACGCAGGCCTGGATTCCTTGACGGGGGGAGGAGCGGAGATTTTTCGCCCCGCCGTGCGTTCCGCCATTGCCAAGGGAAAGGAATCAGCAGAGGAATATCTGGAGGTGCACCGGACCTGGCATCGCTTGGGGGGCCGCAGCACCTGCACCATGCTTTTTGGACACATCGAAACGCTGGCAGACAGGGTTGATCACCTCCGCCAATTGCGGGCCCTGCAGGCGGAGACTCACGGGTTCACTGGCTTCATTCCTCTGGCCTATCAACCAAATAATAATCAGGTTCCGGTGAGCATTACCCCCAGCGGCTTCGATTCGCTGCGCACCATCGCCGTCAGCCGTATTTACCTTGATAACTTCGATCACATCACTGCCTATTGGGTCGGCTTGGGATTGAAACTGGCCCAAGTGGCATTAAGCTATGGCGCTGACGATCTGCACGGGACGATTATCGAAGAAAAAATATTTCACATGGCGGGAGCGAACTCGCCACAATTGCAGACGCAGGGCGCCATGATCAAAGCGATTCGCGAGGCAGGGCGGATTCCGGTCCAGCGAAACACTTTTTATGAACCCATCAAAGTCCTGGAGGAAGCCGCGCCGGCAAGCGCAGAGGCGCCTGGCCAAGACGCTGAAATGCTTTTAAAAAATTTAGCTACGGCCTGAGGAGGCCTCGAGGACCCACCCATGAACCCGAATCGGGAAACCCCGGAAGAGCTGGCACAAAGGCTCGAAAAAGAACGGCGCGGAGTTTTGCATCAGCGCGAAGATAACCTGGGAGACGCTCTCGCACCATTCCGCGTGGGTTCGGTGGCTTATTTAAACGCGGTGCCGCTTAGCCGCGGCTTGGAGAACCAAATCATCTTCGCCACGCCGTCAAAACTGGCCGAAATGCTTCAAGCCGAGGAGTTGGATGCCGCTCTGGTGAGCGTAACCGAGGTTTTGCTGAAAAATCGTTATGACGTTCTGGATGGAATCGCGGTCGCATCCCTAGGAGAGGTCAAAAGCGTTTTTTTGGCTCATCGTCGGCCATTGTCGGAAGTGCGGGAGGTCTTTTGCGACACTGCCTCGCTGACCAGCGTCCAATTGTTGCGTGTTTTGCTGGCCGAACAAGGGCTGCGTCCGGAATTCAAGCCGCTGGCCAGTTATGAGCCTGCGACCCTTCCCGATTTTGCTTTGCTAATCGGAGATCCGGCCCTTAATTTTTTGCAAACCTCCCCTCCCCACCAGATTTGGGATCTGGGCTCGGCCTGGTATGAGATGACCGGTTTGCCGTTTGTTTATGCAGTCTGGGCACTGCAGCGTGGAAGGGAGTCGGAGCGACTGCGCCGCCAACTCCGCGCAGCCAAGGATTTTGGGATGGAAACGCTGGACCACATCATCCGCAGCCGCACCGAGTATAGTGAGGATTTTCGCCGAGATTATCTGAGTTGGCACATTCATTATCATTTGTGCGCGGATGAGAAGCGCGGCTTGGAAAGATTCGCCCAGCTCTTGCGCAAGCATGGGTTGGGACCGGTTTACGACCTGAAGTTCGTTAGTTAGCCGATTGGATTAAATTCTGATAATAGTCTTGCTTTCGACGCCCCAACCATGATAATGTGGCCACATTGGGTTGTTCACCGGAAAGGATTTCCAGAATCTCCTCAACTGTTGGTCCTTGGTTGGATAAAATCAATGAAAATGGAGCCGAAGGTTAAAATTAAAGTACTGCTGGTCGATGATCATCCGCTGGTTCTGGAAGGCGTCCGATCCTCTCTTTTGAAACATGAGGGATTCGAAGTTGTGGGCGAAGCCTGCAACGGACAGGAGGCGATCCACCGCGCCAAAGAATGCTCACCGGACGTGGTGGTAATGGACATCACGATGCCGATCATGAACGGACTGGAAGCGACCACGCATTTGCGGACGACCTGCCCCCAGACCAAGGTCCTGATTTTAACCATCCATGAGAGATCGGAGTTCGTGCGGGAGATGGTCCGCTCGGGCGCTCGGGGGTATATCCGCAAGAACACATCTCCGGTCGAATTGATTTCCGCCATCGAGTGCGTGCATCGCGGGGAGTTGTTTTTCAAGCCCGAAGTGGCCCAAAGCTTTTTCAAGGAATACATACTTAATGAAGGGAAGATGGAGAAATCCGGGCCACAGCGGCTTTCGAAAAGGGAGCACGAGGTGCTTACCTTAGTGGTGCATGGCTCCGCCAATAAAGAAATCGCGCATCAGTTGGATCTCAGCATTCGCACCGTGGAAAAACATCGCCAAACGATTATGAAAAAGCTCGGAATTCATAAGGCGACCGAATTAGTGAGATTTGCAATTACGCGCGGCTTCGTGGATCTAAGCGCCCCTTTAGCAGAGGCTCGCCAGCAAAATTTGTTTGCTGATGGGACCACTGCCCAAATCCAGAACCCTATCAGACGTGACCATTCGATGAATGCGCCCAGCGTTCGATAACGCGCCCAGAAGTCATCGAACGGGCACCGTTCAATGAAAAGGTGGGTATTCTTGTTACTTTGCACCGCTGCCACGGCGGATGCCCTGCCCCGATTTTCCCTTCCGGGCGGAACTTATACCAATGACGTCACCTTGCAGTTAAGCGCCGATCCTCCTTCGGCGGCGATTCACTTTACTCTGGATGGTTCTGAACCGACCGCGGCGTCCGGAGTTTATTCCGCGGCGCTGGTGATTACCAATTCGACGTTGGTCCGCGCCCGTACTTTTGAAGCGGATGCGCCGTCTGGTCCTGGTCCGACCGTGTCGCAAACATATATTCTTTTGGGGTCGGACCTGCTCGATTTTAGCTCCAATTTACCTCTGATCGTTATCAATCTTTTTGGCCAGGGTTTATCCCACGACACCAAAGTTCCCGTCTCGGTCCGATTCATCGACTGCGCGACCGGCGGCCGCAGCAAGTTAACCGGCACACCGGATTTCGAGGGCCGGGCCTCCCTCAAAATTCGGGGAACCAGTTCCCTGCGGTTTCCAAAACACTCCTTCAGCCTCAAAACCAGGGATGAAGCAGGGAACAGCTTGAAAGCTTCCATCCTCGGTTTTCCCACTGACTCCGATTGGATCCTCTACGCGCCCTATCCTGATAAAACCTTGATGCGGGATGCGTTAGCCTATGACCTGAGCCACCGGATGGGCCACTACGCGCCTCGAACCAAGTATGTCGAAGTGTTCGCCAGCAGGTCCGACAAAAAGCTGAGCCTGCGCAGTTATCTCGGAGTCTATGTGTTTGAAGAAAGGATCAAGCGCAGCCCCGAGCGGGTGAACATCGCAAAATTGCAACCTTCGGACGAGCAGGAACCGGCCATCAGCGGTGGGTACATCTTTAAAAAAGACCACGAGAAGGGGCCAGGGGGTTTCACGACCAGCCAGGGGATTCATTTCTATTATGTCGATCCCAAGCAGGACAAGCTGACCGGGCGGCAGAAGGTGTGGCTTACGGATTATGTGAATAAATTCGAGAGGGTCCTGTATGGGGCAGATTTTAAAGGCGCCCATGGCTATGCGAGTTTCATCGATGCGGATTCGTTTATCGATCTGCACTGGATGGTGGAATTGTCCAAGAATATCGATGGCTACCGGTTAAGCAACTATCTGCACAAGGACCGGAATGGCAAACTCAGGATGGAGCCTGTTTGGGACTGGAATCTCTCTTTCGGCAACGCGGATTATTTGGAAGGCTGGAGGTCTGATGGCTGGTATTGGCCGTTGGTGGCGGAAGGGGACTACCCCTGGTTCAAGCGATTGTTTGAAGATCCCGATTTCAGACAGAAGTACATCGATCGGTGGTCGCAACTCCGGACTAACCAGTTTTCTGTTTCCAACATCCTGGACAAGGTCGATGCCATGGCATTTCAATTGGAAGAGGCGCAGCAGCGGAATTTCAAACGGTGGCGCATCCTGAACCGTGCAGTCTGGCCCAACTGGTACGTGGGCAACACCTATGCCGACGAAGTCACTTGGATGAAGCAATGGATCGCGCAGCGGATTGGCTGGATCGACCTCCAGTTCCTTCCCGAGCCTTCTATTTCCTGGCCGAGCAGTTCAAACTCCCCCGATCGTTTCCTGAGCCTGCGCGCCGCTTCGGGAAAAATTTATTACACTTTGGATGGAAGCGACCCGCGCTTGAGCGGTGGAGGCGTTTCGCCCAAAGCCAGGCCATTTGCTGAAGCGGTGGCTCTTGCGCAAGGCGCCGCCGTCTGTGCCCGCACTCACTCGAGGAATGAGTGGAGCGCGCCCGTGCGGGTTTCTTACACGAAGTAGATTTCTCGCTCATGAGAACTGCTGATGAATTGCGGCTCCAGCAGGGTCGGTGACAAAGTAGCGGAGCGCGGGCGTCCAGTACCGTTTTTCGATTGACCTCAGACTCTGCACCTCTAAAAATACCACTAATGGCGAAAAATTTATGGTGCGCATGGTTCTTCTTTTGGGCTCTCATGGCCACTCAGGCAGCGGCCGCTGAGGGCAAGAGCGCAGGAGTTAAAATCATCGAGCAGGAGGACAAGCTCCGTATCGAGATCAACGGAGGCCTGTTCACTGAATATCATTTTAAGGGCGCGCCGCACGTCTATTTCTATCCATTGCTCGGTCCGGGCGGACTGCCAATGACGCGCAATTATCCGATGGTGCGCGATTCTGAGGGCGAGGAGCACGACCACCCGCATCATCGTTCGCTCTGGTATTCGCATGGCGATGTCAATGGGGTGGATTTTTGGTCCGAAAGTCCAAAGGCGGGGAAAATCCTGCACGATAAATTCCTTGCCATCACTTCTGGCGCCGACTCGGGCGTGATCAAGTCGCTGGACAACTGGGTGGCACCGGATGGGAAGGTGATTTGCACGGATGAGCGCATCTTCCGAGTGTACGCGAAACCAGATAATGAGCGGTTGTTCGATTTTGAGATCACGTTGCGGGCTGGGGACAAACAAATCATTCTTGGCGACACCAAGGAAGGTTCGCTGGCCCTGCGGATCGCGGAGACGATGCGGTTGACGCACGGAGTCAATAAGCCGGGCCAGGGCCACATCGTGCAAAGCACGGGCGCGCGCGACGGCCAGACCTGGGGCAAAGCGGCCCAGTGGTGTGACTATTATGGTCCGGTGAATGGAAGGATTCTCGGCATCGCCATTTTCGACCATCCCCACAACCCCCGCCACCCTACCACATGGCATGTGCGAGACTATGGCCTGTTCGCCGCTAACCCCTTCGGCCTCCATGATTTTGAAAAGAAGCCGGCGGGCACAGGCGATTTGACGGTCCCTGCGGGTGGGAGCGTCACGTTTCGTTATCGAATTTATCTGCACGAGGGGAACGAAAAGCAGGCTGAGGTGGAAAATCGCTACCTGGAATACGCGAATCAGAAGCTTTAATGATGAATCTGTCAGATAATCTTTCCCTGAACTCGAACACGCGAACCATGAAAAATCTAAATCGTCGAAGCTTCCTTAAGACAACCGGGCTGGCCGCCGTCACTTTCAGCCTTTCCCCCCGCTCGTGGGCGCAAGTCGAGGGATCGAACAGTGACGTACGGGTTGCCGTGATCGGTTTCAACGGCCGGGGGGCCAGTCATATCAGCAGCCTGCGCAAACTTGATGGCGTCCGCGTCACTGCCCTGTGCGATGCAGATAGCGATGTGCTGGCGCGCGAGGTTAAAAAAATTGAGGGTGTGGAAGCCTATACCGACATCCGCAAATTGCTGGAGAGCAAGAATGTGGACGCGGTGTCGATCGCGACACCAAACCATTGGCACGCCCTGGGTACGATTTGGGCCATCCAGGCCGGCAAAGATGTCTATATCGAGAAGCCCGTATCCCACAACGTGAGCGAAGGCCGCCGGACGGTGGAATTCGCGCGCAAACACAACAAGATCGTCCAAACCGGCACTCAGAGCCGATCCTCGATTGGGGGCATCAAAGCCGCCGTGGGCTGGGTGAAAGAAGGGAACCTGGGCAAAATCAAAGTGGCCCGAGGCCTGTGCTATAAGCCGCGGGGCAGCATTGGCAAAGTCAACGGCCCACAGCCCATCCCTGCAAACATTGATTACGACCTCTGGTGCGGTCCGGCCCTCAAGCTCCCCCTCATGCGCAAACGGCTTCATTATGATTGGCACTGGGTCTGGAACACCGGCTGCGGAGACCTGGGCAACCAAGGCATCCATGAGATGGATGTGGCGCGCTGGTTCCTGGGCGAAATGGCGTTATCGCCTCGCATTTTTGCCGCAGGCGGACGGCTCGGTTACGTTGATGATGGGGAAACGCCCAATTCGCTCATCATTTATCATGATTATCCGACCGCGCCGCTCATTTTTGAAGTGCGGGGTTTGCCCAGCAAAACCGGAGCAAAGGAAATGGATAAATACAAAGGCGCAGACATCGGAATCGTCATCGAATGTGAAGGGGGCCATCTGACCGTGCCCAACTACGGAGCCGCGACTGCTTATGACAAGGAAGGACAAGCCCTCAAGACTTTTGAAGGGTCAGAAGACCATCACGAGAATTGGATAAAAGCCATCCGCAAGCGGGACAAAAAAATACTCAACGCCGACATTTTGGAAGGACATCTTTCCAGCGCGCTATGTCACACGGGCAATATTTCCTATCGTCTGGGCGCCACTAAATCACGGGAAGAGATCAAAGAGGCCATCCAAAGCGTTAAAGGCATGGCCGAGGCGTTTGGCAGGATGGCCGAGCATCTGGCTGCAAACGGTGTGGATATCAATCAGGAAAAAGTCACTCTGGGCATGCCGCTGAAGATGAATCCGAAGAAAGAGCGATTTGTGGGCAACGCCAAGGCTAACCAATTATTGACCCGTCCCTATCGCTCGCCATTTATCGTGCCGGCGAGGGCCTGAACAGACCTGGGTCCTAATTGAACTATCCATCGAGCACTATGATGATCCGCCTTAACCGCCGAACTTTCCTCAGGGCCTCCCTCTTCGCCACTGTGGGCTTGAGTATGCCGGCCCGGCTTTGGTCTCAGGTCCCCGGCGCTGATCAGGCCCCCGCAGACCATCCCGGCTATAAACTACTTTACCAACAGAACTTCGAGACGCCCGACGCAATCAAAGATTTTGTTTTTTGCGATCCCGCGGTTTGGAAAATATCGAAGCAGGATGGAAATTCCTTCCTGGAACTATTCGGGCAAAGCAAATACTCGCCGAAACACCGCTCGCCCTTCAACATTGCCTTGCTGGCGGATAAGGTTTTCGGCGACTTCATACTCGATGTGGAACTCCAATCCACAGTCAAACCCTACAACCATCAGGACATGTGCCTTTTCTTTGGGTTCGACGCCACGAACAAGTATTATTACACCCACATCGCGGTGAAGCCGGACCCGATCAAGCCCGAATCGCACGCACATGATATCTTCATCGTCAATGACGCGCCCCGCCTTGCCATCGCGAAGGAAGTCAGCTCCGGCGTGACGTGGGGCCAGGATACCTGGCACAAAGTTCGCCTGGAGCGCAAACTAGCTGATGGCACGATCCAGGTTTATTTCGATGATCTAACCAAGCCCATCATGCGCGCCGAAGATAAAACTTTTGGGGCTGGTTATATAGGCTTCGGGTCTTTCGATGACCTGGGGAAAATCGATAACATCAAAATCTATGGCCCCTCCATGGAAACCCGTGCGATGAAGTTTTTTAAAAGAGCCGCCGAGTAGTTGTCGCTGCCAATCAAAAACCGGCGTCGGAAGGGCTTTGCATCCCAAATTCTGAATCTCGCAGCTCCGCTACGAGCAGAATGTTATACCGGCCGAACATAGGTTTAAGGCACGCGCCTGTAGCGCGTGTTCGATAGCATCATTTCCAACAGCAAGAGCGCGAAGGCGGCCAACATGGGCCATTGGAAAAGCGGGGTGAAGGTTGTGTAGCGGCGCAGTTTGACCTCCGTTTTTTCAAGCCGATCGATCTCGTTGTAAATGCTTTGGAGCTGGCGCCGATTCATGGCCCGATAAGACTGGCCATGGCCTAGTCGTGACATCTCACCCAGCACCGAATAGTTCGCCGGTTGCAGCGTAATGGTGGGGATGATTTGGCCGTTGGGGCCGCGCTTGAGTTTTCCGGTGTTAAGATCGAAAGCCGGAAGCTGGCATGGCTCTTCAATGCCAAGCCCGATGGTATAAATCTTCGCCCCAGTAGCGGCGGCGATCTGGGCGGCTGGAATCGGGCCGATTTCGCCCTGGTTATTATCCCCATCGGTTAGCACAATGATGAGCCGGCTTTTGCTGTCTTTGAGCATTTTAAGCCGCTTGGCGGCAGCGGCAGTGGCGTCTCCGATGGCCGTTCCCAATTCCCGAATGATGCCGATGTGGAGCCGATGCAGATTTTCAATCAACCAATCGTGATTGAGCGTAAGCGGACTGGCCAGGTAAGGAACTCCTGAGAATGCGATCAGCCCGATGCGGTCGCTGGGCCGCTTGCTGATGAAATCTTCCAACACCGCGCTGGCAATTCCGAAACGCGAACCTTGCTCATCCACCCCGCCCATATCGAGGGCCATCATCGACCATGACAAATCAAAGACCAGCATGATATCAACACCGCTGGCTTGCGTTTCGGTGCGGTCTTTGGCAAAGCGCGGGCCGGCCAGGGCAACGATGCAAAGAGAGACGATGAGGAGGCGGAGGAAAACGAGCAGCCGGCCCGCGGCGGAACGGGCCACCCCACCGGCCGCCCGAGCGATGTCCGCGCTGGGAAAACGCAACGCGGAAAATTTCCCCACCCGCCCGCGCAGAAAAGCATAGACCGGGAGGAGGGCCAGCAAGGCGAGGGCCCAGGGATATTGAAATTGAAAGTGTGAGTTCACGAGGTCAGGGAAATCTCGCCCCTGGATGGCGCCGTGGAAGGGAGATGTGTTCGGCAGGCTTCTGTTTTCTCTATCAACTCTAATGCGCCAGCTACTGAGGCTAACGCTGGAGTCGAAGGCGCAACGGAAAACTTCCATTCATCACACGCCCACAAAAAATTAACGATGGCAACAACCAAATCCGGGCTGGCCTCGGGTCGGTCTTGCAATGCTTTCTGAAGCTCACCAGTAGTTAGCTCGTCGGGCGGAAGACCGAGGGCGGCTATGATGTAGCGCCGAAAGATCCGCGAAATTTCGACGGCCATTGGCCCCTCGTCTGGCTGCTCACGCAGGGCCTCAAGTGCGGCGCGCGCACTCGCCGCAGGCGGAATAACCGCTATCGCCTTGGGCCGACGAAGCCATCGAATCCACAAAACCACTGCTCCTGGAATGAGGATTGCCGCCAGCGCTACCCACCAACCGTACTGGGCCCAAAATGAGGGGGACAACTCGGCCCGCGGCGGCCGCAGGGAGGGAATCGGTTCTTCAGCCGCCAGCAGGCCGATCGGAGTTGAGGCGAGCCACAGCAGCGTTAGCCCTTCTCTCGCCTTGACGCGGTGAAGTCTCACCCTCGCCTCCTGCCGCGCCGGGTTTCAAAAAATCGTTGCAACGTTTGGGCGAAGGATTCCCCCGTGTTGAAGCGGAGCGTGTCCACGCTGGCCTGTCGCAGAGCGCGATCCAACTCGGCCAGTCTTTCTGCGTTAGTGGATGCATAGGTCTGGCGGACCGTCGTCCGCCCGGAATCAATCTCCAGCAGTTCCCCTGTTTCTGCATCCTCGATGGTGAGCAAGCCGGCATTGGGCAGTTCGCTTTCGCGGGGATCATGCAGATGGACGCAAACGAGGTCATGGCGCGCGTTAGTCATGCCGATCTCTTGAACCATATCCCGGCCAGCTTGCAGACCGGGAGCGCCCGAACCAAAGCTGTGCAGGAAATCGGTGAGCAGAAAAACGATGGAACGGCGGTGCAGCACATGGTTCAAAAAGGTCAGCGCAGCCGGTATGCTCGTCCCCCGACGCTTGGGTTCAAAAGAGAGCATTTCCCGGATGATCCGCAAAATATGACGGCGTCCCTTGCGCGGCGGCAAAAATAACTCCACCTGTTCGCTGAATAGGAGGAGTCCCACTTTGTCACTGCTCCGGGCGGCCGAGTAAGCTAGCGTGGCGGCGATTTCGGCGGCAAACTCGCGTTTACTGCGCCGGGTCGAACCAAAAGCTCCAGAGGCTGAGATGTCCACCGCCAGCAGGACGCCCAATTCGCGTTCCTCTCGGAATCGTTTGACAAACGGGCGGCCCATCCGAAAGGTGACGTTCCAGTCGATATCCCGCACATCGTCCCCCGGCATGTAATCGCGCAGTTCTTCGAAATCCATCCCACGCCCTTTGAAATGGCTCAGATAAGCGCCGACCATCATGTCGTTGACCAATCGGTTAGTGCGGATCTCCACCCGGCGGACGCTTTCAAGAATCTCGCGGAGGGTCATGGCGAGGGATCATCCCGAAGAGATCTCAGAACAGGCTGCATACTGGCCAGAAATCGAGACAGGGGATTTCTCCCTCTCTTCCTCGACCGAGCATAGCACTGTTGGGTTTTGCACATCGTAGAATTCACACATCGCGCAGTCACATTCCGACGAATCGTAGGCCCAGGAAAGGGTCCCGGCAACCTTGAACACGCTCGGCGACCGGATTCAAGCCTCCCGTATCGCCAAAGGACTGAATCATTCCGAAGTCGCTGAAATAGTTGTTGATCTCCAAGATGGCTGAAAGTTTGAGCCCGAAGGTCAAAGCCAATTGCCCCAAAGCTTGTTTCCAGTTTTGGTGGAGAATGGCCCGCGAAATACGCGAAACACATAAACGACGCAAATTACTCCGGCCAGGCGCTCGACCAGATGCAGAATCGCGGCATCATGCCGCCAGTGGTCGAGAACACAATGAACGTCGGCCAGCAGTTTCCGACCACAGTTGGGGGCAGAAGGGAGTTCAACCGAAAAGGCGATCCTAAACCTGAATATGCTGGCGGTCAGGATTAGGGCCGACCCCTGTGAGACCCCAATGAACGCATTAAGGCGGGAAGGGTTAAACCCCACTTTTCATGGCTTGCGCCAGGGCATTAGGTTCCGGGCGAAAAGGTGACTGCCAGATGAAGTTCGGACGAAGATTGCGTTATGCAAGCGGGCCGATTGCAAAGCGCAATCGGCCGCACTCCATCACCCGCATGGCGGCAGGATGGCACGGACATTGAATTCTCCTCGACCGCGCGGGCCCCAGGGCAGGCCTGAACGATGATGAAAAATCTGCTTCGGGCTCTCAACTATTTTCGAGCGGATGGGTGGCAGATCGCGCTGGTGGTGGCGCTGCTGCTTGTGAGCATCGGACTCAACGTCCTTAAACCTTGGCCGCTGGCGCTAGTGGTGGATTGTGTCCTGGGCGGAAAGCCAATTCCCTCCTGGGCTCCGAAAGAATTGGCGGGATGGGCACAGCCGAAACAATTGGCCATTCTCATTGGCACATTGCTCGCGCTTCATTTGGCGCACGCTACCATTTCAGCCCTCCAACTTTACCTCTCGATTAGAATCGGATTGCGGGGTTTGTGCCGAGTGCGCAATGAGGTCTTCGGTTGGTTGCAACGCCTGTCACTTGGATGGGGCCAAGAGAAGGAGGCGGGAGATATTGTCTTTCGCGCCGGGACCGACACCTGCGCCTTTCAAACTCTGTTTCAACAGGGCTCGCTTATGTTCATCAATGCCTTTTGCACGTTATTCTTGATGCTCATTGTGATGGTGCGTTTGAATCTCCACCTCACCTTGTTGGCTCTTCTCGCCGTGCCATTTCTGCTGGTTTCGATCAAAACGTTTGGCCGAACAATGCGAGATCGAGGCGTGGCCGCCCAACAGGCCGAGAGCAAAGTCTATTCGCTCATCCACCAGGGCATCGCCGCCCTGCCTCTCATCCAGAGCAATACCCGCGAGGAACACGAGCAAAAGCGGTTCAACACCCAGACGGAGCGCGCGCAAAGCTCCAAAATGTCGCAGCATGGGATCGAGGTTTTCTATTGGTTCCTTATCTCATTGATTCTCAGTGCCAGCACCGCAGCGGTCACCTGGTTCGGTGCCCGGCAAGTGCTGGGCTTAAGCTTGACTCTCGGCGAACTCCTGGTGTTTCTGGCCTATCTGGGCCAAATGTTTGAGCCTCTGAACCAACTTTCCCAGGTGGGTGCGACCGTCGCCAGCGCGAGCGCCAGCACCGGCCGCGTCTTCCAGATTCTCGATGCTCGGGAGGAAGTAAAAGATCGCCTGGACGCCCGACCCGTTCACAGTCCAACCAAAGCCCGACCGAGCCGCTCTCAACTCTTGGCGAACAGGCGGAATCGGGGTGGCAGTCCCGCGCCTTCGTCCCGTCCGCCCTTGGAGGTCAGCGGCAACCTGGCCTACGATAATGTTTGCTTCGCGTACGATGAGTCCAAACCGGTGCTCTCCAAAATCACTTTTCAAGTCAAGGCCGGAGAATCTGTCGCCGTCATCGGGCCCAGCGGGGCAGGAAAGACAACCCTCCTGAATCTGCTGCCCCGATTCTTCGACCCTGCCGGTGGCGCTGTTCTGCTGGAGGGCGCTGACTTGCGTGAACTGCGTCTGAAAGATCTGCGGGCCCAGATCGCGATTGTGTTGCAGGAGCCTATCATCCTGCCCACTACCGTGGCCGAGAACATTTCTTACGGCAGACCCGGTGCCTCTGCAAAGGAGATTCAGGCCGCAGCTCGCGCCGCTAATGCGGAGGAGTTTATTGAAAAGTTGCCCATGCAATATAGAACGGTGGTCGGCGACGGCGGGGCCCGCCTGAGTGTGGGAGAAAAGCAGCGCCTGAACCTGGCGCGCGCCTTTCTGAAGGACGCACCCATCCTGCTGATGGACGAACCGACGAGCGCATTGGACGTCGAGAGCGAAGCCCAAGTGGTGGCCAGCCTCTTTGAGTTGATGCGGGGCCGCACCTCGTTGATGATTGCCCATCGACTCACGACCATCCAACACGTGAACAAGATTTTGGTGATCGAAAATGGAGTTCTTACGGAAGCCGGCGCGCCCCACGACCTGCTCGCCCGGCAGGGGTACTACTCTCGGGTGGCGAGTGGGCAATTGCAGTTGAGTTGAAGTAACCTGTGCTCATTCGTCAGCCGAAAACGGAAAGACACGAATTTCACCAATCTTCGGTAACAGTCTTTTTTAAAATTCCGCCCTCAACCTTTGCCGAGGATGGAGAGGTTTTTCACCGAAACTTCGTCCGCGGCCCCGGGAGAGAGAATTCTTAGATTCGGTTTCGTCTCCGTTTCCTGCGTTGCCTCATGCGCAGATAAATAACGTCTGCTTCCACGCCTCGCATGTAACCTCTTTCACGGCACCGGAATAGTATTGAAAATTCGTTTGATGATGTCATCGGTGGTCACCCCCTGGGCTTCTGCTTCATAGGATAAGATGATGCGGTGGCGCAGGACATCTGGACCAATGCTCTTGATGTCCTCGGGGGTCACGTAGGTACGCCCCTGGAGCAACGCCCAGGCTTTGGCCGCCAAGGTCAAATAGATGGTCGCGCGGGGCGAGACCCCAAACTGGATGAGATGCTTCAGATCCAATTTGTATTGGCCGGGATTTCGGGTGGCGAAAACGATGTGGACAATGTAATCGCGGACCTTGTCGTCCACATGGACCTGATCGACCAACTTGCGAGTGCGCACAATCTCTTCAAGGGCTATGACCGGCTGCACTTTCATCTCGGGAACGGTAAAGGCCATTCTATCCAGGATTCTCCGTTCTTCCTCGAATGAAGGATAGCCAATGAGCACCTTGAACATGAAGCGGTCCACCTGCGCCTCAGGCAGCGGATAGGTTCCCTCCTGATCGATCGGATTCTCAGTGGCCAGCACTAGAAAAGGGGCAGGCAGTGGCATGGTTTGCCCCCCCAGGGTAACTTGACGCTCTTGCATGGCTTCCAGCAAGGCCGACTGCACCTTGGCGGGCGCCCGGTTGATCTCGTCGGCCAGCACCAGGTTGGCGAAGATCGGCCCTTTGGTGGCGTGATAAGTGCCATCTTGCGGATTGTAAATCAAGGTGCCGATGATGTCCGCGGGCAACAAATCAGGAGTGAATTGAATGCGATGGAACTGGGCCTGAATAGCCGCCGCCAGGGTGCGGACGGACAATGTTTTGGCCAGGCCCGGCACGCCTTCCAGCAGCACGTGCCCATTCGCCAGCAGTCCGACCAGCAGCCGGTCCACCAGATGTTCCTGGCCAACGATCACCTGGCCAATTTCTCTGCGCAAAGTACTGACCCAGGTCGCCGCCCTTTGCACATCCGTATTCAATTCATTCAAAGTCTCGGTCATTGATCTGGGTAATATAAGCGGTTCGCCGCCAGTCTGGGTAGGAAAAAGCGCAAGTTTTGCAGAGTGGCAAACCTCCAGACTCGACACACCGTCCGACGGTTCATAAGGTCTCGTTACTTCCCCGCGGGGCAGTGAATGACCAAAACAAAAAAGCTTTTGTGTGAACTGATTGCGCTGCCGAGCGTAAATCCGGCCTTTTTACCCGCCGGGAATCCCCATGCAGGAGAGCAGCGGGTGGCAGATTTTCTGGCTGCCATCGCCGCGCGAGCCGGCTTGGAAGTGGAGCTTCAACACGTTTTACCGAAACGCTCGAACTTGCTGGTGCGGCTTCCCGTCCGCGGCCAATTCCAGCAGCGCGTGCTGCTCGCGCCGCATCTTGACACAATTGGAGGGGCGGAAGTGCCGGGATTGCTTTTCTCTCCCTGTGCCAGGAAGGATCGGCTATTCGGTCGGGGCGCTTGTGATACCAAAGGGAGTGTGGCAGCGATGCTGACGGCTCTTTGCGAGTTAGCTGAGTCCGGAAAACGCCCCGCGCATACTGAAATTGTTTTTGCCGGATTAATCGATGAAGAAAGTGGCCAGGCTGGCTCGCGCGCGCTGGCCACCAGTGGTTTCAAGGCCAGTCTCGCCATCGTGGGCGAACCGACCCGCCTGCAACTGGTCACGGCGCATAAAGGGGCGCTCTGGCTGCGATTGGAGACACGCGGCAAGGCGGCTCATGGCGCGCGTCCGGAGCTGGGCCGCAATGCCGTTCATGCGATGGCTCGCCTCGTCGATCTGCTGGAAACGAAGTATGCCCGGCGGCTTCGCCAGACACGGCATCCCTTGCTCGGTCACGCGACGATCAACGTCGGCTCGATTCAAGGGGGGAAACAGCCGAACATTGTGCCGGATGAATGCTCGATACTGATTGATCGGCGAACGTTGCCCGGTGAAAGCAATTCTAAAGTCATCCGCGAACTCAAAGAGCTTTTCCGTGAAAATAGAATGCCTGCTCACATCAGCCCCATTCAGACCGGGCTCTGCGGGCCGGTGCAAACGAGCCCGCGCCAACCGCTGGTCCAGGAATTCTTTCGGACGATAGGCCAAAAGGAAGCCGTGGGCGTGGACTATTTTAGCGATGCCGGGATATTAGCCGCGGCCGGTATTCCGAGCGTGTTGTTTGGTCCTGGCGATATCGCGCAGGCTCACACCCCCGATGAATGGGTTTCGCTCGGCCAAGTGGAACGCAGCAAAGACATGCTCGTCCAATTTCTTCGACGACTTTCATGAATATGCTGGAAGAGAGGCCCTCGGCTGAGAGCCAGGAGCAGGCGGCCAAGCAGAAATTTTTTCGGCAAAGCAGTTGGATGATGTTTGCCAGCGTGGCGGCGGGGGCCTTTATGTTTGCCGTCCACTTTTTCTCCGAAGCCATTGGGGACGCGGCCTACGGGCAATTTGGCATTTTGCTCTCAATTTTGGCGATTCTGAGCATTCCAGGTTTGGGCTTGCAAATGGTTTTTGCCCACCAGGCTGCGGCGGTGACCACTGACGAGCAGCGGCAGCGGCTGACCGGGACGGCCCATGCCGTCCTGCTGTGGACTTTTCTCATCTGGCTGGCCACCACGCTGGGAATATGGATCTGGCAACGGCTGATCCTGCATTCGCTGGAGATCTCTGGCGCCGCGCTCCTGGTCACCGTTCTGTTAGTGCTGGTGACGTTGTGGAAACCCGTTTTCTATGGAATTCTCCAAGGAAACCAAAATTTTCTCTGGATGGGTTGGGCTTCCATCGCCAGCGGCATGGGCAGGTTTGTGGCGGTGGCGGCGATTGTTCTGCTGTTGGGCGGAAGGGCGACCGGGATCATGGCCGGAGCCCTGTTGGGCGAGTTGGTGGCTTTGACTATTGGCATTTGGCGAAGCCGCGAGGTCTGGGGGAGGAAAGGTGACCAGATCGAATGGCGCGCCTGGTTGAGCAAAGTGGTTCCGCTGACATTCGGCTTCGGCGCCTTCCAATTTATGTTCATGGTGGACCCGATGTTTGTTCGCATTTTCTTTGATAAGAATCAAACCGGCGGATACATCGCCGCCGGAATCCTAACGCGGGCTCTAGTGTTGTTCACCGGGCCATTGGCGGCCGTGATGTTTCCGAAAGTCGTGCGCAGCGTGGCCATGGCCCAAAAGACCAATATGCTGAAGGTAACATTCGTGAGCACAGCAATCCTGGCTGGTCTGGCGGCTATTTTCATCGCCTACATTTTGCCTTTCGGGCTGAGGTTGTTTTTTAAGGGACCGTTTGCTGCTGGTATTCCGCTTTTGCCCCCGTTTGCCGCCAGCATGGCGGTGCTAACAGTGACAAATGTGCTGATCAACAATTTATTGGCGCGCGGGAAATTCCAAGTGGTCCCTTGGCTGATGCTCATTGCCGGAGCTTATGCCCTGGCGCTGTTGAAGTATCATGCCAGCCTCGAGCAGGTCATCTATACGCTCGGGGCGTTTAGTGTATTGATGGCCTGCGTTTGTGTCTTCTTTACCTGGCGTAGTGAGGCGCGCGAAGCCTGAGTCTGCCCCGATTTTTTAACCTTGGAATGGCAAATAAGTCCGCAACAGCGGCTGATGGTCGATAACTCAAACCGCCATCCCCACCCTTGGCCGAGCAGCTCTTGCCAGGCCGCAGACGGGGGCCTTGGAGGTGAAATTATGATGTGACCTAAGGGGGGCGGAAGGGCCTTGATATGCGCTGCCACCTCAACGCCATTGATTTTCGCCTCGATTCCGCCGTTGGACATTTTGATTCCCTTAACGTCATACATGCGGCCCTCCGGTGAAATGGCCTTCACGCCATAGAATACTCCTTGCGGGCCGATGGCTTTGATATTGATGATACTACCGGAGCGGCTGACGCCCTTAACGTCCGATTTCTCGCCCTAGGGTGTGAGCGCTTTGATCAATCGCCTTCACGGCCAACAATCTTCCCTCCGGATGCACGGCTTTGACGTACCAAGTCTTCTCCTCCGCCGTCCGGACGGGCGTCGGCGCGGCTAGCAGCATAGTGATAAGAATGTAAAAACCGAGGATGAGTTTTCCGTGTCTCATTAAAATAACGACAAGAGTAATCTGGCCGTTTCGGTGGCCCGTTCTCAAACATCCGATTTTGATGGAATACAGTCTTCCATTCTGTTTGTCCCCTGACACAATCCTCGCCATGAAAATTTTGGGCATCATCCCTGCCCGTTATGGCTCGACTCGTTTTCCCGGCAAGCCTTTAGCGATGATTGCCGGCAAACCGCTGGTCCAGCATGTCGTGGAGCGATGTCAACGGGCGAAATCGCTGAGCGAGGTCATCATCGCCACGGATGACACGCGTATCTGGGAAGTAGCGCAGAATTTCTGCCGAGTCGAAATGACCTCTCCCGAACATCTCAGCGGCACCGATCGCATTGCCGAGGTCGTGCAGGGCGCGAATTGTGAGGCTGCCATCAATATTCAGGGCGACGAACCGCTGATCGACCCGGAGGTTATCGAAGCCGTGGCCCGAGCTTTGGCCAACGCGCCAATGTCCACGGCCGCCACGCATCTCAAGCGTCTGGCCGATTATGATGATCCGAATGTCGTGAAAGTCGTTGTCAATTCCCTGGACCACGCTTTATATTTCTCTCGGCGCACGATTCCGTATCTGCGCGATGCCACCAGTGGTTCAGCCGTTGAGCAATTGGCGGCCTTCCCATTTTTGAAGCATCTGGGCATATACGGATACCGCCGCGATACGTTGTTGCAGTTGGTGAAGTTTCCGGTGTCGCCACTCGAACAGGCGGAAAAGCTAGAGCAATTGAGAGCTTTGGAGAATGGCATCGTGATTGCCGTTGTCCGCGTGAACTATGATAGCGTGGGTGTGGATGTGCCCGCGGATTTGGCCCGGGTGGAAAAAGCAATACGCACAGTAGAATGAAAATATGAAATATATTTTTGTCACAGGCGGCGTCATTAGTTCTTTAGGCAAAGGGCTCACGGCTGCCTCCCTGGGAACGTTGTTGGAAAATCGGGGCCTCAAAGTCACGCTGCAGAAGTTTGACCCGTACCTCAACGTCGATCCAGGCACGATGAACCCCTTCCAGCACGGAGAAGTGTATGTGTTGGATGATGGCGCCGAGACGGACCTGGACCTGGGCCATTACGAGCGCTTCACCCACACCAAGTTGACTCGCTTCAATAACCTGACGAGCGGCCAGGTTTATCAGACCGTTCTGGATAAGGAACGGCGCGGTGACTACCTGGGCAAAACCGTTCAGGTCATCCCTCATGTGACTGATGAGATCCAGAACCGCATTCGTCAAATCACCGAACAATCCAAAGCCGATGTGCTCATCACGGAGATTGGCGGCACGACAGGAGACATCGAGGGTTTGCCTTTTCTCGAGGCCATTCGGGAATTCGCCCTGGGGGTTGGCTACAACAACGTTGTTTTTCTCCATGTTACCTACGTGCCGTTCATCAAGGCGGCGGGTGAACTAAAGACCAAACCAACCCAGCAGTCAGTCGCCAAGCTGCGGGAAATCGGCATCACCCCTCACATCCTGGTTTGCCGCTGCGAGAAGCCACTTTCCAAGGAGCTGCGCCAAAAGATTTCCCTTTTTTGCAATGTCCCTTATGAAGCCGTCATTGAGGAAAAAGATGTCGAACATTCCATTTACGAAGTGCCCCTCATGTTACAGCGCGAGCGATTGGACGACCTGGTTTGTGACCTGTTGCGGCTGCAGGCTCCGGCGCCCGATATGTCCCATTGGCAGGATATAATCCGGAAATTGATCGCGCCCCGCCACCGTGTCCGCATCGGAGTGGTCGGCAAATACATTGAGTTGAATGACGCTTACAAATCGGTCTATGAGGCCATCATACATGGGGGCATCGCCAACGATTGCGGAGTGGAAATCGAGAAAATCGAGGCGGAGGAAATCGAAAAAGTTGGCGCAGAAAAGGCCTTGGATGGGCTGGGAGGCATCCTGGTCCCAGGCGGGTTCGGAGAGCGAGGGGTGGAAGGGAAAATTTTAGCGGCGCAATATGCCCGTGAGCGAAAAATCCCCTACCTGGGGCTTTGTCTCGGCATGCAAATCGCCACCATTGAATTTGCGCGCCACGTTTTGAAATTGGATCAGGCCCATTCAACGGAGTTTGATCCTAACACCCCGCACCCAGTGATTGCCTTGCTCGATGCGCAGAGGAACGTGTCCAAGAAAGGCGGGACCATGCGGCTCGGCTCTCAGCCCTGCCAGTTGGTGATGGGCACCCTGGCCAACCACGTTTACGGCGCATTCCTCATCCACGAGCGCCACCGGCATCGTTACGAGTTCAACAATGGTTATCGCGAGCGTTTTGAGAAGGCTGGCTTTGTTCTGAGTGGGCTGTCCCCGGACGGCAAGCTGGTGGAGGTGATCGAATTAAAGGACCATCCCTTCTTTATCGCCAGCCAATTCCATCCCGAATTTCAAAGCAAGCCAAACAAGCCCCATCCGTTGTTCAAAGGATTCATCGCCGCCAGCCATCACCACATCCATCACAAATCGCTATAGGTATGACTGTGTTCGAGGAGATTCAGCAACGAGCTGCCGAGCGCGGACTCCGCTTTCTCTTAATCGGCGGCTTGGCGGTCATCGAACACGGCTATGGAAGGCTTACCTTGGATATTGACTTGCTTGTGGCGCGAGATGACCAGCAAAAATGGCGCGAGCTTTTGAATGGCCTCGGTTATCAATTGGCAACCGCGAGTGATAATTTCCAGCAATTTCAGAGAAGCGAAAACACGAAATGGCCCTTGGATCTCATGCTCGTCAGCGAAGATACTTTTGCCGTCCTCATGGGCGCAGCCTCCCCGGTGATCGTGGAGGGTGCCCGCGTGCTGCTCGTGTCCCTCGAACATCTCATCGCACTAAAGTTGCATGTGCTGAAACAAGCGCGCCTGCACCGGTTCCTGAAAGACTTCCAAGATGTTGTGGAATTAGTACGAATCAATCATCTGGATTTGCATTCTGGCGCAATGCGGGCTTTATTTGTTCGGTATGGCACACCCGATCTCTACGAAAAACTCAAACGCGTTGTCGAAAAGTGATTCCCCAGGTCCGGTGCCTGCACTCGACATGGAACTGGAACTGCCAGATGGGTCGAACTTCGATCCTGAACCGAATCGATCAAATCCTGATCTTTGCATCGCATTTTGCGAGCAATCGCTGCCCACAGTCATGGCCCGGCCCGGATTTTGGGAGCGCCGCGCCGCCGACAGGTGTCCCGCCGAGTTTGATCTGATGGATCCCACTCGCGTCCCGGTGTCGTATCCTGCGGAATTGATTGATGAGCTGCTTCGACGCTAATCTGTTCTGGCGGGCCTGAAAAAGAGAGTCAATCGACACTCGAAACCGGAAGCAGGCTGCTCCGATGCTATGACTTACCACGAAGCCATCCAGTTCCTTTCCCATCTGGGCATGTTTGGCGCCAAACCCGGTTTGGAAGCCACGTTCAAGCTGGCTGCCCTCGCGGGGAATCCGCAAGCTCGCCTCCGTTTCATTCACGTCGCCGGCACCAATGGCAAAGGTTCCACCTGCGCTATGCTGGAAAGCATCTATCGTTCGGCAGGCTTGCGGGTCGGACTTTTCACCTCGCCACACTTGGTCTCGTTTGCGGAGAGAATCCAGGTGGATCGGCGGCCGGTCAGCGAAACGGACGTGGCCAGGTTGGTGAGCGAGGTGCAACCCTGGTTGAAAACCTTTCCCGTCCAGGCACATCCTACCTTTTTTGAGATCGTGACCGTCCTGGCATTGCGCTATTTCGTCGAACAAAGGTGCGAGCTGGTGATCTGGGAGACCGGCCTGGGCGGACGGCTCGACGCCACTAACATCGTCATCCCGCTGGCGAGCGTGATTACCTCGCTTTCTCTGGACCACGAGGCATGGCTGGGCGGCACGATCGGAAGAATTGCTGCTGAAAAAGCCGGCATCATCAAACCGGAAGTTCCCGTCATTACCTCCGCCAGGCGCGGTCAAGGCTTGGAACAAATTATTGCAGTCGCCCGCCAGCGCGAGGCCTCGCTGACTGTTGTTAGCGCGAAAGCCGCCAACCAGCCGCCTTTGAATGAAGTCCGGCTCCCCTTGCCTGGGGAGTTCCAAAGGGTCAACGCCGCCTTGGCGGTCGCGACGGTTCGCACGTTGAAGGCCACTCTTCCCGTCAGTGAAGAAACCATCTCCGATGGACTAGCCCGTGTCTCCTGGCCTGGGCGGATGCAGCTAATCCAAAGAGCCAGCGGCCAGCGTGTGCTGCTCGACGGCGCGCACAATCCCGCTGGCGCAGAGGCGTTGCTTTCCGAAGCACGGAAACAGTTTCCCGAGGCCAAGCCAACCCTCGTCCTCGGCATCATGGCCGACAAGGACTGGAGGAAGATGGGCACATTGCTCGCTCCCCTGGCGGGACGTTTGGTCCTAACAGCCGTCAAAAGCGAACGAACGTTGCCCCCGGAGGAGTTGCGCCCCGTGTGCCAGCGAGCGAACCCCCACGCTCGGATAATCGTCTGCTCGTCTCTTGCCGAAGCCTTGAAAGAGACAGAGGAAGATCGGGCGGTCATCCTGACTGGCTCGCTTTACCTGGTGGGCGAAGCGATGGAGTTGCTCGGCCTTTCCCCGGTCTTGTCCCAGGACGAGCGCCGCCTCAATGAGTGGGGAGGAATACGCCCCCTATGTTGAGCCGCAGCGAATCCTTGTTTGCTGGCCTTGCGTAGCAAATCCTCGCGCCTGACCGCAAGAGAGAGTCAGTTTCTCACTGGTCAAAGCTTCACCGACTCTTTTCTACCTGAACTCCAGATAAATTCCTGCACCTGTGTTCCCTGAAGATAGTTTGAATTTTTCGCGATTTGAGCGTTAATATCTGACAGAAGATGCCTGAGCGAAATCTACTGTATCTGTTCCTCGCCCTGAACGTCGGATTGGCCGGGGCGTTCATCGCCTACGTGTTTGTGACCAATCGCGGTCAGCCGCCAATCGTTTCCGCCGTTTTCCCCACAAATAAGACTAATCTCTCCACCAATGCCATCGGGCTGCTCGCGGCCATAAAGCCCATCTCAACCAACCCCCCGGCACCGGGCCGGTTACCCGAAAGCAGCCCTACCCTGCCTCCTCACACGAACCAGCAGGCAGAGCTCAAGCCGGTCTTCACCCGTAAACAGTTTAACTGGGATCGAGTCCAATCGGATGAATACTTGAAGTACATCGATAGCTTGCGGGCAGTGGGATGTCCGGAAGAAAAGGTTCAATACATAATTCTAGCCGACATCAACGAACTTTCCGCCAAATTAAGGCTCAAAGAGGCAATTGCCCATGACACCCAATGGTGGCGAGCGGAGCCCGCTGAAATGATGTTGGTCAATGCGCTTCAGGAAAAAGGCCGGGAACTTGAGGAACAACGCCGCGCTCTCATCACCAAGCTGCTCGGCGCGGAAGCGCTCGAGAGCGAGCAGGGTGAAGGCCTGCTCTGGAGCAACGTCCAGCTTACCGGGCCGGTCTTGGGAAGCCTCTCGCCCGAGTTGCACAACCAGGTCCAGGAGATCTGCGCCCACTCCATGGAGCGCCATCAATCCACTTTCTGGGCGCGAGCCAACGGCGGCCAGCCGCTGAACCCGGTGGAGATGGCCAAGCTGCGCGAGCAGACGCGCGCCGACCTCAAGCAGGTTCTCAACAATCAGGAAATGGAAGAATTTCTGCTCCGCTATTCCTATAACGCCCAGCAGTTGCGCAGTGACTTGCACGGCCTGGAGCCTGCTCCCGACGAATTCCGAAAACTTTTTCGCGCCCTTGACCCCATCGATCACCAAATGCAGATGGATTATGGCAGCAAGGAGGCGCTAAGTGAAAAGCAGAAAGACCGCTATGAACGGCAGCGTGAGGAGATCATCAAACAAACGCTGGGCCCCCAACGTTTCGAGGCATATCTCCTGACGAAGGATCCTCTCTACCGCCAGGCGCAGATGTTTGCCACGCAGTACGGGGCGCCTGCAAAAGCCATCTTGCCCATCTACCAGATGACCAAAGCCAACGAGAGCAAACGGCAAAAGATTGTGACCAACCCGACCCTCACCCCGCAGGAAAAGTCCGACGCCATCAATGCCATGTACCAAGAGCAGCAAAGGTCCATTCAGCAAATTGCCTCCGAGGCGAACGGGACGCCGGCAAGGTAGGAACAGACCTACCCTGTCTCAGGCAGGCAGAGGACGTTCGCGCGGAGATGGCAACATCCCCGCGCTTTTTTTTGATAGTTTCTCTTGGCTGATGCGGGCTTGTTCGTCATGCTGGAGGGCGATGTGAGGATTCGTTCCAAAACATAACCGGCTCAACCTGCTTTTGATATGAAACCAACGCGTCCGGCGCCCAACTTCAGAGTGTTCCCACTGCTCTTATGTTGTGTCTTCGCGGCGAGTGGCGCCCGCGCGGCTGATTCCCAGTGGCGTTTGACCTTGCGCTCCTGGGTCCGATCGCCTGCCGGGAGTAAGCAGACATTCACCGTGATGGAAAAGAAATCGACTTGGGACCCAAAGAAAACAGCCATCATCATTTGCGACATGTGGGACGATCATTGGTGCAAATCGGCCTCGCGGCGCGTCGCTGAACTGGCCGGGTCGGTGAATGACCTGGTGAAAAAAGGCCGGGCTGACGGAGCTTTCATTATTCATGCCCCGAGCAGCGTCGTCTCCTTTTACAAAGACACACCCCAACGACGGCGAGCGCAAAATGCCCCTTTCAGTAAATCGCCAGTGGCTCTTTCCACCTCGGAACGATGGGGAACGGCCTGGTGCTGGCCAGAATCGGCCCGGGAACCGGACCTGCCGATAGATGATCTGGACATGGGGTGCGATTGCGCGGTGAAGTGTGCCATCCGCGAAGCATGGACGCGCCAAATTGCCACAATTCAAATCGCCGAGAAGGATGCGATTACGGACAATGGCCAGGAAACCTACAATCTCCTCGAGGAGCGCGGAATTCAAAACGTCATCCTGCTGGGTGTGCATTTAAATATGTGCGTGCTGGGACGCCCGTTTGGAATTCGGCAGATGGTGAAGGTTGGAAAAAACGTGGCCCTCGTGCGTGATCTGACCGATACCATGTATAACCCCGAGAGCCGGCCCAAGGTCAGCCATTTTGAAGGGACGGATCTTGTGGTCAAGCATGTGGAAAAATACTGGTGTCCCTCTTTTCTCAGTTCCGACATCACCCATGCTGCGCCCTTTCATTTTAAAGAGGACAAGCGGGCGTTCGAAGCCAAACACGAGTGACCGGCCGATAGTATTTGTCAACCCTAAGCTGTTCTTGTACATCTAAGCCATGAAACAACTGCGTTTGACTTTCCTCGTTCTGGCGGCAACTGCACTGCGGCTCTCCGCCGCCGATGACTCAAATATCAATACCCTCACCGACGCGGAGACAGCCGCCGGGTGCAAGCTTCTCTTCAATGGCAAGGATCTCAATGGCTGGCACAATTTCAAGCACGACGGTGTCCGACCCGGTTGGCGCGTGAAGGACGGCGCGCTCGCATGTGTCGATCCGCATAATGCCGGGGACATCGTTACCACCGGCCAGTTCGACTGGTTCGAACTTCAACTCGATTACAACATCTCCGAAGGTGGCAACAGCGGCATCATGTTTCATGTCACGGATGAGGGGGGCGCGGCTTGGGCGACGGGTCCGGAATTCCAGCTCGAAGACAATGCAAAGGCGGGCGACCCCCAACGTTGCGGCTGGCTCTATGGTCTCTATCAACCCCCAAAAGATCCTACCACGGGCCAGCCGGTCGACGCTACCAAACCCGCCGGCAAATGGAATCACGTCCGGCTGCTGATCAGTCCTGAAAAATGCGAACATGAAATCAACGGGGTGAAATATTTCGAATACGTGCTGGGCAGCGAAGACTTCACGAACCGGGTGGCCAAGAGCAAGTTCGGGAAGATGCCCAAGTTCGCGAAGTCCAGCACCGGCTACCTCGCTCTCCAGGGCGATCACGGCGAGGTTTCCTTCCGCAATATTAAACTGCGTCCCATCGAGTCCAAAAAACGGTAGAAAACTGGCCCCGAGGCTAATGGCCGATTAGCCATCGCATGGATCGCTGATCACAAATCGACCCAGGATCGGCAAAACTCTAAGAGCCTGTTTTAAAATTCCGTGGGGTCCTGTTTTCGCGGAAAAGGCCGGATGGCGAGGCGCGACGAGGGAGCAGATCCGCCAGCGATCTGCGACCGAGGAGCAACAAAGCCAGCGGGCCTTTTCCGCGAAAACCCTC
>JBBRPK010000049.1:0-35640 GCA_038228235.1 Verrucomicrobiota bacterium
GTCGGGTTTCCCCCCCGATTGGTTCCTGCAAATCGTGTTCGGAAAGCCTCTAGCTCACACGGCTCTCACATGGGAATTTCACCGTCGAAAGAACTTCTACTGCATAGTTACGGCTAAGGCGGATTCAAGAAAGCCGGCACGCGGGCGTCCTCCCCCGCTTTGGGCGCGCGACGGCGTTCCGAGCTGGCTTTGCCTCAGAGCGTGTTTTAAAAACCCACGAACGCGCCGCGTGAGGGCACGCGGCCTACACCAAACGGCGGGAAATCGGCTCCTTTGTAGGCCCGGTCCCCTGACCGGGCGATTTTTAAAACACGCTCTCAGAAACCGAGGGCCCAAAGTGACCGAAGAAGTGCTGGACGAAACGGATGGACTGGACTGGAAATCCATGGTGCGTTGTGATCGAATTCATCTCTTGCCCAAAGCGCAGTTTCAGGAAAAGAAGGGCAGCGTCACCGAATCACGTCGGCACCTGATTTCGAGGAAGCTGGTCGAGGTCTGGAGATTGCCCATCCACCGCTGCTAAAGTGCGCACAATGATTCTGACCCAAGCTTTGACATCGGCTACTGCGCCTTTTAGCTTTCAGACATGGAAACTCTCCATGCTCCGTGGCGAATCCAGTATATTTTAGCGCCTAAACCGAATTGCTCGGAGGAGTCTCTTTTTACCCGCATGGCGCAGTCGAACGATGATTTGGCTAATCACATCATTGCGCGCGACCGGACTTGTTTCGCAGTGCTCAATACCTTTCCTTATACAGGCGGCCATTTGATGGTGGTGCCCTACAAACAAACGCCAGACCTTAACGGATTGACCGATGAAGAAATGGCAGACTTGATGAAGCTGAGCCGGCGCTGCCAAAATGCCCTGACCAATGTCATGAAGCCCGACGGATTTAATCTCGGCATCAACTTTGGCCCCGCTGCCGGAGCGGGGATTGCTAGCCACTTGCACATCCACATCGTGCCACGCTGGAACGGGGACACCAACTTCATGCCCGTTCTTGCGCAGACCACGGTCCTGCCGGAAGCTTTGACGGAAGTGGCTGCCAAACTCCGCGCCGCGTTGGCTCTTTGATTTATTTTTCTGATGCACACTGAAACTTTACACTTCGATAACGCGCGGTTCGCCCAACAACTTTTCAACCACGATTCCCATAACCTTCAGGCCCTGGAAGAGGAGTTGGGCGTCAAGGCCACTTCCCGCGAGGGGTGGATCAAACTCGAAGGCACTACTGAGGGAGTCGAACGCGCCCGGCAAATGTTTCACTTGTTGGAGTCCTCTCTCAAATCCGGCACGCCCGTGCGGGATCGGGAGTTCGCCCAGGCGCTCAACATTGTGAAGCATGAAGGAATTTCCGCGCTCAAGGACCTTTACTCCGAGCGTGTTCACACCTCCGCCAAAAAAGCAAATGTCACTCCCAAAACGACTGGGCAGAAGCGTTATATCCAAGCCATCCGCGCCCATGATCTCACTTTCGGCATTGGACCCGCCGGCACGGGCAAGACCTATCTGGCTATGGCGATGGCCGTTTCGAGCCTGCAAGATGAAAAAATCTCCCGCATTATTCTGACCCGCCCCGCCGTTGAAGCCGGCGAGGCTTTGGGTTTTTTGCCCGGCGATCTTTACGAAAAAATTGAACCCTATCTTCGGCCCTTGCACGACGCTCTTCACGACATGCTCTCCGCCGATGAAATCCAGCGGCATACCGAGCGAGGCGTCATCGAGATCGCTCCGCTGGCTTACATGCGCGGGCGCACTCTTAATAACGCATTCGTCATCCTGGACGAGGCTCAAAATTCCACCGCTGAACAGATGTTCATGTTCCTGACCCGCCTTGGGTTCAATTCCAAAGCGGTCATTACTGGAGATGTCACCCAAATCGATCTCCCCTCGCACAAAAAATCTGGCCTGGTCGAGGCGCAACAGGCCCTTCGGAACGTCGAAGGGATCGGGATCGTGGAATTTAGCAAACGGGATGTCGTCCGCCATCCCTTAGTCCAGCGTATTATCGCCGCCTACGAAGAGCATCGCGGCAAAGCCACATGATGGGAGCTGGCGGGACGGGCTTCTCCCCATTGAATCAAAATGCACCTATTTGCGGACGCCCTGAAGGGTGGACACCGAACGATTATCGTCCGCAACCATCAACGTACCCAATACATCGACTTGCGGTTGCTGCGCAAAATGGCGGTTGCTTTATTGGGGGATCTATGGCCGGATGGGAATTGCGACTTGGGCATACACATCGTTACCCGGCCGGAGATCGTCCGGCTCAACCAGGGTTTTTTGCATCACGACGGTTCGACCGACGTCATCACCTTTAACTATTCTTCAACACCGGACGCCGAAGCAGTCCAGGGGGAGATTTTCATTTGCCTCGCCGAGGCCATCGAACAAGCGCGTCACTTTGGCACGACGTGGCAGGCCGAAATTGTGCGATATATGGTCCATGGCATTCTTCATATCCTCGGCTATGATGATGTAAAACCCGCTGCTCGGCGCAAAATGAAACGCGCCGAAGATCGCCTGGTGCGGAAATTAGCGGGACGATTCACCTTCCGCCAGCTTGGACAAAAGGAGAAGCGGCACTCTCCATGAACCGACCTATCTGTTTACCATGAAGCGCAGACTTTCAAGTAGCAGCCGATGTCAGTCGGCTCCCTCTCTTGCGGAAGAAAGATCAGAGCCGATTCACATCGGCTGCTACGGTTAAGGGGTCAAGGCCCCGATGCGCGTCGAAGTTTGGACGTGGAAGTTTTCCATGAACAGACGGGTGAGGCAAAAACAACGGTTGACATCCCCGAGGTAAGACGCCATCTTACATGGATGAGGACTAGAGTTTCTTCAAAAGGTCAAATCGTGCTGCCGGCTGAAATGCGGAAACGGGACGGGATCGGAGCTGGGCAAGAGTTCGAGATTGAGCGAATCGACCGTGGCGAGTACCGGTTGTCGCGCCACGGAGCGCCGCCAAACGAAAGCCTCGTGGATTGGTTGCTCGCGTGCCCCGAAAAGGGGTTTTTCACCGCCCTTGCGTCTGAATCCACCGATACCCTGTGACCCACCTCGTCGACGCGAACGTCCTCAGCGAGCCGACCAAGCCCAGGCCCGACCCGAAAGTTGTTGAATGGTTGAGAAGCCATGAGCGCGAGCTTGCCGTTGATCCGATCATCCTTGGAGAACTGCGTTTCGGTATCCACCTCCTGCCATCCGGAGGCCGGCGACGGCGGCTCGAACACTGGTTCGACGAAGGCATCTCGAAAATCGTATGCCTGCCATGGGATGCAACGACGGGTCTCCGCTGGGCGAGACTCCTTGCGGACTTGCGCGCCTCGGGCCGGGCAATGCCCGTTAAGGACAGCCTGATCGCGGCGACAGCACTCGTTCAGGGCTTGGTTGTCGCAACTCGGAACGTTTTTGATTTCAAGAAAGCCGGAGTCAGGGTGGTTGATCCCTTCGCTTGAAAGGGATGATGTTCGAAAGGAGGCAGGCTTCACCCCGACTCGCGCGCGCATCGGAACACCGCTGTGGCTCGTAGTCTGAGGTCTCCCGGGAACCATCAGAGCCGATTCGTATCGGCTGCTACGGCACGGGAGATTGAAAGCGCGAATCGGCTTGCGAGGAAGGCCCTCCCCATCCGAGGGGCGAGGGAGAAACCAGTGCCCCTTATCGATCTCTCAGTAGCGGTAATGCTCCGGCTTGTAAGGTCCATCCACGGAGATGCCGAGGTACTCGGCTTGCTTTTTCGTTAAGGTGGTGAGCTTGACGCCAATTTTCTCGAGGTGCAAGCGAGCGACTTCTTCGTCGAGTTTCTTGGGCAAACGATAAACGGTTGGTTCGTAAAAATCCTTGTTCGCCCACAGGTCAAGTTGAGCAAGGACCTGGTTGGAAAAGGAGTTGGACATGACGAAGCTCGGATGGCCGGTCGCGCAGCCAAGATTTACCAGGCGGCCTTCGGCGAGCATGTAGATGCAATGGCCATCGGGGAAGGTATATCTGTCCACCTGCGGTTTGATGTCCAACTTTTTTACCCCTTTGGCTTTGTTAAGGCGATCCACTTGAATTTCGTTGTCGAAGTGGCCGATGTTACAAACAATCGCCTGGTCCTTCATCTTCTCCATGTGGTCCAGGGTGATGATGTCGCAATTCCCCGTGCAGGTGACGTAAATATCCGCTTTGCCCAGAGTCGCTTCGATGGGGGTGACTTCGAAACCTTCCATGGCGGCTTGAAGAGCGTTGATGGGATCGATCTCGGTGACGATGACACGAGCGCCAAAACCACGCAAGGAATGAGCCGAGCCTTTGCCGACATCGCCGTAGCCGCACACCACCGCCACTTTGCCGGCCACCATCACATCGGTGGCGCGTTTGATGCCGTCAGCGAGCGATTCGCGGCAGCCGTAGAGATTGTCGAACTTTGATTTGGTGACGGAGTCGTTCACATTGATGGCGGGAACGAGCAGTTTGCCAGCTTCTTTCATCTGGTAGAGGCGGTGGACGCCGGTGGTTGTTTCTTCGGAAACCCCTTTCCAATCTTTGACGATATTGTGCCAAAGCCCGGGGCGCTCTTTCTGAACGCGCTTGAGCAAATTCTTAATTACCTGCTCTTCATGGCTTTGGCTCGGCGTGTTTACCCATCCGTCGCCTTCTTCCAGTTGGCAGCCTTTGTGAATGAGCAGCGTCACATCGCCCCCGTCATCGACGACCAGTTCAGGGCCTTTATTGCCGGGATGAATGACCGCATTGAGAGTGCACTCCCAGTACTCTTCCAGAGTTTCCCCCTTCCAGGCGAAGACCGGCACACCCGCTTTGGCAATGGCCGCGGCGGCGTGGTCCTGCGTTGAGAAAATGTTACAACTCGCCCACCGAACCGAGGCGCCCAGCCCGGTCAGAGTCTCGATCAATACCGCTGTCTCAATCGTCATGTGCAAAGAGCCAGTAATGCGAACGCCTTTGAGCGGTTTTAGGGGAGCATATTTCCGCCGAATGGCCATCAGACCCGGCATCTCGTGTTCGGAGACCTGAATGGTCTTGCGGCCCCATTCCGCGAGGCTGAGATCTTTGACCTTGAAGTCGGGCTGGCCATTGCGAGCGGCAACTTTTGGGTGGCCATCTTTTGAGGTTTTAAGGGCGCGGGAGCGGGGGAGTTTAATAGCGGGCATGTTAAAAAGAGTTGATTTCGGTGAGGGTGCGGTCGTTTAGGAAAGGTTTAAATTCGGCATTTCTTCAGGGTTACTTCAGCGCCTTTTTGAGCGAAGCGGCTTTATCAGTTCGTTCCCAGGTGATGCTCTCGAGATCATCGACTTTCCCGAAGTGGCCATAATTGGTTGTCTTGGAGTAAATCGGCCGGAGCAAATTCAGTTGTCTAATGATGTCAGCGGGCTTGAAGCTGAATACGGCCGAGACAGCCTTCTCAATCGCCTCATCACTGACTTTTCCGGTGCCGAAAGTGTTAACACAGACCGAAACGGGGTCGGGATGTCCGATGGCATAAGCGAATTGAATCTCCGCGCTGGTGGCGAGACCAGCAGCGACGATATTCTTGGCCACATAACGCCCCATATAGGCGGCGCTGCGATCCACCTTCGAGGGGTCTTTGCCGCTGAAAGCCCCGCCACCATGCCGGCCCATGCCGCCATAGGTATCCACAATGATTTTACGCCCAGTTAGACCAGTGTCCCCTTGAGGACCGCCGACCACGAAACGGCCGGTGGGATTGACCAGGTATTGCGTTTTCCTATCGAGGAGATTTTCCGGGAGGACTTCTTTGATGACGTGCTTGATAATGAAATCTTTGATCGTCCGGTGTTTGGCATGGGCCGCGTGCTGAGTGGAAACCACCACATTGGTGATGCGAACGGGCTGGTCATCGACGTACTGGACAGACACTTGGGTCTTGGCGTCCGGACGAAGCCATTCCACCTCTCCGCTTTTGCGAATGCGGGTGAGTTCGCGGCCAAGTTGATGCGCATACATGATAGGGGCGGGCATGAGCTCAGGCGTCTCATTGCAAGCATAGCCGAACATCAAACCTTGATCACCGGCTCCTTGCTCTGCGGTTGCCTTCCCATCGGCAGCGCGGGCATCCACCCCTTGAGCGATATCGCCGCTCTGCTGAGTGATTGCGTTCATAATCAGCACCTTGTCCGCGTGAAAGACGTCATCATCATGCGTGTAGCCGATTTCGCGGATGGCATCCCGGGCGATGGCGGCATAATCCAGTCTGCCCCTGGTTGTGATTTCACCGCCGACCACGACGAGATTGGACTTGGCGTAAGTCTCGCAGGCCACGCGGCTGCGCGGGTCGTGGGCAAGGCAGGCGTCAAGGACCGCATCGGAAATGGTGTCGCAAACTTTGTCCGGATGGCCTTCGCCCACGGACTCCGAAGAGAAGATATAGTTTTTACTCATTGAATCTTAATTGCCGAGCTGGGTCAAATATATCATATTGACGTATCAAGATTGGAAGATATATACTTTTTCCCATGGCGTCAACCGTATTTGTAGAAAATCTGAAGGAGAGAAAAGCAACAGAGTTTCAGTCCCAAATAGCAGTTCCCAGGTTCCCCGTTTCCGACCTATGTCCAGCATCCTGAAATCTCTTCGCTCCTTGGCCGACTCGACGCGCTTGCGGATTATCGCGCTCCTGGAAAAGGGAGAATTGTCGGTCAACGAATTGCAACAAATCACGCGCATGGGCCAGTCGCGCATCTCTACGCATCTGGGCCAACTGCAAGAGGCCGGGTTGATTCAATCACGGCGCGAGGGAAAAAGGGCCTTTTACCAGTTGAATCAAAAAGCCGAAGTGCTCGTGCGCGAATTCATCCAACTGGCCATACGGGGCGCCGGGGAAATGGCCGAGCATCCATCTGACCAGGTAAACCTCAAGCGCATTTTGGCCCGCCGCCAGGATCAAGCCCAACTTTATTTCGATCAAATTGCCGGAAGATTCGACCGCAGTTACGGACCCGGCCGCTCTTGGCAAGCTTTTGGACAGATGCTTTTGCGCGTCATTCCCCCCATTGTGGTTGCAGACCTGGGGGCCGGGGAAGGATTGCTCAGCGAATTGTTGGCACGACGGGCTCGAAAGGTCATCGCCGTGGATAACTCGGCGAAAATAGTCGCTTTCGGAGCGAACAAGGCCAAAAAGAACGAGTTAAAGAATCTGGAATTTCGCCACGGCGATTTGGAAGCCCCTCCCATCGAACCCCAGAGTATTGATCTGGTGATTTTGAGCCAGGCGTTGCATCACGCAAAAAAGCCCGACGTGGCCATCGCCGCCGCGTACCACATCCTTCGCCGTGGCGGCCAAATGATGATTTTGGATTTGCTTCAGCACAATTTCGACAAGGCCCGCGAGCTTTATGGCGACATCTGGCTCGGTTTTGCCGAAAGCGATTTACAGCGCTGGCTGGAGGCAGCCGGCTTTAAAAACATCGAAATTGGCGTCGTCGCACAGGAAGCGCAGCCGCCCAATTTTCAAACGATTTTGGCGCAGGGAGAGAAGTAGGCCACGGAATTATCTTCACCCCTGGCTTAGGATTCGCCATCCTTTGGGCCATGCAAGCGTTAACCGCGGAGGAAATCCAGCGCGCAGTCCGATTGGCTTTGGAGGAAGACACCGGGAGCGGCGATGTGACGACGCTCGCCACTGTCGCCGAGACGGCCACTGCGCGTGCCGCCATGGTGGCGCGCGAACCGCTCGTGCTGGCTGGCCTCGAAATTGCAGAGGCCGCTTTTGCGGAACTCTGCCCTGCCATCAAAATCGACCGGCTGGCCTCGGACAGCGCGAAAGCCATTCGTGGCCAAAAATTGATGGTGGTGTCGGGTCCCACCCGGGCTATCCTTACTGCCGAGCGGGTGGCCTTGAACTTCGTTCAGCGGCTTTCCGGTGTCGCCACGTTGACAGAGCAGTTCGTCGATGCCATCAAAGGCACTCCGGCGAAGATTCTCGATACACGCAAAACGACTCCTGGCTGGAGGCGATTGGAAAAATACGCTGTGCGGTGCGGCGGCGGGCAGAATCACCGCTTCGGGCTTTTCGACATGGTTCTGATCAAGGATAACCATTTGGCGGCCCTGGGGGGAGAGTTTCCAAATGCCATCGCCGTTGCGGTTCAGCGGGCTCGGACCAAATACCCCCGAATTAAGATCGAAGTGGAAGCGGATACGCTCGAACAGGTGGAACAAGCGGCGGCGGCTGGGGCTGATATCATCTTGCTCGATAATATGACGCCAGAGCAGATGCGGGGGGCCATCAAAGTGGTTAATGGCCGGGCTCGAACCGAGGCGAGTGGAGGAGTAAGCTTGGGAAATGTGCGAACCATCGCCGAAGCGGGAGTGGATTTCATCTCGGTTGGAGCGCTTACCCATTCTGCGCGCGCCGTGGATATTGCTTTGGATTTCGAGAGCGCTGAATGACCATCGATGCACAAATCTTATCCGCGCTGCGCCGCGCCATGGACGGATCTGTCTCAGGAGCGGACCTTTCCCGCGATTTGGGGATCACCCGGGCGGCCATTTGGGCGCGTATCGAGGAACTGCGCACCCTCGGCTATGACATTGAGGCCAGCCCCCATCACGGCTATCGGCTTGTTAGCAGTCCGGACGTTCTTCATGCGGACGATTTGCTTTCCCTGGTGGAGAGCAACGAGGTGATTGGGCGTGACATCCGGGTCTTTGAAGAGACCAGTTCGACCAATGACGTGGTGGAGAAACTGGCGCGCGATGGCGTCAGCGAAGGGGTGGTTGTGTTTGCCGAATCTCAAACGAAAGGCCGGGGACGGCTCGGAAGGAAATGGCTCTCGCCGGCACGAAAGGGCCTCTGGTTTTCGGTGTTGTTGCGGCCAGACTTGCGTCCGCAAGCGGCGACCCAGGTTATGGTTGCCGCAGCCATTTCGCTGGCGAGGGCCATTCGTGAACAAACCGGTCTCGTTCCGGAAATCAAATGGCCTAATGATGTTTTGATTCATGGAAAAAAGGTCGCCGGCATTCTCACCGAGTTGAACGCGGAGCTGGATCACATCAAATATGTGATCCTCGGCATGGGGGTGAATGTAAACCTAAGCGCTAATGATTTTCCGTCCGAGCTGCGCAAGCTGGCTACTTCCCTTAAAGCGGAGGCCGGCCACAACCTGCGCCGAGCTGAATTAGCCGCCGCGATTCTGCGCGAATTAGACGCGGATTATGCTCGCATCGCCAGACGGGAGTTTTCCAGCATTGGCGAGGAATGGCAGCAGTCCTGTTCGACTCTGGGCCGCCATGTCACTATCCGGCTGGGCGGGCGCGTCATCCGAGGCCTGGCCGAGTCGCTCGACGAAGACGGCGCGCTATTGCTTCGGACTGAACATGGTCATTTAGAGAGGATCATGGGCGGGGACGTGACGATGGAAAGATGACGCATGATACTTCTTTTTGACATCGGCAACACTCATACCCATCTCGGGCTTGCCGATGGTCAGCGCATTGGCCGTCAAACTAACATTCCCACTCGTGCCTGGTTTGATAGCACGGCTGGAAAGCGCGTCCAGAAGTTTGTGGCCCGAGCGGCGATAGAGGGAGCGGCGCTCTGCAGCGTCGTGCCGCGGGCTACTCTGCTAGCGCGGCGCATGGTAACGCGCAAGTGGAAGGTCTCCGCGATGGAATTGACAGCGAAGACACGCACGCCGGTGAAGATTAATTATCCTCATCCGCACACCATCGGACCGGATCGGCTGGCCAATGCGGTCGCCGTGCGTCACAGGTTTGGGGCGCCGGCGGTTGTCGTGGACTTCGGCACGGCTGTCACCTTTGATGTTGTGAACGCGCAGGGAGAATACGTGGGTGGCATCATCGCCCCCGGGCTATCAGCGATGACCGACTATCTGCACGAGAAAACGGCGCTGCTGCCGAAGATAAGAATCCGCGAGGTGAAGTCCGTGATCGGAAAGAGCACCCGGGAGGCGATGCTGATTGGCGCAGTGCATGGCTATCGCGGACTAATTCGCGGGTTGTTGGTGGAGCTCAGGGAGGCATTGAATGCTCCCCATTTGCCGGTTGTCGCCACCGGCGGTTATGCCCAGCTCATCGCTGCTCAGATGCCGGAGATAACGGCAGTTGAACCGCTGTTGACGCTGGAGGGATTGCGGTTGGTTTGGGAGGGGAGCGGGCGTTAAGCGTGTGGAGAGTGTGGAGCGCAGGAGGGGAGCGGTAGTGCGCTCATTATGGCAATGTAGGACGCCATGGTCGGAAGGACGAGTTCCACGAGTCCCTGATCTCTTAAGAAAATGGGGACTCGTGGAACTCCGTGGAACTCGTCTTTCCGAAAATTGTGCCAATCCTCTGCCATAAAGCATTGCTGGTGTCTGCGGCTCCGCGCACAAGCATCCAAATCGAGGACAGTCGAGGTGGCGAGTCAAGTCAGGGCAGCAATCTTCTTTCCGCGCGAAAGAAATCTTCAGTTTCCGTGAACAATTCTCCACCACCCGTCTTTAGGTGAGTAGAAGAACATGAAAACCAAGGCGTTGCTGACGGTCGGACAGGTGGATTTGTTGACGAGTTTGTTTGCCGAGGTGCGAAATCCAACCTCACTCCGAGATCTTCGCATCGAGGCTCGGGTCAAGCGGCTGTTTTTTCTGCTGGCGCAGACGGGCTTTTTCTCCCTCGATTTCGATGAGGTTAGCGCCGAGTTGACAAAGCTTGCGCGTCAAAGAGGCGAGCTGCCGATCAATAAAATCATTCCGAAGCAGTCGCACAGAATCGATTATTTTCTGAGAAAGATTCTCATTCGATATATTTTCCAAGGTTGCTTCGGTGATCAGGCTGCGAATTGAGGGATCTTCGAATCTGGAGAGCAGCGTGGGAATGCCACCCCAACTCTGATCCGCATGCGCCTCGAGGCGCGCGCGGATTATCTGCCGCACGCTGGGCTCTTGCAGCCAGCTAAGATCCAGTTGCGCTGCCAGCCAATCTGTGTGGTCATCACTTTGCAGAATGAATTTCAGCAGCCACAACTCCCGCTCCGGAGCCGGTTTCCGGTCGGGAACGCTCGCAACTTCCTCTTCCATGGTCTCGGAATGAGTCGCTTTCGTGTGGGAGACGGTTTTGAATTCAGCCCGGACCGACTGCGGCGATACTCCAAGCCGTTGGGCAGTCTTTTGCGCATAAGTGTCTGAAAGCACCGCACTGCCAGTTTTGCGCAACGCTTCCGACATCGACTTGACGACGGCCAAACGCCCTTTGTCTGTGGAAATGTCATGGCTGGCGCATAACCGGTTCAAATAAAAATCGAAGAAGCCTTCCGCCCGCGCGATCAATTGCTGGAAAGCTGCCCCTCCCGCTTCTTTGATGAAGCTGTCGGGGTCATGAGGGGCCGGGACCGTGGCGACGCGGATGGCGAGCCCAGAGGCAAGCAAGCTATCCAGCACGCGGATGGCCGCGGCTTGACCCGCGTTGTCCGAATCGAAACAGAGGACGACTTCGTCCACATACCGCTTCAGAATGCGAGCGTGTTCGGCTGTAAGAGCAGTGCCTTGGGGCGCGACCACATTTTGGACCCCGCCCATGAAGCAGGCTATCAAGTCCAATTGCCCCTCGCAGACAATGGCGCAGCCGGCGTCGAGAATGGCCCGTTTGGATTTATCGAGGCCGAAAAAAACTTTGCTTTTGGTAAAGATGGGCGTCTCCGGAGAGTTGACATACTTGGCGGTTTTCTCGTCTCCCGCCAAAATGCGGCCACTAAAAGCAATGACTCGCCCCTGTTCGTCGCAGATGGGAAAAATGAGCCGGCCGCGAAAGCGGTCATAGTAATGATCGCTGTCTTGTTTGCGAAGAACCAATCCGGCTTGCTCTACCAGAGGCAATGCATGGCCTTTGCTCTTGGCCCAATTGACTGTATCGTCCCACAAGTCTGGCGCGCAGCCAAGCCGGAACAGTTTGACAGCTTCCTCGGACACCCCTCGTTTGTGGAGATATTCCCGGGCGATTTGGCCGCCGGCCTCGTTGGTGAGGGCGCTTTGCCAGCGCTGGGCAATCTGTTCGTGGAGGTGCCAAAGTGTTTCTTTCAGGTGCCGCGCTTGTTGCTGGCCGGGCTGGTTGTCGAACTCCAGGGGAATATGGGCGCGTTCCGCCAGCCGCCGAATCGCGTCCATGAAAGAAATATTTTCGTACTCCTGCACGAAGGTGAAGACATCACCCCCCTTATGGCAGCCAAAACAGTGAAAAATCTGCCGGTGCGGATTGACGTTGAAGCTAGGGCTTTTTTCCCGATGAAACGGGCAGAGGGTGACAAAATTGGCCCCGGCCCTTTTGAGCGGGAGATAGCCGCCGATGATGTCCACGACATCGCTGGCGGCACGAATCTGCTCTAAGGTTGCGGGAGCAATGAGTCCAGCCATCCCGTAAGGCTGGTCAAAAGGGCGTTACTTTTCAAGCACATCATAGACATTCCGCTCCCGTGCTTTGATCAGGCTGGGGCTGCCCAAACCTCGGTCCTCAGGTGTGGTGGGCTTGATCAGAAACATTCCCAAATATTGGTGGGTCACCCGCCCGGCCAAAGAATCGGTAAAAACTTCAGTTTGCAGGCTGGAAAGCGTGGGAAAGAAGCGAGAGCCGTAAACGTCTTCCTGGTACCTGATGTTGGCGCGGATTTCTTCCGGCTTGTAATAGCGGGCATTCAACAAGGCCATTGCGACCACCATGATACAGGCATACCGCGCCGCCCCTGCCCCCATTCCCAGGTAATACTCCGCGCTGCCGAACAGGTCGCTGCCAATCAGTTTTCCGCCCAACCCGCGCCGCAAAAAGGAGAAAAGGAGCATAAAAGCTACCACTACCACGCCATACATAACCACATACGATCCCAAATGGCTGAACATGGTGCTGCCGCAAAGAAAGCTGCCGAGTGGTTCATACGCGAAGCTGGCCGCGACCACGATTAGAATCCATTTTAGCAGGTCGAGCAATTCCTCAGACATGCCGCGTTTGCGCCCACGTATCACGCCCACCACGAGCACACTCACAATCACCAAATCGATCCAACCGACACCAATATCTTGCGTTTTCATATTGTTTCTCGGCTCACAGATTGTAGCAATAGAGCCACCTGAGGCGGAGCCAGTCAGCCTCAAAGGTCAGGAGCCGCAAGTTCCATGCCGAAAAAGGAGGATGGTGGAAGGGAGATGGTGGAGGCAGGGCCAGTGACAAAGTCCCTTCCGTGCCGGAGCTACAAAGAAATTCAACAGCGCTGTGACCTGCCTATTTCGGAGCTGGCTTTCCGCCGGCAGGTCCCGGAGGGGCCCCGACTTGGCCGGTGGGTTGGGGTGCGGACGCTCCGCTCTGGGCGGCTTGATCGAGAGCTGCGAACTCGGCCCGGCCTGGGGTGGATTTGACGTTCAGCCTCAGAATGACCTTCTCGCGGATCAGATCATTGGCCATGCCAGGATATTTGATATCGAAGTCGGAGCGGTTGATCGTAAAGATAGCTGTCACGTTGACGGCATCGTTGCTCGTCATGATCTTGGCCGGAAAGGAGATGGATTTTGTGATTCCGTGCAGTGTCAGATCACCTGTGACAGTCGAGTTGGTCGCCTTCTGCTCGACGGCGGTCGAAACGAAAGTCGCGGTCGGAAATTGGGCAACGGCAAAGAAGTCGGGGCTTTTCAGATGTCCAGTCAGCCGGGCATCATCCGCAAAGAGCGAGCTCATATCGATGATCACCTTATTTCCGGCGCCGGCCAGGTGATCATTCACAACTTTGAACTCGCCAGCGAAGTTGCGAAATCCTCCGTTATGACTTCGAGTCACTTTGGAGCCGGTGAAGCCGATGGCTGACGTCTTTGGGCCAAAAACGAAATAATGGGCATCCACCTCAGGCGCCGCTGCCACGTTAGTATCAGGACTGGCGGCTTTTTCAACGGCGGCGGTCGGCACGTCTTTGGCGGGATTGGAACATCCCCAAAAAACAGTCAGTGAAGCCATCGCCATCAGGAAGCGTATTTTCATAATAATGCCTTAACTGTCCATGCGTTAAACTAAGCTGAAATCCGCCAAGCCTTTAGGGAGCAGCGGAGGAAGTCCTTTTTTCTTCGAGCAGCTTTTCAAATTCGAGATCGCGCGGGTAACGACCCGCGATGGCTTTCTGATAGTGCCATTGGGCCAATTCCTTGAAGGGCGGTTGCTGGGTGGCATATACCATGGCGAGGGAGAAATGTGCATCCCCCCAGCCGGGCCGCAGTTGCACCGCTTTGCGCAACGCCGCTTCGGCGGCAGTGCGATTGCCCTTTTGAATCAACGTCTTCCCCAAAAAATATTGAGTGCGCGGTTCATCAGGGATCAGCGAAGCCGAAAGACTTAAGACATCCAGCGCGGCATCGTAGTTTTCCTGGCGATACTTCAAAAAGCCCATGGCAAAGAGGCTGGCGGGGTCGCGCGGCTCAATGGCCAGCGCCTTGTTGATGGTCTTCTCCGCGTCCTCCAGCCGGTTTTGCTCGATCTGTACGGCGGCCAGATTGCCAAGCACATAGATATTTTTTTCATCCTGCCGGAGGACATCCAGGAATTTTTTTTCGGCCTCCTCAAAGCGCCCAGCCTCCATCGCGCGCTGGCCCTCTTCCATTATGGGCCCTGCTCCGGGAGGCAGCTCTTTGACGCTCCTTTTAATTGGAGTGGACCCCGCGATGCTGGCTTTCAGGTCGGGGTGCTTGAAGGAGGCCAGTTCCTCTGGTGTATACGGCAAAGGCTTGGCCTCATAAACAGCCAGGCGCGCCAGGGCCATTTCCAATTGCTGATTCTGCGCCTCCGGGTGAGCGGCGCGCTTGCCGCGCTTGGGCGCTTGCTTCGCTAAGTCGGCTACCCGGCTTTCGAGAAGCAATTGTTCAGTTTTCAAACTGAGGTTGGACGATTGAAGGGTTGCGATAGTTCCCTGAGCCGCCTGTAATTGCTGGGCCAGATCGCCAGTCCCGACCGAAGTCTGCTGGCTGACTTTCAGGGTGAGTTGCCTTTTCAGGTTCTCGTTTTCCTTTTGTAAATTCAGGGCCAACTCCATTTGCTCGGCGAGTTTCTGTTTTACGTCGGCTAGGATTTGTCGTTCCTGTTCCATGGCAGCGGGTTCTCCGGGCTTGGCCGGTTTGGCTTTTTCTTGTTCCAGACTAACCTTGAGGAGGTCCCTTTCTTTTTGCAGTTGCTTGATTTGTTCCTCGGCTTTGGCCAGCTCGCGCGGGTCCAACGGGGCTGGCTGGACGGACAAAGCTTCCTTCAACTTGGCTTCGAGCAGGCCATTCTGCGCCGTCAATCGTTTAATCTCGTCCTGTAAGTCTCTGCTCTGATTGGTGGCCGGCGGAGAGGAGGGAGTCTCAGCTAGAATGGCAGGGGGGGTGTTCGTGGGGGGAAACTTTTGCGTCAGCGGCTCCAGCTTGGAGGCGAGATAGCCAAGCCGAAAATTCACCACATTGGCGTTCCAGCCTGGATGCTCCGTTTGAAACGTCTTAAGCGTTTTTTGCGCCTCCAAATATTTTAGGGAGGCTTCGCGGCCGTGACCTCCGTCGTTGGCCGCGTCGGCTTCCTGGATCAAATTATAAATTTCGACATACTTTTCGTCCGGCCCTTCTGCCCGAGCCAGGGAGAGAACCATCAATAGCAGGGCCGCGACTAAAACAAACTGGTGTTTCATTAGGCCATCTTAAGCTAGGGCGCGAATGTTTGGCAACGCTATTGGAGCCTGAGAATAAACATTGACGTTGCCAAAGGCTTTCTTTGAATTCCCAGCATGCATATCCGTCCCGCACTGGCCGCCGACTTACCCGGCATTCTGGAGATTTATAACGAAGCGGTCCTCAATACAACTGCAAGCTATGATGATGAACCGAGGACACTCGAGCACCGTCTTACTTGGTATCAGGAACACGTGAAGAATAATTTTCCGATATTTGTCGCGGACAACGATCATGGAAGCCTCGCCGGCTGGAGCGCGCTGAATCAGTTCCATGCGCGGGCAGGCTATCGCTTCACGAGCGAAAATTCCATTTATGTCGCCGCGGACCAGCGGGGGTGCGGCGTGGGCAGGCTGCTGATGCCTCCACTGGTCACCGCCGCCCGGGCGCGGGGTTTGCACGCCATTCTGGCCGCCATTGATGCGGAGAACGAGGCCAGTATCCGGCTTCATGCCTCTTTTGGTTTCGTCAAGGTCGGCTGCCTCAAGGAGGTCGGATTTAAATTCGGCCGCTGGTTGGATGTCGTTTATATGGAATTGCTGCTTCGAGACTCCTGACAAAGCTCCTTGAAAGCTGGCCGATCCAGGCCACACTGGGAACGCGATGTGCTCAGCCATTTTCAAACCTTTCATCATGGCCGCCCTGCTTTCGGCCGCGCTCCTCGCCCCAGGCGCCGATCTGCTTGAGAGAGCAACGACCGGCCCCAGGCTTTACGAATACCGGCAGGACCACAGCCCGGATGGAATTGGCAAGTTTTACCTGGGTCGCGAGATCGCTCAAGTGATGGGTCACCAGGCTGCCGATTGGTTGGAAAGGCCCACCCGCGAAGAAGAAGAAAAAACCCAATTGCTGGTTGATTCCCTGGGCGTGAAGCCAGGCGATGTCGTGGCCGATATTGGCGCCGGCACTGGCTACTTTAGCCGGCGTCTGTCAAAAAAGGTGGGCGAAAAAGGCGCGATCTTGGCGGTGGACATTCAGCCGGAGATGCTTGCTTTGCTAACCAATGAGATGGCGAGGTTGAACATCACCAATGTCAAGCCGTTCCTCGGAACTATCACCGACCCGAAACTGCCGTCCGCATCGGTCGATCTGGTGCTGATGGTCGATGTTTATCACGAGTTTTCGCACCCCTTCGAGATGATAGACAGGATTTGCAAATCCCTGAAACCGGCGGGGCGGGTGGCCTTCGTCGAGTTTCGCGGCGAGGATCCGGAGGTGCCAATCAAACCCTTGCACAAGATGACTGAAGCGCAGGTGCGCAAAGAAATGTCGCGCCAGGCGCTGCAATGGATCCAGACGATCGAAGTATTGCCTCGTCAGCATATCGTCATCTTCAAAAGGCAGGCCAGTTAGTTAGAGAGAAGTTCAGATTTAACTTTCTTCTTAAGACGTTTTCTGCTATGCTAAGGTTGTAGCTAACCAAGAGTTCCTGATGGCGATCAGGCGCTGGAAGTTCCTTAACCTATTATTAAGATGCGCCGATTGATCAAACGTGGTCTGATGAATTTCTTCCCCCAACCAGCGCTCACCATTGCCTGTTCCCTCCTCGCAAGCGGCTTTCTGGCATCTGCGGCCGTTACGCCAGGAAAAGTCTATCTAGTAATCGGATCGGACACCGCGGTTTGGAATGTGCCCGGCGGGGTGAACACCAGTCAGTATCATGGACATTTTGTGCCCGATCTTTACATCCTGCCGCAGGAAAATGCCTACCAGGTAATGGATCCTGCGTTTCGGAGCCGCTTCGTTGATTCCTACGACCAGCAGGTCAAGCTGACCTGGTGGATGTTGGTCGGGAGCGTTTATCTTCAGGCGCCCAATACCGACGTCCCCATTCCCAATCTCATGCCTTTGTACCTGATGAAAAAATATCATGGCGACGCCATCAAGCAATTTGGAGATGAGTTGACCCTTCACTACCACACCTTCTTTTGGAGTGATTATGATGGTGATGGGAAATTCTGGTGGAATGAGGCAAGGACTTTTCATGAATCCCGGCCGGATTTCGATTTCGCGCTTGCGCAGTCGCTTGTGGAGGAAGAGGTTTTTCCGGTCTCCTTTCGCAGCGGCTGGCATTATATGGATAACGAGTGGCAGTCCTATCTGAACCTGCTGCTCCCGTTTAGCCTGCACAATGATTCTCCCAACAGGTCAGTTGATACCATAGAGCCCTACGGAAACGTCTATGATTGGTCGCAAGCAACCCTCGCCTTCATCCCCTTTCATCCCTCGACTACCAATTACCAACTGGCGGGAGATGGAATCGGATGGAACGTGCGCTCGGTCAAGATGCCGAACGTGACCCAAACCATGATGAATGGAATTTTTAAGGCGGCGGCCGGGGGCACCGATCAAGTGGCTTCGCTCTGGGCCCATTTGCCCGAGAGCGCCTTTCTCAGCAATATCGCTACCATGGATTTGTTCGCGCATCGGGCGGCCACCAACTATCCCAACGTTCAATTTCGCTATTGCACGGCCATTGAGGCGATGCAGCGCTGGCTGGGGACGACTGACCAGACGCCGCCTCAACTTGGCGTTTCTCAGCACATCCAGGGGGAGTCGGTTACGCTGAACCTCGCCACCGACGAACCGATTTTTCAGCCTCAACCGTTCGTGGCTGTGAAGGATATTTGCGAACAATACCGGATTCTCCCGTGCAGCCCGGCAGGCCCGAATTCATGGAATGTCACCTTGCCGGTTGGACTGCACGATCTTGTGAAGGTGGCCATTGCAGTTACCGATCTTGCCGGAAACCTGACGACGCGTGTCATCCGCTATTTGCCAGACGACCTGTTCCTGGACAATCTCGATCCAGAGTACACGGAGTCCGCTGGCAACTGGAGCGCCACCACCAACCATTCCTGGGGCATCGATGCTCGAATTGCGCTCTTGGGGTCCAATGACACTGCGAGGGCCCAATGGTCGCTGCCTGTCTCCAACTCCGGGCCCTATAGGATACTGGTGCAGGTTCCTGCCATCACTAACGCTGCGGGAAACATTCGCTATGACGTGTATTCCGGCGGATCGAACGTCCTCTCCGTTTTTTTCCCGGCAGCCTTGCCCCCCAAGCAATGGATCCTTCTTGGCGCTCCTGTCCTGGATCAGTCGGGTCCCAATTATGTTGAAATGGTCGTAGCGGGAGCCAATCAACCCGACAGTTTTGCCGTGGCCGATGTCATAAAACTCTCCCCCATCGTAACGGAGGCGGGGATGATCCGGGAGATAGTGGTCGATCCCTCCGTCACCACAGCCAACATTACCTGGACCAGCCTCGTGCGGGCGCCAACCCTGCTCGAATATGGCCAGGACCTCAACTACGGGACATTTTCGGCCACCAATTCCCTGCTGGTTACTAACCATGTCATGACCTTAACGGACTTGTCGCCGAGCACCCTTTATTATTTTCAAATCGATCCTGCCGCAGGCGGCACCCCTTGCACGGCTCGATCTTCCTTTACGACCACGAGGTTGACCACCAATTTTACGAGCGCGCCGATTTTCGACCTGACCAATGTTTGGAAATTCAGCGCCAATAATCTCGATGGGGTCAATTGGCAGGCTTCTGGATATAACGATTCGGATTGGCCGAGCGGCCCTGGCGTGCTCTGGGCTGATTCCAAATATGCAAACGGCAATCCTGACATTCAGTTTTTACCCCTTCATACCCAGATGCCCACCAATCGGAGCACCGCTCACCCCTTCATTACTTATTATTTTCGGACCCATTTTGTCTGCGCCAATAATCTGGCCGGGATGAGCTTGACCTTCTCCAATTACCTGGACGATGGGGCGGCATTTTTTCTGAATGGAACGGAGATCAATCGCGCGTTCCTGCCGAATGGCGCTTCCAATTCTGTGTATGCCACCGGTTATAACTGCGCCAATGGGGATGCCACTTGCCCTTATCTTTTCAGTATTTCGGGGAGCGATCTTACCAATGTAGTCCATGGCGACAACGTTCTGGCGGTCGAGGTGCATAACCTGACCGCCGGGAGTCCGGACATCACCTTCGGTTCCGCGCTGGGCTTTGGGCACCCCGTTGCCTCCCTGCCCAAGTTGAATGTGCTGACTTCGGAGAATTATGTGAGTCTGTACTGGAATGGGAGCGGATTCACCTTGCAGCAGGCCAGCCAGCTTGGCGGCTTTCCCACAGGCTGGACCGATGTGCCAGGTCCGGTTATCTCCAGCCCTTACACCGTGACCAACTCCACGTCCGCTCCACAAAATCGTTTTTATCGGATTCGCGGCCCTTGAGGTCGATTCTTTGCGGCCTTTTCTTGGCGTCCTTGTCCTTGTCCTCAGCAGCCATTCTGCTATTATCGTCTTGATGCTCAGACCATTCGTATTTCCTATCTTGATGTTATTGTCTTGGCCTGCGGGCGCGGCCGAACGCGTTTTTGACTTCAGAGAATTGAAACTCAACGAGGCCCCAGCGGGGTTCCGCAGCACGGTCACCGCCGGTGGAAAACCGGGCGATTGGAAAATCATTCTGGACGACTCCCCCCCCCTGCTCCCGCCCATTTCGCCAAAAGCCCCAGCATTGAGTAAGCGTCCGGTGCTGGCCCAACTTTCGCGGGACCGAACGGATGAGCATTTTCCGCTCTTGATTTGGGACGAGGAAACACTCGGAGATTTTACCGCCAGCACTCACTTCAAAATTGTGGATGGGCAGGAGGAGCAAATGGCCGGCCTCGCTTTTCACATTCAAGATGAAAAAAATTATTATTACGTTCGGGCCAGCGCCTTGGGTAGCACTTTCAATTTCTTTAAAATCGTCGATGGCCTTCGCAGCGCCCCTATTGGGGCGAAAGTCGAGATTTCCAAAGGCGTATGGCACGAAATGATGGTGGAATGCAAAGGAAATCAAATTCGGGCCTGGCTTGATGGCAAAGAGCTGATTCCGGCCCTGGGGGACAACTCTTTCAACGAGGGGAAAATTGGCTTCTGGACCAAGTCCGATTCCGTGAGCTACTTCAGTGATTTGAAATTAAAGTACATTCCGAAGGTGACCTTGGCCCAGGTCCTGGTCCGCGATACTCTTAAAAAGTACCCTCGTCTGCTCGGCTTGAGAATTTTCGCAGGCGCTACTCCTGGCTCCCCACCTCGGATGATCGCGGGGACCGACCCCAAAGAACTCGGCCGTCCAGCCCATGAGGAGGAGCAGGATGTGATCGCTCACGGAGCCATTTATCACGGCAAAGGAGACGGGAGCGTTACCGTGACCATGCCGTTGCACGATGGCAACGGAGAACCAGTCGCCGCCGTGAAAGTGACCATGAAGTCATTTGCCGGGCAGACCGAAAAAAATGCCATTGCGCGCGCCTTGCCGATTATTAAACAAATGGAAGCCAGGGTGCGCTCCCTCAATGATCTGACCCAGTGAACGGGTCAGCTTCCGAGGTGGAACAGGCAGTCAGCCCAATGTCACAAATCTTAGTGACAGCAAGTCTTCGGCCCGGGGTTTCCCTGCCATAATCTTCACGAAACAGGCACCTTTTTGCCGCCCTTGAGCAGGCAAAAGCCCCTCGCCGGCGAAGATTTCAGGAGGCAAAAAAATATTTTAAAAATCTTGCGCAGAGAGACGCTTCCAAGTTAACAATTAGAAAGTTTGTGTTGAATTGTGATGTTGTTTTATTCACAGTCGTGATGTGGCGGGCCACCGGTCTGCTGCGAAACTTTTCCCCTAAAACAAAGGTTTCGCGCCGTTTTCCTCTCGTCGGAAGCCGCCCCTGCTGTGCGAAAATGACCGGTCAAACCCCCCGTGGTTTCTGGGAAGCGATCAAGCCGGGGTATCCACAGGCTATCGGCTGGCTCTCTCGCAAACTTGAGAGTGAGTCCGGAGGAAGAACCTGCGCTTTTACTCGGGCTATTAACTTTTTAGACCAATTTGGGGTGTTAGGCCAGGATTATGCTTTTTATCAACTATGAAGAGAGCAGTGTTTATTGAACGAGATGCGATCCTCAACGAAGTTCGAGAGGGCCCCAAACAGCAAGTCACACCGTTGACGCTGGAAGAATTCAAGGTGGTCCAAGCTGCCGAAGCGCCTTTGCGCAAATTGAAAGCGGCCGGCTTCGTCCTGATTGTGACCACCAATCAGCCCGGCCTTTCGCGCGGCTACCAATCGCGGCGCGAATTGGATCGGATGCACGATGCTCTGCGCAAGGCCTTCCCGCTGGATGATATCATGGTCTGCCCGCATGATGAAAACGATCATTGCCCCTGTCGCAAGCCACGGCCGGGTCTGCTGATTGAAGCGGCCTTCAAATGGCATCTGAATCTGGATCACTCCTTCGTCATCAGCAATAAATGGCAGGACGCGGAGGCAGCCCGGACGGCTGGTTGCACCTCCCTGCTGCTGAAATCCCCATGGGTGGGCCAGGTCCATCATGACTTCGTCCTTTCCGATCTGGTCGCCATAGTTGAAAAAATCCTCCGGCTTAAACAGCAAGTCGAAGTGGCCTAGTTCTAAAATTTCACGCTAATAGACGAGCGCAATTGCAGGTCATTTTTCGCCACCCCCGCGGCGGGCTGGATGTCGTACTGGTCAACAATCGTTACTACAAAGGCGAGATTATTCACCAGTGTATAACGAAGGTTGGATTCAAAACGGAACCGGTATTTTTCCCAATCATCCACCCGGGGAAAGAGTTCAAATTTTTCATCGACGGAAAAGCGGCCATTGAGCGTCCAGGTGGAGTTCTCGGCTAACCGATAAAAAAACAACTCTGTCTGGGTGTTGTCCGATTGGTACTGGGCCTGGTAATTCGCTCCCACCTCGGTGTTCAGCACAAAATTAGTCATCTTGATGAGGTGGTAGCCGAGACCGGGGCCGAGCTCATAACGAAGGTCGATTTTTCGGATCTTGTCAAAGCCGGCGCCTCCCAAATTATAAACGTAAAACCGCCTGCCTAAATCAAAATCCGTTTTCGAAGACCCATACATCCGGTCATCGGAAAGAAGCCCAGCGGTCTTTCCGTAAGCAAAGTTGTAATCGAACACGTTTCGAAAATGCTGATAGACATACCCCAATTTCATCCGGCCGCTGTAGAGTTGGCGTTGCCGTTCGCTGAACACCAAGTCCGCCCCCACTTGCGCTTCCCCGGACCAGTGGTGCGGGGGCTTAGGCTTGATGGGAGGAAGAGGCCCGCTCACGATTGCTGTCCCAGGGCGAGGCGCAGCGTTGGTCAAGGAACCCGCCAGAAACGGCGGGGGGTTCGTTTCACCAGCTTTGGTCGCAGGAATAACCGGCAATACTTCACGCTTGATAATCTCTCCGAGCGGCACTGCCACTTCCTTCGCCCATTTGGTTGATAGCACTACCCGGTTGGTATCCTCGGACGTGATGATGCCGGTGAGGCGGTCGCCACCCCGGAGATGCAACGTGATCGCTTGGGCCCCCTCCGCTGCGCCCGCGAAAAAATACATCGCCAGGAAAAACCAGCCAAAGCGAAGAAACTGTCCGTTATAGCTTAGAGGTGGGGGTCGTGACATTATTAGTCGGAGAGGGAGCCATGGGCGATGGAATGTCATTGGCGGTCATGTGCCGAACTCCCCCCGCAACGAAAGTCTGGCCCTCCTCGCCGCTCCTTAAAACAGGACGGGTGGCCGTATAGTTGTGCGTTTGGCGCAGGAGTACTTCCCCGTCCGGGCTGATCACCTGGTACAAAAATGAACGGGCGCCGGTTTGGAAGAGCAGATGCAGGTCGCTCTTTCGGTCGATCCGGGCTTCCGGTCTGCTGAATGAAACCAGCGGCCCAGCGGGAAATACCTTAAAGACTTTCTGCTCATTCAAATCAGTCAAGCGCACATAAAGCATGAGTTGTTTGTCGTAGTTGGCTTGCTGGAGCGCGTACTTGCGGGCTTCGGGCGAAGCGCCCTCTTTTCTGGGCAGGCCGAACTCCTGCTCCCAGATTTTAGTGCCGCGGGTAATATCGAAAGATTTCGGTTTGCTCACGATGGGCTCTGGATTCCACTGCTTCAATTTTACGGATACGGTGACTGTATAGCTGCCCACCTTGCCCAAATCGAAATAAGGCATCAAATCCAACCTCCGATAAGCCACCATGGAAGATTCGACTAACTGATCACCCAGCACCGGCACTTCTCCCAAAACCGGAACCATATAACCATCGCGGCTTTCAATCTCAAACGTCAGCCAGTCTTTTTCGTGGCCAAGAAGCAAAGCCTGTCCGGACCGATTGGTAATGCGAACTTTGAGGGGCAACGATTCATTAAGCAAAAACTGCTTCTGGTCGAGCACTACCTCGACCAATACCTGGGCTGCCGACCAGAAATTCGACGCCAGGAAAAATCCTAGCGCTAAAGGAATAATCTTCATTCAAACACTGTAAACCGGTCGCTTGGAGTGGCAAGCTGCAAAAGCCGTTGCCCGGCTCCCGCGCCTCTCGTCGCAGTGGCGAATCGACGTTTTGCAAAACCCCTCTATTCAACTTCATCTGCGTTTCCTGTCGCAGCCACGACATTCAGCGATCACGGTCCGCGCTTTCCTTTGGTCAATTCACTTACTAGTTGCTTGGCATCATAGACCTTACGCAATGATTCGAGGATACCGCGAGAATCCACCGACAGCGCGCGCGCTTGCTCGTCGGTGTAGAGGAAATCCAACACCAGGGACTGGAGGTTGCCATCGAAAATTATCCCGACCAAATCACCTTTGCGGTCAATGGTGGGGCTGCCTGAGTTCCCGCCGATGATGTCCGCTGTGGAGACAAAGTTGAATGGGGTCTTCAGGTCGAGGCGGGGTTTGCGGTCCAGCCAGAGTTTCGGCAGGTCAAAAGGAGGGCGGTATTCCTGTTCCGCAGCCCGCTCATACAGTCCGGCCAAAATAGTATGGGATGGCACATGACGGCCACCTTCCTGATAGCCCTTCACTGTGCCGAAGGCAAGCCGCAGCGTAAACGTGGCGTCTGGATAATTGCTCGTCCCCTCGATGGCGAAGCGAGCCTTGGCGATCTGGGCATGAGATTGCTGCTTCGCTTCGCCTTGAGCCTCAATAATCTTTCGCAAAGCCCTTGCTTGGGGATCGACAAGCCGCGCCAGATCGATCATCGGATCATTGGCCGCCTCCACGGCTGAGGCGCCGCCCTGGTATAGCCTCTTGCGGAAGCTCACATCCTTGACCTTCGTGCCAGTTATCAACTGGGCGGCTCGTTCGTTCGGTGATTTGCCGGCCATGATTTGCTCCACCAATTTATTGGTCGAACCCATTTCCTCAGCCAGATAAGTGAGGGAATCCGCCAGTTCCAGCTCCTCGAGATCATTGTAAATGGGTTTTTCGGAAAAGAGCTGTAACTCCAAGGATTCACGACCCGACTCGCTGAATTCGCGCAGCCGTTCGCCATTCGGTTTCGCTTTCTCGGCCTCCGCCCGAAGGAGTGCGCGAGCGATCCCGAACAACTGGCTGTGGAAGGCCGCTCCGCCTTCCACCAGATTGTAGTCGCGGGCATTTTCAGCCAGCACCTTCTGGGCAGCGGCAATTCGGGCCCAGGCAGGCGCTATTTCTTTCAGATCGTCGCGCCCTGCCACGGCCTCGCGAAGCCTTTTTTCATCAGCGGCCTTTTTCCCCATAACGGCTGGCTCCAGCAGCCCGGCTAATTCTCCCTTTAACGCTTTTCGACTGTTCTGGACCCCGAACAAATCATCTTTCGCGCGGCGCGCATTTTCCTGGCTGCGCCCGCTATAAGAGGAAAACAGGACCTCACTCCGGAAGAGACGGGCGAGAGTTTTTGGCAATCGGTAATCTCGCAGATATTCCAACTCAGCAACCGTCAACAGCCGGCTGGTTCGGCCTGGATGGCCCGAGACAAAGATGAGGTCATTTTCGGCCGTGCCGCGCTCACTCCACTTCAGGTAATGCTGAACTTTCGCCGGTTGGCCGTTCTCGTAGGCGCGGAAGAAGCAGATATCCAGGTCATAGCGCGGATACTCAAAATTGTCGGGATCGCCTCCAAAAAAGGCGATCTGTTGTTCCGGCGCGAAAACCAGCCGGACATCGGTATATCGCTTGAAACGATAGAGATGATAACGGCCGCCCTGATAAAGGGTTACGACATCGCTGCGCATGCCTGTCTTATCCTGCGATTCCTTTTCAATCTCCGCAATAATGGCGCGGCGAGCTTTGAATGCCTCCTCGTCCGAAAGTCCCGATTTAACGGCGGCGTTTACCCGCGCCGTTACGTCTTCAATGCTCATGAGAACGTTCAACTCCAAATCAGTGCAGCGCTTCTCTTCCTCCAAGATGCGAGCTTGAAAGCCATTGCGAAGATAATCATGCTCCTTATCGCTCAGCTTCTGCAGCGCATCTGCGCCCACATGATGGTTGGACATCATCAGCCCATCCTCCGAAATGAAAGAACCCGACCCCCCGCTATTGAAACGAATTGATGATTTCTGGACATGTTCCAGCCACGCGTCTGTGATCTCAAAATTATAGCGCTCCTTCAGAAGCTTGCGCGGAGGATCGTTGAAAAGCCACATACCTTCATCAGCTCGAATTCCGGACCCGGTGCTCACCAGCAGCAGCCCAAGTCCACTACCCAACAGACATTTTTTTGTATTCATTGTCTTGAACAGTCCCGTAGCTCAACATCCAGGATTGCATGGCCGTTAGCAATCTCGAAGTAAATTTGACAAGATAGAATGGGTTGGCTTTCCTGTGGCGGATGAATGCAACGCACCATGTTCCAGCTTTTGCCTCCGCGGCGCCGCCGCTGTGCGCCTCTGCTTGCCTCACCACGCGGTCGCCGTGAACGCACTTCACGTTCAGAGCGAAGCCAATCGTGCCAAGCGCTTCTATCGCGTCTTGGGCGTCCTGGCCATCTGGCTGCAAGTGGTGGAGCTTTCGGCGGCTAAAATTACAGTTTTCGCGGCCGCAAGTCTAACAGACAGCTTGAAAGAGATTGCCGGCGCTTACCAAAACCAGAGTGGGGACAAAGTCGTTTTCAACTTCGATGCCTCGAGCTTTCTCGCCCTTCAGATAAAAGAAGGGGCTCCCGCCGACGTTTTCTTTTCAGCCGACGAAGCGAAGATGGATGGCCTGCAAGCAAGCGGCTTGATTATCAAGGAAACCCGCAGGAGCCGGCTGTCTAACGCGCTGGTTATCGTGGTGGCAACGGATAGCCCCCTCGTTATCAAGACGGCGCAGGATCTGGCGCTTCCGCAGGTCAGGCGATTCGCTCTCGCTGATCCGAAAACAGTTCCCGCCGGTATCTACGCCAGGCAATATCTTGAAACGCTTAAGCTCTGGCCGGCGCTGGCGGCAAAGGCAGTTCCGACCGCCAACGTTCGCGCGGCGCTCGCGGCCGTCGAGTCGGGCAACGTCGAGGCTGGAATCGTTTACAGGACTGATGCTGGCATTTCTAAAAAGGTGAAGGTGGCCTGCGAAGTCCCGCCCCAGGAGGGCCCCGCCATTCGTTACTCGATGGCGGTTATCAAAAACTCCAAAGAAGCGGCAGCCGCTGCGAAATTCCTTCAGCATCTGGACTCGTCGGAGGCGTCGCGAGTTTTCGAACAGTTCGGATTCATCGTCCTAAAATAATAGACCCTCTTATGAGCGCCGAGGAATGGCAGATTGTCTGGTTCACCGCCTCGGTTTCAGCCTTCAGCACAATCCTGATTCTGCCAGTGGCTTTGGCCTTCGCCTGGTTGCTGGCCCGTTATCAGTGGCCCGGCAAGTCGCTGGTTGAAACGGCCATCGCTCTGCCCCTCGTGATGCCACCTGTCGCCACCGGGCTGATTCTGTTGAAAGTGTTAGGCCGTCGCGGGGTGATCGGCGGATTTCTTCATGACAAGTTGGACCTCGACATCGTCTTCACTTGGCTGGGCGTGCTGGTGGCCCTGGGTGTAATGTCATTCCCCCTGCTGGTGCGCTCGGCGCGGGTGGCGTTTGAGGAAGTCAACCCGCGCCTGGAACAAATCGCGCGCACCCTGGGAGCGGGCCACATCCGTGTTTTCCGCACCATTACCTTGCCCTTGGCTCTGCGCGGCATTGTGGGAGGAATGATTCTCGCATTTGCCCGGGCTTTAGGCGAGTTTGGAGCCACAATTATGGTCGCAGGCAATATCCCGGGAAAAACTTCCACCCTTTCCCTGGCCATTTTTCAATTTGTGCAGCTTGGACAGGATCGGCAGGCCTATCGTTTGCTGGCCATCTCAGTCGTATTAGCGTTCCTGGCCGTCTGGTGCAGTGAGTGGGTGTTGCGTCAGAAGAAACTTTGAAGCCGATGGCCCTCTATCCGGATTTAAAAGGCAAGATCGCTCTCCTGACCGGGGGCGCCAATGGGATCGGGGCGGCCACTGTCCGGGAGTTACAGAAGCAAGGCGCGCGGGTTTTCTTCTGTGATGTGGATGTAAAAGCGGGCAAGGCGTTGGAGAAGGAGTTGGCCGGATTGGTTTCCTTTTCAAGAGTTAATCTGCGCAAGAAAAACGAGGTTTTTCGCTGGATCGAGCGCGTCGGTAAACGCTGGGGGGAAATTGATGTCCTTGTGAATAACGCGGCTCGAGATCCCCGCATCCTATTTGATCAAATGACGGTGGAAGAGTGGGACGGGCTTTTCTCCTCCAATCTGAAAGCCTATTTCCTGACGAGCCAGGCCGCGTTGCCCTGGCTCAGACGCCGTGGCGGTTCCATCATCAACCTTGCCTCTGTTACTTTTCACAATGCGCCCACGCAAATGAGCGCGTATGTCGCAACCAAGGGTGGTGTCATTGGTTTTACGCGTTCGCTGGCGCGCGAGCTGGGCCCGTTGCGCATTCGGGTCAACGCGCTCTCTCCCGGTTGGATCATGACCGAGCGGCAACTGCGGCAATACGTCACTCCAGCCGCCAAAAGGATGATCAAGAGCGCGCAATGCATTCCCGACTTGCTTCAGCCTGAGGAGATCGCGCAGGTGGTCTTATTCCTCGCTAGCGACGTGAGCAAGGCCATCACAGGCCAGGAAATCCTGGCCGATCGGGGCTGGGAGCACTCCTGACTAACATCTTATGCAGCTCGGCATCATGGCAAAAACTTTCGTTCGACCAACGCTCGAAGCCGTCCTCGACGCGGTTGTCAGTCATGAGATCCATTGCGTGCAATTCAATTTTACTTGCGCGGGTTTGCCAAACTTGCCGGAAGCTGTCGAGCCTGGGCTTGTGGAGAAGGTTCGCGCCCAGCTAAGCGCCCGGAAAATCACGGTGGCAGCAGTCTCGGCCACCTTCAACATGATTCATCCTGACCCGGCAAAAAGACGCGCTGGCCTGGAACGTCTTCCGGTTCTGGCGGCGGCCTGCCAGGCCCTCGGTGCGCCCGTTATCACCCTCTGCACGGGGACTCGTGATGCGGAGGATATGTGGCGCCGCCACCCGGCGAATGATTTGCCGGAGGCCTGGCGTGACTTAGTCGAAACCTTAAGCGAAGCCTTGGCCATCGCGCAACGCTTCGGCATGACTCTCGCCTTCGAGCCCGAGGTGAGCAACGTAATCGATTCTGCCCAAAAGGGCCGCCGTTTGCTAAACGAAATGAAATCACCCCATCTGAAAGTGGTCATGGATGGGGCTAATTTATTTCCTGCGGGACAACTTCCCCAAATGCGCCAAATTCTGAATGAAGCTTTTGAATTGCTTGGCCAGGACATCGTCCTCGCCCACGCCAAGGATTTAGATCGAGACGGAGAGGCCGGGCACCAAGCAGCCGGCACGGGCTTGCTGGATTACGACCACTACCTCCGACTCCTGCAACAGAACGGCTTTAATGGCCCGTTAATCTTGCACAGCCTTGCCGAATCCGAGGTGGACGAGTCCGTTAAGTTCCTGCGCGCCAAGCTTTCGTCTCCCGCCTTTAGCAGTTAGCCATTACCAGTTTCTTGCGCCTCACTGGCACCGCGGAGCGCAATACTGAACTGGTATCTGATAATTACATCACTCCCAGAACTTTTAGCACGACTACCACAACCACGACCGCGCCGATCACATAGACTATTGAGTTCATTTTGATTCTTTCTTTAGGTTATTGATGTTGAACTGATTCTAATACCAATAGCTTATCCAGGGCCAAGAATCACGCGCGGCGCTCAGATCCGTTGATCAAAGCTATTCACAGGCGTTCAAGCCTGATTCCACCCGAAGTGACGGCGGAAAGATCGTGCAAACTGCAATAGACCCGCCGAAATGCGCCGCAAATTGCAACCCGCGAAATCCCGGACCGGGTCCAGAAATGGGATGCGACGCCGCGCATGAGAGACCGCCAATGATTTAAGATTAGTCCACTTCATCGCGCTGGCAGAGGGGTTTGGGGGCGTTGGGCGAACGCCTTCAGGAGTTTAGGATGGCCGTCCGCTCACAAAGGGAAACCTGTGGCACGCCAACGGCTAAAGAAGTCCCGAATACAAGAACCCGTTAACTTGTTACGAGCCACACCAGCGTGGATGAGCGAAATAATTGCGCCGGAAGGCGCGGGAAAAGTTTTTATGAATAACACAAAATATTTTATACGAACCACTGCAATCCTGCTTGGCGCCGCGCTCTTCGGCGCGCTGACGGGGTGCGTCGGCTATGTGGAAGGGCCCAGCCGTGGGGTGGCCTATGTTCAGCCTCCACCGGTGTACGTGGAAAGCGGCGCCGATTACGTGTATTACCCCGGCTACCAGGTTTACTACAGCAGCCGCACGCGCCAATATGTATATCCGGAAGGCCGTAGGTGGGTCTCGCGACCGGCGCCCCCTCGAGTCTCCGCTGAGGTGCTGTTTGCCGCGCCATCCGTGAGGCTCGATTTCCGCGATCACCCGTCGAGTCATCACGCGAGGGTTGTTCAGCGCTATCCGAGAAACTGGACGCCTCCCGTCGTGCGATAGACACGCTTCGCGCACAATCCAGAACAACAGGCGCGCTCGTGCGGTTCCCGCACAATCCAGAACAACAGATACGCTCGTGCGGTTCCCGCACAATCCAGAACAACAGATACGCTCGTGCGGTTCCCGCACAATCCCTTTGTGATTTTTTTGGATTTGAGTGCCCATCTTCGTTGCCTCCGTTTGCTTCTGGGGCAAGTCTTTCAGGGTTTCCCTTCCGGATCGGCTTCAGCGGGTAACGTTCGACCCGACGTTCAGCGTCACATCGTACGTGAACTGCTGCTTTTCGCGGGGCTTGAGCGGCAACACGAATTTCACCTTGTTCGCATCCACCTTTTCGTATTTTGCCCCGGTCCTTAACGACCAGTCCCCGCCAAAATTCCGACGAACGTCCAACACTACGTCGATGTCTTTCGAGTTTTGCGCTTCGATTTGCCATGTCTCGTTGATGGTCCAACCTTTCACATTGCCATTCCCGTCGAATTGCGCGTTGGTCTTCTCCCAGTTGAGCAGCGTGGGCTTGACCAGCACTTCCACGTCGTTGCCCAGTTCCATCTCCACGGTTTCGTTGACCGGGATGTATTTGACTGCGGTGCGGCCCACGAAGGCGTAGAGGCTGTCGTCGGTGGCCACGCGGAAGGCTTTCACCTCTCCATCGGGCAACGGCTCATTACCCAGCTTGCTCGGTTCGGAGTTCGTGAATCGGTAATAACGCTTGACCTGGTCGCCCCACTGCTCGCGCTCGAATTTGTAAAAACTGGTGATGGGCACCTCCGGGGTGCGGAAAGAAGGCAGCCGTTTCGACCAGCCGGTGGCAATTGTATCCCGACCTTCGACGGTGTAGAGGAAGTATTCTGAAATGCCTTCCTTGACGATCCTCTTGGTCTTCACCTCCGCCTCTCCGAGCGCGGCATCCAGAGCGAAGTAAGCGTCGTTCAATCTCCCGTTGGTCACGTTGGTCGGCACGGGAATGGACTCCAACCGAGGCTGTCGCGCGAGTTTGACGATATCTTCCACCAAACGAATTACCCCGACCACGAGCCGCACCTGGGCATTCTCGTAATCTTCCCCGCTGTTGTTAGTTACCCGCACGGCCCCGGCCAGCGTCATCGTCTTCTCTGTCTTGTTCGCCTCCGCTACGTAGTCTGCGGCCCATGTGATACCACTGGTGAAATACCGAATCTCGACCTCCACCTCACCCGCAAACTCGCTCTGGATACGCCATTCGAGCGTGTTCGCCACCCGAGGCGGGAAACTCACGTCCAACACATCCACAGCGTCCGCATGGGTGAGCGCGCGGAACTCGACCGAGGTCGGATCAATCAAGGTGTTGGCCCAGGAGAATTCCAGCCGGTTGAGGCCCCTGCGGAAGGTCAGCACCCGCGTTTCCTTAACCAGCGTAAGGTCGGCGGAGTTGTAAATCGTCAGTTGCACCGTGTCCCGACCCGGCAGGGTCACGAGGCCGATGCGGGCGAAGGCGCCAGTAGCGGCCAGGAGGAGCAGACACACGCTTACCCGGAAAAACCAAGCTCGTTTACTTCCACATTTCACAGCCACTCTCGGATTAGACTGAATCGGGAGCGAAACACTCCCGGAGCGCCCCCAGACATCCTGCGGTCCCTGCCCCGAGAGGCACTTGGGGAAGCGGGTCTGACACAGTGACGCCCAGTTTCCCACTTTGTAAAAAATAGTCTTTGGGCATCCACAGCGTGCAGTGGTGTCTTTCCGGCCCTTTTCGGCGTGGCCCATCGCGCCTTCGTAGCCGCCGATAACGGGACCCTTCCCGTGATATTGTCGAGTCAGCGTGGACTTGCCCTTCGTTCCCGGTCAGTTATCCTTTCTCAAAAATCATCAGGCCATGAAAACAAAACTCCATGCGCTACTCGCCATCGGAACCCTCAGTTTCGCCGTCATCGTTCCCGCCCCGGAGACTGACCAGGCCACCCACGGATCAGCCCCAGGCATGCCCAAACCCATTTTCACCAACTACCGGGATTTCAAATGGGCCAAAATCCTCCCGGACCTCGCCAATAGTTCCCCCGAAATCTGTATCCTGCACATTGACCCCAAGACCCAGGCAACCAAGCTTATGATCCGCACCCCCAAAGCGATCCATGTCCGCAAGCATTGGCACAGCGCCAACGAGACCCACACCATCCTTCAAGGCACCGCCATCCTCGCCTGCGACGGCCAACGCGCCGAACTGGGACCCGGCTCCTTCAACTACATGCCCGCCAGGATGAGCCACGAAGCCTGGCTCCCCGCCGGTTCCCTCACCTTCATCACCGTGGACGGCCCTTGGGACATCAACTGGACCGAAGGCGCCCCCACCGCCGCCGATCTCCAATAGCGCGATCCAAAAGAGCTTTTTCATGGAGCGGTTCCGAACTCAGAGGTTGTTTTGAAATTGCGTGGCGCACTGTTGCCGCTTCAATCCCAACGGGATTGTATCTGGTAGTCCGGGTTGCTTGGAACAGAAGCTACCGCTACTACTATGAGCTTAAAAATCCCTCCGTCATATGGTGGCAGAGGAGAATGGTTGAAAACCCAGCCGCCGAAACCGAGTAGCGCGGAGAAGACGGATGCTGTGAAAACAGCAACTACCCAAGTAAGGATCCGACTTTCTTTCATCTCAAAAGCGTTCGGGACTGCGTAACCAGGGGAAACAGGAAAGCCCACATCCGCATCTCCTGGAACACATGACCCACGACCTGCCTATTCGTCTATCGGAGAATTTAGGAAGCAACTTAAAGCAGCCGCGCCCGCCTCACCGTGAAACAAACCGGCTGAGGGTCCGGGCCACGCGGATCGAGCCATGAGTTGGCCGAGGGCTTTCAGCAGCTTCTTTGAGACGACGCTAATGCCAATCTCGGCTCGCCTGAGATAATGGTGCTCGAGTATGATTCTCACGGATGAAGATCGCGGTCGTTGAAAAGACGCTGAGCCGGCTCGCGGAGTTGATTCGCGAGGGACGTTTCGAGGAATTGGAAACGGACACCCTGGAAATCAAGGCAGTCCCGGCGGATGGCCTGGGCTGGCGTGAGCGGCACAAAAGTGTTTGCGCATTTCTGAACACGCGCGGCGGCATTGTCATTTTTGGGATTAAGGAGGAAGGAACTGGACCCTCCCGCAAATATGTTTTCACGGGTTGGCAACCTCATGCAGAGCCTAATCTGAAGGAAATTCCGAAGCAATACACCGAGTGGGATGAAAGAGCCGTCGATTTGAGCGACGCTTTTCCGCCGCCCATCATCCACGAGTTTTTGACGGGCAGCGTGGCGGTGCTCCTGGTGGACGAACTCTCCGCCGATCGCAAATTCGTGTTTTACCGAGGCGAAGCCTATCGACGCATCCTCACGGGGGATCACAAGATTTCTGAAACGGAAATCGAAAAGCAGGAGGAGTTTAAGCAAGAGGCGCTTCATGCCCGCGAGCTTCAACCGATGGAAGGTGTCACTGTCAACGACCTGGAGCTCGACAAGCTCAATGATTATATCAGTCAATTGAACCGACCGGTGAAGGTGGAGACAATTAAGCCGGACCTTGCGTCTGCTGTGCCATTTCTCGAAAGAAAGTGCTTTATCAAGGATGGAAAGGTCACAACGCTGGGAATGTTGGTCTGCGGGCAGCATCCTCAGGACCGCCTTGGTTTCCGATGCCAGGTTCACGGATATGTTGATGCGCCACATGAAGTTGCGCGGGACAAGCAAGATTTCGCAGACAACATCCTGCCCTTGATGGAAAACGGCCTCGGTTACATTCTTCGCAACATTCAAGTAGGGGTGAGCGTGGAAAAGGGAGGGACGAGCCGGCCGCAGTATCCCGAAGAACTTTTGCGCGAAACCGTCAACAACGCGTTGGCCCATCGGGATTACGCCATCGATCGGCAGGTCATCCTTGCGATCACGCCCGGCGCGCACATTGCGATTCATAATCCCGGGACGTTCCGCAGGCACCTCCTAATCGAAGCGCCAGACGCAATGGTTCCACTGCGGCGCATCCTTCCCGAAGCCAAGCCGAGAAATCCGAAGCTAGCCGACGTGTTGCGAGTTTTCAGAAAATGGGAGGGACGCGGCATCGGGATGGCAACGCTCGTCAATCTATGCCTGGAGAACCAGATCGATCTGCCCTTTTATCGCTTCGGAACGGAGGAAGTGACCCTGTTCCTGTGCACGGGCCGTTTGGTTGATGACCGGATCGAGCGGCTGTTTCAGGCTTTCGATAAACACATCGAAGAAAAACTGCGCGGTTCGGTCTTAACCGAGCCACAAAAGTTGGTCCTGGCCTATTTGATCAAATCCGAGTGGGCCAACGAAGAAGTGCGTTACACCATTCTGCTGACTCCCGACAACAATCATTTCAGTGAACTTCTCGGTTTGGAGGAGGCTGGGCTAATTCAGAAGCATGCGAGCAGCACAGCGATCTACCCCATCTATGTCGCGGATCGCCTGCTCGTTCGAAAGGATTATCTCCCGGAGTTGCGCCAGATGTTTGGCGTCAGCTTTGATGCGCTGGACGGTCTGCTAAAGGACATCCTGAGCATTGTTTACCGGTTTAATCATTACTCGAAAGCCCAATTGGCAAGCGCCAAGCTGGCAAGTTTCAACCTGTGGTACAATCGAGGCGGTGCAGGAGACATCAAAGAGTTCGATGTTTTTTACCGGAAGGTTCGGCGCGCCTTCAACAAGCTCGAGAAGATCGGGTTCCTAAAAAAGCGGCCGGGAACAAGAGGTTACATCCTGAGTCAGGAGGGATCGGACGGATCCCTGAAGCCAATCTCACCAGCTTGACGGCATGCCTCAAACCAACGCGGAATTTATTCCGCTTCGGCGTGATGGGGTTTGCTTAATCTCCGTTAACTCTGTTGCCTGATGTGCAAATTCTTTACCCACAACTCCGGCCAGGGCTCCTTCAGTTTTTGATTGGTGAAAATTCGTGTCGAGAGTGCAACGGTGGACGGGTGGAATTCGTGTGGTTGCCAACAAGCGCGAGTTCAATCTTGACAGAGCTTTCTTCCGCGCGAGATCATCTAGGGGCGGCCAGGGCACCGGGAGCGACTCCCCACCATTGGCGCTTCCTTATGTTAAACACCGAATTTTATGCCGCAGAAGA
>JBBRPK010000050.1:0-35083 GCA_038228235.1 Verrucomicrobiota bacterium
GTGACCGAGGAGCAACAAAGGTAGTCGGTGTACGAAAACCCTCCGGGCGGCGGGTCTTTTGTCTGCGGGCTGCGTTGACTCGGCCATCACAGCCCGCTGCGGGGATGCTCCGGCCTCGCCGCCTTGGCCACAGCCAAAATCCCTCGCCGCAGGACCCCACGCAATTTTAAAACACACTCTTAGAGATCAGGGACTCGTGGAACTCGTCCTTCCCACCATGTCGTCCTGCATTGTCATAAGAATTGCTGCCCCCTATGATACCACCCTTGCTTGCGGCGGCAGGCTGCGGTAGAATGGAGGCCGTCAAATGATGGGAGCCTCGACCACGAGCATTCCGACCGAACCGATGGGCATTGCCATCAAGCAACTGGGCCCGAGTGATGGCTGCGGATATTCCCCTTTCTGCGACGAGACTTCAACAACTCACGACACAAGTTTTGCGAAAATCCGGAGGGTGCTCGACGCTACCCTGGCCGAAAAAACACTCAGAGACCGGGATGCAGCGAGAGGATAACGAAGACAAACCGCTGCGTTCGGTGACGCTCCAGAACCCCCAAGCCATTCTTCGCGCCCGTGAGCGAGGCGAAAAGGCCCTGGAGCTGAAGATTCAGGAACTTTCCCAAGAGCGGGAATGGTTCCAAGTCGCGCTTTCCAGCATTGGGGATGCCGTCATCACCACCGACCCCAGCGGGAAAGTTATTTTTCTGAATCCCGTGGCGGAAAAGCTGACCGGATGGAAGTTGAACGAAGCGATTGGCCAGCCGTTGGAGAGGGTCTTCCGAATCATTAATGAGGATACGCGGGAGCCCGGGCTAAATCCGGTCGAGCAAGCTTTGCGAGAAGGCAAGATTGTCGCTTTAGCCGATCAAACTGCATTGATAGGCAAAGATGGGGCGGAAACCTCAATTGAAGACAGCGCGGCCCCCATTAAAGACTGCACAGGCAAAATAAGCGAGGCCGTGCTGGTGTTTCACGATGTAACCGAAGGGCGCCGGGCGCAAGAGGCGCTTCGGCGCACCGAACAATTGTTGACGGATTTCTATGAAAATGCATCGGTGGGACTGCATTGGGTGGGACCGGACGGCAGGATCCTGGGCGCCAATCGCACGGAATTGGAACTGCTGGGGTATACCCAGGAAGAATACGTTGGGCAGCATATCTCGGAGTTTCATGCCGACGAGGAATCAATCAAAGAAATTCTGGCGCAGCTCGATTCCGGACGGACTCTGCTCCACCGCGAGGCCAAATTGCGCTGTAAAGACGGTGTGATCAAGTTCGTGCTGCTTTCCTCGAATGTCTTGCGCGAAAACGGCAAATTAATTCATACCCGATGTTTTACCCGGGACATCACGGCTTTAAAAAAGGTGGAACTGGCCTTGCGTGAAAGTGAAAATCGCAAATCAGCGATTCTCAGCGTCGCGCTCGATGCCATTATCACAATGGACCACGAAGGAAGGGTAGTCGATTTTAACCCGGCCGCGGAAAGCATTTTCGGATACCGTGGGGAGCAGGTGATCGGCGCCCCGTTGGCCGAGTTGATTATTCCAGAGCGGTTGCGCCCCGCCCACCGGCGGGGGTTGGCGCGCTATCTTGCCAGCGGTGAAGGCCCCGTGCTGGGGAAACGGTTGGAACTGCCCGGCCGGCACGCGGATGGCCATGAGTTTCCGACCGAGTTGTCCATTAACCGCATCTCTGGCGTCGAACCTGCGATGTTCACCGCCACCTTAAGGGATATCACTGAGCGCAGGCGAGTCGAAGAAGCTCTGCGTGAGAGCGAGGAACGGTTTCGCGCCACGTTCAAGCAGGCTGCGGTAGGCATCGCGGTGGCGACCCTGGACGGCCACTTTCTGGAGCTGAATCGGAAATTTGAGGAGATTTTGGGCTACTCTTCCGAAGAGCTTCAGCGAAAGACGTATGCCGATCTCACTCACCCCGACGAACTGGCACAGACTCAGGATCGTTTAAGTGTGCTGCTCGCCGGCGAGATCCAGGAGGCGGTTTTCGAGAAACGTTACGCGCGCAAAGTTGGGGCCGTCGTCTGGAACCTCACAACCATTACCGCGCTGAAGGATGCATCCGGGGTGCCAAGACGCCTTATCGGCGTGATCGAGGACATCACCGAACGCAAGCGTGCAGACGAGTTCCGTCTGAGGCTGGCTGCCGTTGTGGAATCTTCGGACGACGCCATTATCACCGAAACGCTCGAAGGTTTGATCAGCACTTGGAACCAGGGAGCGGAACGGATGTTCGGATATTCCGCCGCGGAGGTCATCGGCAAACCCATTCTGATTCTGATTCCACCTGACCGGATGGAGGAAGAGCCGATCATCCTGGAAAAGATTAAGCGGGGAGAACGGATTGAACATTTTGAGACCGTGCGAAGACGAAAAGATGGGACTCTGTTGGATGTGGCGTTGACGGTTTCCCCGATTAAGGACCGCGAGGGCAGAATCATTGGGGTGTCGAAAATTGGGCGAGACATCAGCGAGAGAAAGCGGTCAGAGAAGGCGTTGCTCGAGGCGCAGGAAGGATTAAACCGCCACGCAGAAGACCTGGAAAAACAGGTGGGAGAGCGCACCGCGGACCTCCGCGAGACGATCGGCGAGTTGGAAGCCTTTTCCTACAGCATCTCTCACGACATGCGCGCGCCAGTAAGAGCCATGCAGAGCTTTGCCCACCTCCTGGCGGAGGAATGCGCCGAGCAGGTCAGCCCCGAGGGGAAAGAGTATATCCGGCGTATCACCTCCGCCGCCCAGCGGATGGATCGGTTGATTCAAGATGTGCTCACCTACAGCCGCACGGCGCGCCAGGACCTGGCTTTGACACCTGTGGACACGGGGAAGCTCCTGCGAGACATCCTCGAATCCTATCCGATGTTCCACGCCCCGGCCGCGGATGTTCAATTGGAAGGAGATTTCCCCTCGGTTTTAGCTGCGGAAGCGATTTTGACCCAATGCATCTCCAATGTGTTGGGCAATGCGGTGAACTTCGTTCCTCCTGGCGTGACCGCGCGCGGGCGAGTCTGGGCGGAACCGCTCCCGGACGGCGAAAGGGTCCGTCTCTTTTTCAAGGACAATGGCCTGGGTGTTGAGCAGGATATGCACGAAATGATCTTTAAAATTTTCCAGCGGGCCAGTAAGAATTACGAAGGCACGGGCATCGGGTTGGCCGTTGTGAAGAAGGGCGTGGAGCGCATGGGCGGCACGGTGGGGCTGGAATCGCAACTCGGTCAGGGCAGCACGTTTTGGCTCGAATTGAAGCGGGCGAGGTTCAACACTGAATGAACAGCAACAAACCAATTCTATACGCGGAAGACGAAGAGAATGACGTATTCCTGATGGAACGGGCATTCAAAAGGGCCGAGATCACCAACCCGTTGAGCATCGTCCCCGATGGAAAACTGGCCGTCGAGTATCTGTCGGGCACGGGCGGTTACACGGATCGTGAGGCCCATCCCATGCCTGGGCTCATTCTGCTGGATCTGAACATGACGGGAAAACACGGGCTGGATGTATTGGAATGGTTGCGCGCACAACCAGCTACCTCGACCTTGCTGGTGTTAGTCTTCACCTCCTCCACTCAAGACCGTGACGTTCACCGCGCATATTCCCTGGGGGCCAATGGATACTTGATCAAGCCCGGCAAGCCTGATGAACTTTTAGTTACGGTGAAACTAATCAAAGATTATTGGCTCGTGCAAAATCGCATGCCCCCGGAATGTGTCGATTTCGCCGCTGGCGAGGCAGAGGATTAAGGTTTTTTCGTTCCACAGTGATAGCGAAAGTTTTACCACGCTGGCGAGTGTGCTTGGGGAGCGAAATCGCGGTCGGACCTGGGAAGATGGAATTGCTGGCGCTGGTCCATGAAACCGGCTCGATCACAGAAGCGGCCAGGCGAATGGATATGTCCTATATGCGTGCCTGGACCTTGCTGCGGACGATGAATCGTTGTTTTCGCGCGCCGCTGGTGACAACGATCCGCGGCGGAGAGAGAGGCGGCGGAGCAAAGCTCACGGATACCGGAATGCGACTGCTGGCGCTCTGGCAGGCCCTCGATCGGGAAAGCCGGCAGGCTACGCGGAAAACGCGCGGGGAAATCCTTGCGCTCTTGCGCAAATAAAAGCAAAATTCGCTTCCTTTTATTTCATTTCCTTCTCCAGTTTTTTGACTTCTTCTCTGATCAGCTCCGTCACACGGTGCTTAGCCAGATAAACCTGAGCCACCGAAACACCAAATGTCTCAGCCACTCTTTGAGGGGACCACTCCTTGTTCACGTAAAAATCGAAGATTTGGTACTTCTGCGGGTCGAGGGTGCGCCTGATCCTGTCCATCGCAGTTCCGAGCGCGTTCTTCTGCCATTCTGCTTCCCACAATTGGTCCCAGTCCGGGCTGGCAGGATCGGCCATGGCTTCCGCCACGTTTTGCTCGGTGGCGGCATCGCCGAACCGATCCCTCTTGCGCGCCTGGTCGATGATGCGCCAGCGGGTCATTTTCAGCAGCCAGGCCTTGAAGGAGCCGATGGCAGGATCGTATTTAAACCCCGCCATGTGCCTGGCAACCGAAACCATCGTTTCCTGGACAACATCCTGCGCCTCCGCATCCGTCAGCCCCGCCTGACGGGCAACACCATAAATCAGTTTCCAGTAAGTGTCGAAGAACTCCTGCCAGCTCGACTGGTCCTGCCAGTTTTTCAGCCGGTGGATCAGAGTGGCGCGCGTTGGAATCAGTTCGTCCCTATGCCAGGGCATGTCCCACTAATGTCCCTCCCCGCCTCGCATGGCAAACAAATACTGGCAAGGCCGCAGGATGGAATTTGGATGGAATACAGACCGCAGCCGACGTGAGTCGGCTCACTAATTCCCCCCGGGAAGATCAGAGCTGATTCACATCGGCTGCTACGGTTCTGGCCGCGGAGTTTGCTCCGCCTCCAGCTCCATGCTGTCGATGAACGTCGCGATGATTATTCTCCGGCTGGCTTCCTGGGCCAGTTGGGTTTCGTTCAACTCGGTTTGATTTCCAGCCTCCGCTTCCTGCGCCACCAGAAATCGTAAGACCGCTTCGAGACAGAGTTGGACAGCCTGCCGGTTCTCGCGACGAAACCCGAGAATCGCGTTCGCATCGGGGAACTCGTCGTGGCAAAGCTGATGAAACTTACTGTCCCGGCGCAACACTTCCACGATGGCGGCCGAGCCGTAGATTTCGCGGGCATAGCAATAGCTCAGCAGCGCCAACAGTATCCTGGGCTGAAACGCCAGGCCCGCATCGCGTCCAGGGATCGGCTTCAGAGTGCTTTCAGGGAATGCGCGCGTCGCGTTTTGAACGGCTTGGGCAAGCGAGCGAGACCCAACCGCGCTGAAGCTGTTCTGCTTCGGAGGAGGCCGGCCAACGCTCGGCCCTGCATTGAGTTGTGGTTCAAGAGTAGTCATATCGTTTCTATTGAAAATTAGTTTTAGTCTTCAGAAGCGTTACGCTGCTCGGAGGCAAATCTTTCAAACAATCTTTTTGCGCTTTCTTGCAAGAAAACCGCGGAACCTCCGTATTGTTAGTGAAAGCCGTGGTCGAACGGGGATTCGGGTCAAATATCCTCGCTTGATTTGCGGCAGCTTGAACTGTTAAAAACGCAAGTGCGAGCCGTGAGCGGGTGGGATTCAAACGTATGAAGCCGTCATCGAAAGCCGTTCGGGATTTTTTGCGCGTCATGCTTCTGGGTGGGGCGATAGGTTGCACAGGGACAATTGCTGCGCTGGCCGGGCCGGCGAAACCGGCCATGGACGAAATCCGCATCATCCAGATCGAAGGAGGCACGGTCGATGTTATTCCCGCAGGCGCTGCCAATGCCAAGGGCGTGCCAACTTCGACCACCAATCAAGTCCTGCACCCTGGAGACCGGCTGCGCACTGGTCCGAACACCCGCATCGCCCTCCGCTGGCCTGACGACACTGTCGTCCGTTTCGGCGCTTCAACGGAATTGGAAATTGTGTCGCCGAATGGCCAAGGAGCGTCACCGGGGTTGCATTTCATTGAAGGAATCCTCTCCTTCTTCCATAGAGGCAAGCCCGGACGTATCCAAATCATCTCTCGGCCGGCTATCGCTGGAGTCTTGGGCACCGAATTCATCATGGCTCTTGAGATGGTGAATAACAAGGAAAGAGCCACTCTTTATGTTGTAGATGGGCAGGTCCAGTTCACAAACGAGCAAGGCAGCGTGGTAGTTACCAATGGCCGGAAAGCGATCGCGGATTTTGGCGCGAAACCGGTCGTGACGGCCGGTTTTATTGCAAACAATATTTTGCAATGGTGCTCCTACTATCCCGCTGTCCTAGACCTCGGCGACCTCCCACTGACACCCGGCGAGCAACAGGCACTTGCCGACTCCCTCGCCGCCTATCGCCAAGGCGATTTGCTGGCCGCCCTCAGCAAATATCCCGCAAGACGGCAACCGGGAACCGACGCCGAGCGTATTTACCAGGCAGCGCTGCTGTTGAGCGTCGGCCATGTGGATCAAACGGAAACTATCCTGGCCGGATTGCCTGTGAGGGTTCCCTCCGAGCGTCTTCCACGCCTCGCGACTGCTTTGCGACAGCTCATCGCGGCCGTGAAGCATCAGGCCAATCCATCGACCCTCAAACCCCAACTCGCGAGTGAATTTCTGGCCGCCTCTTACGTTGAACAATCGGACGGGGTGCGCGAGGATTCGTTAAGGGCAGCGCTGGCCTTGGCAAAGCAGGCAGCGACCAACTCACCAAACTTCGGTTTCGCCTGGGAACGGGTGGCCGAACTCGAATTCAGTTTCGGACGTACTCGCAACGCCATGGACGCCTTGGACAAGAGTATCGCCCTTGCGCCGCGCAACGCCCAGGCGCTCGCATTGAAAGGCTTCCTCCTCGCTGCGCAAAACCGGACCCGCCAGGCCATCGACCAGTTTAATGACGCAATTGCGGCCGACTCCGGTCTCGGCAACGCCTGGCTTGGTCGCGGTCTCTGCCGCATCCGTCGGGGCGACCTGGTGGGCGGGCGAGAGGACCTGCTGGTGGCGGCTGCGCTCGAACCGCAGCGGGCCGCACTACGCAGTTATTTGGCTAAGGCCTATACGGATGCAGGGGACAGCAAACGAGCCAGACACGAGCTTGACCTCGCGAAAGGGCTGGATCCCGCCGACCCCACGGCATGGCTTTATTCCGCACTCTTGGACCAGCAATATAACCGAATCAACCAAGGCATTCGGGACCTGGAGAAATCGCAAAAATTGAATGAGAACCGCCGAGTGTATCGGTCAAAGCTGCTGCTCGACCAGGACCAGGCCGTGCGCAGCGCAAACCTGGCGACGCTTTATCGAGATGCCGGCATGTTCGACGTGAGCGTGCGCGAGGCTTCCCGGGCTGTAAGTTACGATTATGCGAATTACTCCGGGCACCTCTTTTTGGCCAATAGTTACAACGCTCTCCGAGATCTCAAGAAGATCAATTCGCGCTATGAAACGCCTACCGTGACTGAATACCTATTGGCCAACCTGCTGGCGCCAGTAGGCGCAGGCACGCTTTCCCCAACCATTTCGCAGCAGGAATACTCCAAATTATTCGTGCGTGACCGCTTCGGGTTATCTTCGAGCACAGAGTATTTAAGCCGAGGTACGTGGTCGCAGGAGAGCGCGCAGTACGGTACATTCGGTAACTTCAGCTATGATTTGGAAGCCATCTATAGTTCCGATCACGGGGAGAGGAAGAATGACGATCTTGAACTACGTCAGCTCTCGCTCGCTGTAAAGCAACAACTCACATCGCAGGACAGCGTTTATCTGCAAGTTCTGGAGTACGAAGCAAAAGGTGGGGATCGGTTCCAATATTTTGATCCAGCAACCGCGAACCCGGGGTTCCGCACGCACGAAAAGGCGGATCCTGAGTTGACATTGGGTTACCATCATCAATGGGGGCCAGGGGTCCATACCTTGTTTCTTGCCGGTTATATGGTAGAGCCCTATTCCGCGAGGGATCCAAATGAAACGGTGGTCATCGCTCCTTCATTCGGTGGCGCAATATCGGGCGTAAGGCTTTTTCATGTTTTGCAGGATTTCAGCTTGGCGCAGGACCTGTACTCAACTGAACTGCAGCAGATCTGGCAAGAAGCGGCCCACAATACAACGATCTTTGGCGGGCGCTTCCAATCGGGAGATTTTCGCATGCAAAACATTCAAACGCATCCTTCAGACTTCGGCGGGCTGTTTAAAGACCCCAGCACTCCCTCCTCGCAGCATCTCAAGGCTGCGTTCCAACGTTATGGCCTCTACGGATATCATCATTGGCAGGTCGCCGAGCCTCTTCTGTTGATCGGAGGCTTGAGTTACGACCGATTGAGTTACCCGGAGAATTTCTTGATAGGCCCGTTGTCACGCCGAGAAAAAGCCATCGATCAGGTTTCGCCTAAAGCAGGATTAATTTGGAGGCCAGCGGCAAGCAGCACCATTCGGGCCGGTTACACCCGCTCGCTTTCTGGCGTAAGTCTGGATCAGAACTTTCGATTGGAGCCGAGCGAGGTAGCCGGTTTTAACCAGGCGTTCCGCAGTATCATTCCTGAGTCAGCTGCTGGTGGTAATCCCGGCGCGAGATTTGAAACGTATGGGATTTCTCTTGAGCAAAAATTCGACCCAGGAACCTATCTCGGTTTGTCCGGAGAGTTCCTAAATGCTAAAGTCCACCGTACCTTCGGGAGTTTTAGAACCGATGACACGAGTGATTTTGCCTTTCCGTCAGGGCTGCGTGAGCATCTGGATTTTCGTGAACGCTCGGTCATTTTTACAGCCGACCAGTTGGTCGGAAATGGCTTCTCGCTTGGCGCACGCTACCGTCTCACTCAAGCGAAGTTGGCTGACAACTTCGTGGACGTCCCGGACTTGCCGCCCGATGCCGTCGATCTACCGTTCCGCGCTAGGCAACATTTGGAAAGCCTTCTGCATCAGTTAGACCTGCATGCCATTTATAATCATCCATCGGGGCTATTCACCCTCGTTGAGACCTCCTGGTATTTGCAAAGCAATGAGGGCTATGCGCCGAGTCGGCCCGGGGATAATTTCTGGCAGCACAATGTCTTTGTCGGGTACCGCTTTCCAAGGCGCCAAGCCGAGCTGTCGGTCGGGTTGCTCAATGTGATGGACCAGGGCTATCGGCTGAATCCTCTGACTCTCTATAACGAACTCCCACACAAACGGACCCTTGTGACTCGCCTTCGATTCAACTTCTAGGGCTTCGTGAACAGTTCGCGGGACTGGTGCCCGGCTTCAAGAGTAAAGAGAGTCTCAGTGCCATTGAATGGTCACGGAAAGAATCTGGCCGGCAGCGGGCGGCGGTGGAGGATTCTTGACGTAAGTTGAGAATTGATACTGGTCTGAGCTCGTTGCCGGAAAGGTCTTTGTGTTGGTTCCACACCACCTGAACAAATCCCTTCTCCGAATTGCTTCCAATACCGGGACAAAGGAGCCAGTAATTCCCGAAGCATCGGTGATGGTAGCCTGTGCCGTCCCTGTGGGCGGACGAAACCAAATGGAGGAAGGAGTAACTGCTGTGTTAGTAAACCTAGCGAAGCCGTTGTAAAGACCCACACAACTGTTGCTCCCCGTTCCGGGTATAGTAGTTGGAGCATTTGTGGTTATGATTGCATCCAAAGGCGGGTAACCAGTCTGGAAAGAGGCAGAGCTCGTTTCGGCCGTACGAGGAGGCAAACCAATACAACCAGCGAGACCAACTAGAACTACCATTCCTCCTGCGCAGATGATCATTGTTTTAGATCTTTGGTTCATATGATATGTGGATTTGATTATTGTGTCGTCTTGTCCCCTGGCCCGCAACACCCCAAAACAACCGGGCAGCCCAATGGTCGGGAGAATCGTTGGCGGAATTATTGTGGCTTGGAAAGAGGGATGTAAAGAGAAAAAGTGAGAAAAAAAACGCTTTTTCCCCACCGCCGTTCCGCTAATCTGTTAGGTGAACATGTGAAAATTCGCCCGCTTACCCAGAATAAACTATTCCGCCCCGCGCTGGGCGCGAGTTTGGTGGTGTTCTGCGGCTTGGCGTTTTGGGGGAATCCGCTGGGGGAAAAATGGGTAAACGCTAGCTATGATTATTTGTTCCGATTCGGCGCGAGGGGAGTGACAAATCAGCTCACGCTTGTGCTGATGGACAATGATGCGCACGACAAGTTAAGCCAACCTCGAGAAAGACCCTGGGACCGCGCAACCCATGCAAAGTTGTTAGACAAGCTGACGAGGGATGGCTGTTCCCTCGTGATATTCGATGCCCATCTCCGGGACCCAGGGGACCCGTTCGAGGATGAGAGCCTCGCAGATGCCATCCGCCGTCACGGAAACGTTATCCTAATGGGGGACCAAAGCGATACGACTCTACCAGGGGTGCACGATGTGCGGCCTGTTCCGCCGGCGCCTGCGTTTCTGAGCGCCGCAAATGAGCATTGGGGTATTCCCGGACTGGCCCCGGAGCTCGACTTGATTGTGCGCAAGCACTGGCCATTCCCTGGACCGATCGAGTCGGCTCAGTTTCTGGGCCTGCCCTGGGCTGCGGCGCTGCAAGCCGGAGCGCAAATGAGCGACGTCCCACAGGAGCGTTGGCTGCGCTATTACGGCCCTAATGGGTCCTGGACGAATTGGGGTTATCGTCTCGCGCTGGAATTACCCGCTAACTATTTTCGCCACAAAATCGTGTTCGTGGGCAACAAGCCCAAGACCTCGGCCCCAGATGGTGAGGAGGATGAGTTCTGCACCCCCTACACCCGTTGGACAGGTAATGCCGTTGGCGGCGTGGAGATTATGGCCACTTCTTTCCTGAACCTTGTCAACGGCGAGTGGCTGCGACGGCCAGCTAGTTGGTTGGAGGTGCTAGTTCTCCTCGTCTCAGGCGTGTTGCTCGGGGGCGGACTATTCCGTGCGCGGCCCTTGCTGGCCTGCAGCATCGCTGCCGCCGTTAGTGGCACCGTAACATTCGGAGCAGTTTCCTTAAGTCACTTTACCAATTTCTGGTTTCCATGGATGGTGATCGCAGGCGGGCAGGTGCCCTGCGCGCTGGCGTATGCGCTGTTAGTGCGACCCCGGGCTCCCGAATCCCGTGAGGGGACAGCCACAAAAGTCATCTCGGAGGATGTGCCGGATACGCCGGATTATGAGTTGATCCAGCCGGCTTTTGGCAAAGGGGCATACGGAAAAGTCTGGCTGGCGCGCAATGCCATCGGGCAATGGCAGGCGCTCAAAGCCGTATATGAGGCGAATTTCCGAGAAAGCACGGAACCCTATGAGCGGGAGTTCAGGGGCATCCGCCGATACAAACCCGTCTCGGACAAACATCCCGGGCTGCTCCGAGTGGATTTTGTGAGCAGGAAAAAGCCCCAGGGCTACTTCTATTATGTGATGGAACTGGGCGATGCCGACGCATCCGGATGGGAGGAGAACCCTGCCGCCTATAAGCCGCGCGATCTAGTCAGCATTCGCGCCGAAAAATCAAGCCATCGTCTTCCGGTCGCGGATTGCCTCCGGATCGGGATTGAACTAGCGGACGCGCTGGATTTTCTGCATTGCCAGGGACTCATCCACCGCGATATCAAGCCGTCGAACATCGTTCTCGTCAACGGCCACCCCAAACTGGCGGACGTGGGCTTGGTGACAGAGACCCCGCAACCCGGCAAAGAAAGTAGCGGGGTCGGCACTCCAGGATACATGCCGCCGTGGCCAGAGCCGCCGGGGACGGTACAGGCGGACATCTTCGCCCTGGGCATGGTGCTATACGTGATCAGCACCGGCCGCGAGCCCGCCTATTTTCCCGAACTCTCGGCCACGCTGATCGAAAGCGCCAGCCAAGTCGATTTCATCCGTTTAAATGCCATTATCATTAAGGCCTGCCAGCCCGTCCTGTCATTACGGTTTCTGACGGCGGCAGAACTTCGCATCGCACTGCGTGAGACCTTGGCGGCGCTGCAAAACAATCATCCGCCTTAATCAGGATTCCGCGCTCAGCCACACTTCCCTTGCGGGCAGGCCGAACCCGGTCCCGAGGGCGTATTGTTCGGCGGTGAGAAGCCAAATGGAATTTTATTTTGGCGGACTTTTGCCAAGGGTTTCGCATATATAAAGGGACTGGCAAATATGAATGAATTAAGAACAAGCATTACAGTTGGGATGGTGGCACTCCTGGCGGGGCTCAGCCTGGCGCCATCAATCTTTGCCCAAGCACCAACACCGCGGGACCGAGCTTCGCAAGGACCTCAAGTTGTTTCTCCGGAAGTCTCGTCTGACCGTCATATCACCTTTCGCATCTATGCTCCCAATGCGGACAAGCTCAAACTGGGGGCCGGGGACATTCCCAGCAAAGGGTTGCGCACCGAAATGACCAAGGCCACAAACGGCATTTGGGAACTGACGATAGGCCCCATCGACGCCGGCGCTTATCGCTACAATTTCAACCTGGACGGGGTGACGGTAGTTGATCCCCGAAACGCGGCCACGAGCGAGTCCAATAATAACGTTTGGAGCCTCGTCAATGTGCCGGGCAGCGATTTTATGGACACCAGGGACGTGCCTCATGGCGCTGTCGCGTCCGTCACGTATTATTCCACGACGCTCAAACGATTTCGCCGGATGCACGTTTATACGCCGCCGGGTTACGAATTGGGCAACGGAAAATTCCCCGCTTTTTATCTTCTGCACGGCGCCGGAGATTCCGACGAAGCCTGGTCGTCGGTAGGCCGCGCCGGGTTAATTCTCGATAACCTGATCGCCGCTAAAAAAGCGAAGCCCATGGTGGTAGTGATGCCTGCCGGACACACGCGCTCCTTTTTCGGGTTTGGCCGGCGGGAAGGCGGTTCAACCAATGCCGCGGCGGCGCGGCCTCCTCTGGATGAATTCGGGCCGGATTTTCTCACTGACATCGTGCCCTGCGTGGAGAAGCATTATCGGGTTTACACCGATCGCCAACATCGGGCCATCGCTGGTCTGTCGATGGGTGGCGGGCAAACATTGGAAATGGCCATCTCCAATCCGGACAAGTTTGCCTATGTCGGTGTGTTCAGTTCGGGATTGTTCGGTGCTTTTCCAGGAAACCGGAACGGAGCGCCCGTTCCAGCGACCGATCCGAAGTGGGAGGAGCGGCATCTGGCAGGCTTGGACAACGCCAAGTCGAAAAAGGGGCTTAAGCTGCTCTGGTTCAGCACTGGCACCGATGATTTCCTCCTCGAAACCTCGCGGAAGAGTGTCGATCTGCTAAAGAAGCATGGATTTAACCCCGTGTATGTGGAATCAACCGGGGGCCATACCTGGATTAACTGGCGAAATTACCTCAACGAGTTCACTCCGCAGTTGTTCCGGTAGGTCAGCACGCCGCGCAAGGGCGGTGCGTCAGGCACGCTATGGGGAGGTGGCTTCGTTGCCCGCCCATCCGTGATACTCCTCACTGCGGTCGAGGAACGCGACCAGCGGGCCGATGTCCAGCAACCAGGCGGTCATCGGCCGAAGCCTTTCAGGTGCTTCTTGTTGCGCGCCAGGTCCCGCACCCCACTTTGCGCGCAACCACACAGATCTGCCGCCATGTCCGGCGCGGAGCGCGGCCGACTTTGCTGGTTGCTGCAAAATCTCGCGCGCCACCGCCGACTTCGGCCGGTTAGCTCGCTTCGACTCATTCTCCAGCCAGGCCAGCAGTCCGTGAGGCAACTTCACCGTCCGCGTTTTCATGCGAGGCGTCGCAACCCTGGGCTCAAAGAGCGACGCAAACCGCTTTGGTTTCGGTGTAAAGTTCCACCGCGTCACGCCCCATCTCCCGGCCCCAGCCGGACTGTTTGTAGCCCCCGAAGGGCAGCGCCGCGTCAAAGATGTTGTAGCAATTGATCCAAACCGTGCCGGCTCGCAAGCGCGAGGCAATCCGATGGGCTTTGGCGATGTCGCGTGTCCATACCGCTGCCGCCAGACCGTAAGGATTGTTGTTAGCAGCCGGAATCACTTCCTCGATTTCTTTGAAGGGGATGGCGCAGACTACGGGGCCGAAGATTTCCTCGTCCATCACTTTCATGCCGGGTTTTGTATTCACAAGCACAGATGGCTGAACGAAATAGCCGCGCTCGCCCGCCCGTTTTCCACCGGTCACCGTCCTCGCGCCCTCAGCCTCGCCAGCGCGCAGGTAGCTCATGACGCGGTTGAATTGTTCCTCCGAGACGAGCGGCCCCATCTCCGTGGAGGGATCGATCCCCGCGCCGACTTTGATTTTCTTGGCCGCGGCGGCGACGCCCTCGACTACCCTGTCGAACGACTTTTTTTGCACGTAAAGGCGGGAGCCGGCGCAACAGCACTGGCCGTGGTTGAAGAAAATGGCGCTGGCCGCGCCGGGAATGGCGGCGCTCAGATCGGCATCGTCGCAAACGATATTGGGCGACTTGCCCCCGAGTTCCAAGGTGACTTTTTTCAGATTGCCGCTGGCGGCGCGGACGATCAGTTTGCCGACTTCAGTCGAGCCGGTGAAAGCGATTTTGTCCACATCGGGATGGGCTGCGAGCGCGGCGCCTGCGGTCTCACCGAACCCGGTGACAATGTTGACTACGCCATTCGGAAAGCCCGCTTCTTGAATCAGTTCACCTAACCGGAGGGCCGTGAGCGGGGTTTGTTCAGCGGGTTTCAACACGACGGTGCAGCCTGTCGCGAGGGCGGGGCCGAGTTTCCACGCCGCCATGAGCAAAGGAAAATTCCAAGGGATGATCTGGCCGACCACCCCGATCGGTTCGCGTTGGGTGTAAGCCAGGAATTTCGCGCCGGGAGCGTAAGGCACGGAGATGGGAATCGTGCGGCCCTCAATCTTGGTCGCCCAACCGGCCATGTAACGGAATAGATCGACGGCGAGTGGCACATCGGCGCCACGCGCGACAGCGAGCGGCTTGCCGTTGTCCAAGGTTTCCAGCCTGGCGAATTCCTCGAGGTTCTGTTCGAGCAAGTCGGCCAGCTTCCAGAGCATTCGCCCGCGCTCCGAGGGCGTGAGGCTGCGCCATGGGCCGCCCTCGAAAGCGCGGCGCGCGGCCCGCACGGCACGGTCGATATCGGGCTTGTCGCCCGCCGCGATTTCGCAAATTACCTCGCCAGTGGCCGGGTTGTAAGTGGAAAAGGTCTTGCCCGATTCGGCCTCAACCCACGCCCCATCGATTAAGAGACGGGGTGGTTTGACGGCCGAGCCATTGGGACGGGAAGTGGAGAGACGGGCGCGGGGCGCAGGACGGGCTTTGCGATTGTGGCTGAGTTTGATTTTCATGATTGAAACTTGTTTATTGTTTATCTCATCAGTTTTGCGCAGTCAGATGGTCCGCGCCTGGTTTCATAATTTAACTGCTCGAAGCGCTCGCGTCCATACCAGAGCATCAGGCGGGGCAGAGGGAAGCGCGAAGGACCGACCAGGGCTGAACTTGCGTTCGAAAGCTTTTTCCATCGCACCCGTCTCGCGGTTGTAATAACTTTTCTCGATGTTATCAGAAAAACCGTGGAACCGCGAACTGCTCTTGCTGCTGATGGCAGGCCTGCTGATCTGTTGGTCCGTGGGAATGCTTTTAGGAATTTTGCTGGAGCAAATCCTCCCGTTGGATGCAATGGCTCAGAAATCTTTTTATCACTTCGTCATTGGGACGCTCAGTTTCCATGCAGCCGCGATTTTTCTAGTCCATCACTTTTTGAAGCTCAATGGAACGAATTGGCGGGAATTTCTTGGCCTGTCTGGCCCCCACCTGAAGCGGATCATCATTTTTGCTATCCTGATCGGGATTCTTTCTTTGCCCCTGGTCTGGCTTTTGCAAAAATGGTCCATCGATCTAATGAATCTAGTCAAAGTAGAATCGACGCCCCAGCCTGCCATTAAGGTGTTGGAATCTACGGTTGATTCCAGACAGCAACTGTTCTTTGGGCTGGTCGCCATCATTTTAGTCCCAGTAGCTGAAGAATCGCTTTTTCGCGGCATCCTTTACCCCTTCATCAAACAACGGGGCTATCCTCGTTTCGCTTTTTGGGGCACTTCAACTCTCTTCGCCGCTATCCATTTTAACGTAGTGGTGTTTCTGCCTCTAACGTTCTTTGCCATAATACTCCTCCTTGTATATGAAAAAACTGACAAACTGGTGGCGCCCATACTCATGCACTCTCTATTCAATCTTGTGAATTTTTTAGGAGCGATTTTTGGCCCGGAACTGGGCCGCTTCTTTCACCACTTCCTCCAGCGCCACTGATGAACGAGCTGGAATTGATTCAACTTTTGACCCGTTCTCTGCCGGCGAACGAATCGTTGGTCGTGGGGGCGGGTGATGATTGCGCGGTGCTGGACCTCAATATTCCAGGGCAATTAGTCCTCTTCAAAACCGACGCGGTGGTAGAAGGAATCCATTTCACCAGGACCACTCCAGCGGAGAAGATCGGCCACAAAGCTCTTGGTCGTTGTCTGAGCGACATCGCGGCCATGGCTGGAACACCCACCTCGGCATTGATCACCCTGGCTTTACCATGCGAGTTTAAGCCGGAATTCATTGAACGGATTTACGAAGGCATCAACACCTTAGCTCGTCATCATGGCGTGGCCATTGCCGGAGGCGAGACTACCACCAACCCGGAGCGACTCCTGCTTTCAGTGGCAGTCATTGGCACAGTGCCAAGAAGCAAATGCATCCTTCGTTCCGGCGCGAAGGCGGGAGATGCAGTTTTTGTGTCCGGCGAGCTTGGCGGCTCCCTCCAAGGCAAGCATTTGGAAATTGAGCCCCGGCTGAGGGAGGCTCGCTGGCTGGCAGACAATTTCAGCGTTCATTCGATGATCGATGTGAGTGATGGGCTGGCCACCGACTTGCGCCATCTCTTGCGCGCTGGCGTGGTGGGAGCCGAAGTGCTCGCCGAGGCTGTTCCGATCAGCCGGGCCGCCCGTTTGCAGGCCAAAACGGAGTCCTCCACCAAACCCCCGCTGCTCGCCGCATTGACTGACGGCGAGGATTTTGAATTGCTGTTCACCCTCGCCAGCAAAGATGCGGTGCGCGTGCTCGACGGTTGGAAAGAACAATTTCCCGGAGTGCGCCTGTCCTGTATCGGTAAGATCACGGCTGCGTCCGGTTTAAGAATCCGGGACAAGGCAGGCGTGCAACCACTGGCTGCTCATGGCTACGTTCATTTCCAGAAGTCCTGAAGAAACCCGCTCGCTTGGGGAGACGTGGGGCAAATGGGCTGCTCGAGGTTTGGTCATTGGGCTCACGGGAGATTTGGGGGCGGGCAAGACCGAACTGGTTAGGGGGTTTGCCCGCGGCTTGGGGATTAGCGCGCTTGTCCATTCGCCCACTTTTGCGCTCATTCATGAATACACGGACGGACGTTTGCCCCTCTTTCATATCGATTTGTACCGGCTGGATTCGGCGTCCCAAATCATTGGCGCTGGGCTGGAGGAATACTTCGATAATCCACCGGGAGTGACTGTGATCGAATGGGTCGAACGCTGGCCCTCCGCAGCCAACGCCCTCTCCAATCCCTCCTCCGGCTATCGGAATGTAGTTCTCGAAACGCTCAGCGAAAATGAGCGGCGCATTAGCTATGAAGATTCTGGCGCTTGAATTCTCCTCCGAACAACGCAGTGTCGCGTTCCTCGACAGCGCGGACAGCGGTGGCCCGGTCGTGGTGGCTGCGCCAATCGTTTGCGCCACCCGCGCTAGTCCTCGCACTCTGAACGCCTTCGGATTGATCTCAACTACGCTCAGCCAGGACAACCTCGCCCTGGAAGAAATCGACTGCCTGGTCGTGGGCACCGGCCCGGGCAGCTACACGGGCATCCGAGCCGCCATCTCCATCGCCCAGGGCTGGCAGTTGGCTCGGGATATTAAGCTGCTGGCCATCAGCAGTGTGGAATGTCTGGCCGCTCAGGCGCAGGCCGAGGGAATTCTCGGTTCCGTGAATGTGGCCATCGATGCTCAACGAAATGAATTCTACCTGGCAACCTACGAAATTCGAGCAGCTCAAGCCCGTTTGGTGGAGTCTTTGCACGTGGCGGCCTTTGGCAAAGTAGCGGCCCTGGTGAAGGCCGGCGGACTCATGATCGGGCCGGAAGTTGACCGCTGGTTTCCCCAAGGGCGGGTGTTATTTCCGGAAGCGGGAGCGCTCGCCAGGCTCGCGGTTGGCCGCACAGACTTCGTCTCTGGATCAAGCCTTGAACCGATTTATCTGCGCGAGACAAATTTCGTTAAAGCTCCGCCGTTCCGAACTTTTCCCCACCCGCCCACAAAATGAAAAACTCCCATCGTTGTTGGGCGGAAGTGGATTTAAGCGCCTTGCGGGAAAACCTCGCTTGGATTCGCCATCGGGTCGGAGCCCGCGTCAAAATCATGACGGTCGTTAAAGCCGACGCTTACGGGCATGGCCTGAAACAAATCGCTGCCATTCTGATGCAAAGCGGGACAGATGTTTTTGGAGTGGCAAATCTGGCTGAGGCCCACGCCATCCGAAGTGTCGGCGAGGGCTGGCCCATCCTGATGCTCGGCGCGGCTTTGCCAGATGAGTTGGAAATGCTAGTCCGCGAAGAGGTGATGGCAACTATTTCAACCTTGGAGGAGGCAAGACGAATTTCCGCCGTCGCTGTGAAGCTGGCGAGATCCGTTCGCCTCCATGTCAAAGTGGACACAGGAATGGGACGGTTGGGAGCACCGCCGCGGGAAGCGCGCCAACTGATTCGGGAAGCGGCCCGGTTGCCGGGCCTAAAGGTTTGCGGCCTCTACACCCATTACTCCTCCGTGGAGACCGATGCGGAATTCTCCCGAGGGCAAAGGCAGCAATTTCAGCGCTTGCTCCAGTCGCTAGGCAAGGGAGGAAGGAAATTTCAATTTCTCCATGCTAATAACAGCGCGGCTTTGTTCCTGGAGGAGTCGAGCATCTTCAACACCGTTCGTCCTGGACTGTTAGTCTATGGAGTGGCGCCACCCGGAAAACGCCAGGTAGCCTCCTCTTTGAAAGACAATTTGCGCCCGGCATTGGCGTGGAAATGTCGCGTGAGCCTGGTAAAGGAGATTCCGGAAGGGACGCCGCTAAGCTATGGCGGCATCTTTGTTTCGCCGCGCCCGATGCGAGTGGCGACTCTGACCGCGGGTTACGGTGATGGCTACCTCCGGTCTGGCAGCAACCGGGCCCAAGTATTGATTAGCGGAGAACGGTGCCCGGTCCTCGGGCGCATTACAATGGATCAAATGATCGTCGATGTGTCTCATCTGGCCCGAACAAAATCGGGTGATGAAGTGGTGTTAATCGGCTCCCAAAAGCGAGAGAGCATCACGGTCAATGATTTGGCCGAATGGTGCGCGACGGTGCCTTGGGAAGTTCTGACCAATATTACTTATCGCGTGCCTCGGGTTTATCGTGGCGGGAGTGCAGCTTGAACAGCAGATCGGAAGATCGTGTGTTACTTCGTTTCCGCGGGCTTCTCCGTCTTTGCCGTGACCCATTCGAAGGAAAGTTTCACGTCATCGCCGGTTTTAATCCCGAGCAGACTAATTGTGGGGGGTTCGATCTTGAAGTCGGACATCTTTAGATTGGTGGCGCCTTTGACGAGGATCTTGGTTGTTTCCACTCGTTCCATGCTGATGGGCATCATGTTGGTCCGGGTAACTCCTGCAACGGTCAATTCCCCTGTGGCGTCGAACTGCGAGGCCGCCCCGGCGGGCGCGCCGGGTTTGGCGGCGAGAGTCAACAAGCGATATTTAATGTCGGGATGCTCCTTGAGCTTCATGTGGTCGTACATCACATTGTCCATCGGTTTGGTTCCGCTCTTGAGCTGCCGCACGAGGATGGTTGCTTCCACTTTGGGAGTGGTTGCGAGCGTCTTCAGATCAGCATCGAAAGCCGGGTCCAATTCCATGAAGCCACCGACCAGCCGGCTTTCCACGGTCCAATCGTGAATGGACGAGGTGCCCTCAATTTTTATTTTGCTTCCGCCGGGCTGTGCGGCGTAACGAACCACGTTCTGAGCCTGGAGTCCGCCCCCGAGTAGCAATGCGAGAACTATGCTGCTGTTGGTAACCGCCTTACGATAGTCAAATTTCATAATCATTTTCTCTATCTCTCCCCAGTCTGGGAGCATTCCAAATATCAGACCATGCTCTGGTAACCAATATTCATTGAAGGCCATCAGCGCATCCGCCCAAGTCTCGGAAGGGCAAGTTCCACGAGTCCCTGATCTCCTTGGCAAATCGGACTCGTGGAACTCGTCCCTCCGAACGAGCAGGTTCCAGATTGCGACAATGTGAAAGCGGCCATTTTCGCTCAGCCCAGATCGAACCATTCTTTCTGGAGCGTAATCTTTTGGCCCTTGAGAATGGCTTCGTTGGCCTTGAGGACGGCGACGGTGGATTCCAAGCCTTCCTTCCAGCCCGCCGCGGGCTGGCGTTTGACGTCGCTCAAATATTTTACCAAGGCGGCCTGGTCGCTGACACTGAAGGTGGCGGCGAAATCCTCGACGGCGGCGCTGACCTGGTTGACATTAGTAAGGAAGTTTTCCAGGGCGTAAAACAAAGGGGTGTTGGTGAAAGGAGCCTCTTCCACCGGTTTATCTCCCTGAGCCTTCAGCTTGGTGGCATTCGCGGCCAGCGCCACGCCTGTCTCTTTGTAAAACGTATCCTTGCGGGCATAAACCTCCCAACCTAGCAAAGGAGAATCCACCTCCTTGAACATCCAAGCTTTATTCTCCCGCAACATGATGGCGCTGTCGGTGCCATAAAACATTTCGTACTCGGAATCGAATGAGTTGGCCAGGGTAGCCTCATAGATCAAATTTGTCCCTCCCGGAAATTCGAAGACCGCTTGAACGGTATCTGGCACATCTCGGCCGTCATTCCACTGCAAAATGCCGCCAAACCCTGAGACCGCTTTCGGACGCGCGTTGAGGAACCATGAAACCACATCATACTGATGCAGACCGATTTCCCCGGCCAACCCGGGGGAGGACTCTCGTTCCAGCCGCCAGTTGAGATCCTTTTCTCGCGCGGCGTTGGGGGCGGCACTTCTCCAACTGGTCTTCTTATGCCATTGGGCGCGGCATACCACGGTTTTGCCCATCGCCCCGGAACGAATAAAGGTGAGCAGAAAATGCCGGTGCGGGTCCGAGCGCATTTGCAAACCGGGTTGGAAAACTTGCTTCACGGCGCCCTTGGCCGCTTTGGCGATGGTGCGGGCATCCTCGACCGTATGGGCCAGCGGGGCTTCGCAATACACATGCTTGTCCGCCTGCAGTGCTGCGAGGGCGATGTCGCGGTGCAGATGGGACGGGGTGGTGATGAAGACAGCTTTAATCTCCTTGTTGTCGAGAATCTGCCGGTAATCGTTGAGGGATGCCGCCTCCGGCGCGTCCTTGCTCGCTCGGCGGATAGCGGCTGGGTAAGTATCACACAAAGCCACCACTTGCGCTTCGGGCAGCCGTGCCAAAGTCGAAACGATGGTGCGGCCCTGCACCCCCAGGCCGATGACCGCGGACTTGACGGCGGGGCCATGCAATTTCTCGGCATCGACAGCTTTTGCCGACGGACGATCCATGACGAGCTCGACTCCTCCCAGCAAAGTCATGAATGAGGCTGCGGAACTGCCTTTGAGAAAATCGCGCCGATTGAATTCGTTCCTGTTCGGTTTTTGCTGCTTCATAAACGGTGTAATACTGCCTGCCCTCATCCGCGATCCCCTCCGGGCTTATTGGAGGCCGGGAAACATGGCGCACATGTGAAATTCTTTAAGCCGTTTGCGCATCTCATTAACACCCTGTCTCAGCGGGGTGTTACCTAACTGCGAAGTGATTGTCAAACGTTTTACCGCTTTCGCGCCCATTCCAACGTCAGCGGCTTTTTCAGATGCGCAGATGATCCTTCAGTTTTTCGGATCTTCCACAAAAAAGCCGGCGACGATTGGGCGATGGTCGGAAGCGATGCCCCAATTAGGCAGGGCCAACACGAAACTTTCCTTTTTGTCCCACTGCCTGGCCATCCGCTGGCTGAGGAAGATGTAGTCGATGCGGCTGTAAGTGTCCTCCTTGCCGTAGTAATAGGTCCAGGTGATGTTTCGCGGCGCGTAATGCGAATGGCTGCTCGGTGGTTGGTCGTCCCCGTTGCGCTCGGCAGGCCGGGTGTCGATAAGAGCGGTGCGCCCGCGGCCAATGAGCGCGCGAACGCATTTTGCGTCTCTGGTGTCGTTAAAGTCGCCCAGGACGATTAGATTCACCGTCGGTTTGGCCTTGAGGAGAAGATCAATTCTTTCGCGCAGAAGAACTGCTTCCTGCTCGCGCAATTCGGCCTCATCGGCCTCTGCCACAGGGAGTCGCGACTTCAAGTGCGCCGTCATGAGGGTGAACGAAAAAGTGGGCGTCACCTGGATGTCCACTTCCGCAAAGCCGCGACTCACTTGAAAGCGCTGGCCAAACAGCAAAAACGAATCGTTCGTATGCGGCCGGCGGCCCGTAATCGGAAACTTGCTGACCACGGCCACATGGATGTTGGTGTCATGCCCTGAGACATGCTCCCAATAAGGGTAGTCGGCTCCTTCCAATTTGAGGGCATCGCGCAGTTCCTGAAGCGCGGCGGTGCTGCCCATCTCCTGCAAAGCGACCACGTCGGCCTGCAGAGCCCGGAGGCTGTCCCGGATTTTAGCCTTCGCCTCCTCAGACTTGGAGGGCCGGGTGCCCGAGGGGGCGTCCAGATAATTCTCCACGTTGTACGTCGCCACCCGAAAAGTTGCGGCTTCCAACCCTGTGCCAGGAAGGAGGATTTCCAAAAGCCCGGAGAGGCCCAGACCGAGCAAAAACCGAGGCAAAGACATAGCCTTGTAATAGAATCCCATGACGCCCAAGTCAAAATCGTTTGTGGCAAAGATCAAGAGCAGAGGTTCGGCGCAATTTTCGGAACGCCGAGTTCCACGAGTCCCCATTTTCTTAAGAGATCAAGGACTCGGGGAACTCGTCCTTCCGGCCATGTCGTCCTACATTGCCATATTGAGAACTGCTGTCGAGGCGGGTTCTCGCGTTGACGAAAGCCGGTTTCTCCGCGCACTATACCCACTCGGAATGATTTTGAGCGCTTTTCTGAAAATTGACAGAGGCATCGGGCCTGCCCTCCCAGGAATTGCGCCCATAATTTCGCGGATGAATCCAAACGCTTCGCCGCCGCGGCCGCCGGGACTCCTCCATGGATAGGCCCGCAGCTCATCGGCCTCGGAATGTGGGTTGGGCGCGCGCGGCGGCGTTCCTCTATGGAGATTGGGGAACCAGCAAAGCTTACGTCATCGGGCTGGCCTTTTTGGCCGCTGGGTTTTCCTCCCTTCCCACCATTCTCGCCGTCTGCGTGTTAACCGGCGTCGTGGGCTACAATTATATACTTATCTGCCGGAATTTTCCGGACGGGGGCGGGGTTTACTCAGCCGCTCGCAAACAAAGTCGAATCCTCGCAGTGATGGGCGCTTTGCTCCTGGTGGCGGATTTGACGGTCACGGCGGCCATGAGTGGTTGGTCGGGAATGCAGTATTTTGGCGTGCCGAGGGCTTATATTCCGTGGGCCACTCTCGGCCTGCTGGCATTAGTGGGGGCGGTAAACTACTTCGGACCAAAACACAGCGGGAGCATGGCTTTTTCCCTGGCTATTCCCATGGTCCTGGTGGTGTTGGCGATTATTGCGCTCAGCTTGCCTTATCTCAATTTAGGCAGTTTGGAACCTTCCACCAAGAGCTTTTCTGGCAAGTGGGTGGCATTCACGGGGATGATTCTGGCTCTGAGCGGTGTCGAATCGATTGCGAATTTGACCGGAGTAATGAAACTCGATCCAGCCTCGACCTCGGATTCGCCACGGGTATCCCGGACGGTTTACAAAGCCATTTTGCCGGTGGCCTTCGAGGTGGTTTTGGGGACGGCCTTGCTCGGGTGGGCCATGCTCTCGCTGCCACGGGAATTGAACGGCCTGCTGGAAGAACGATGGGAGGACATGCTCCGGTTCCTGGGTGAGCAATATGGCACCATGGTTTTTGGGATCGGTTTTGGCAAAGTCTTCGGGATAATCGTCGGGCTGGTGGTGGGACTCCTGCTCTTAAGCGCGGTCAACACCGCTATCACCGCTCTGATCGGGTTGCTTTTTATGATGGCTCAGGACGGCGAAATGCCCCGCCCCTTTGGCAAGCTCAATCCACATGGAGTGCCGTGGTGGCCCTTAATCCTCGCTGTTCTTCTTCCCGTGGGCGTGGTGTTGATTTCGAGCGATTTGGAATCCTTGGCCGGACTGTACGCTATTGGAGTGGTGGGCGCCATCACTGTTAACCTCGGTTCCTGCGCCATCAACAAGGACCTGCGCCTTAACTGGTTTGAACGAGTGGTCATGGGGTTAACGTTCATCCTTATGTTTGTCATCGAGATCACCATCGCTAAAACCAAGCCGGAGGCGCTCTTTTTTGCTGTCTGCGTCCTGGGCCTCGGCATGGCGTTGCGCGCCTTTGCTCAAAAAAGAGCGGGCTTGCGCACCTTGACCGTTAGCGAGGAAGTGGCGGCGGCGATGACCCCTGAATCCATCCCGGGTTTTCGGCTGAATATTTCGGCGACCCAAACCATCCTGGTGGCGGCGCGCGGGCTTAACCCTGTCCTGTCCTTCGCCTTGGAAGAAGCCCGCCTCCGCCAGGCTTCCCTTTATGTTCTCTACGTCAAAGAGCTGGCTGTAAATTTTCCAGGTCCGGTCCAATTGGCGGAGAAACATCGCTGGCAAGATGATCGAGATGCCGCCAAAATCATGTATGCAATGTTGGAATCTGGCCGCCAAAATGAGGTGGCGGTTGTTCCCCTTTACGCGGTCAGCGTCGATCCCGCCGGCACCATCCTGGACCTCTCTGCCACCCTCGGGGTTGATCTCCTGATGCTAGGCACCTCCCATCGCCGCACCCTGGTCAGCCTCTTAAAAGGTGACGTGGTGACCGAAGTCGCCAAAAGTCTTCCCGAGAACATCCAGCTCGTAATTTACGGCTGAATCGGCCAGCAATTCTCATTTTGCCAGATGATTGGCACAAGTCTCGGAAGGACGAGTTCCACGAGTCCTTTGAAAAGGAATTTGGTCTTCATGCGCTCGACGCTGGCGCCGAGGGGTACCTTCCCAACGACTCCTTTGCGCTCCCCTCTCGTGGCCTTCACCCGTTCAGGAGCGTTTGGGAGACTTGAGGGGAGTGGCAGTTTTATTCGTCCTGCTGGCGGCGGCGGGGGCCGTCGCCTCCAGCTTCTTCTTCAGGTCATCGAAATCTTTGCGCAATGCGCGGTTTTCTTTTTGAAGATTAAGCACCTCATTGCGGATTTGGCCCAGCTCAACCGAAGGCTTCTTCGCATCCCGCAGGCTGGCCAGGGATTTTTCGGCTGCGATGCGCTCCGGGCTTTCTTTGCCGGCATTGGTGAACTTTTCCAGCACGGCAGTGGCTTTCGAGTCGCCCAAAGTCCCCAGCCCATTAAGGGCGGCCAGTTGCACGCGCTTCTTGTTGCTGTTGACATAACCGACGAAGAATTCGCGCAATGAATCTTTCTTTTCCTCGTTTCGCGCCAAATAAGCCAGGTTTTCCAACGCCCGGCTAAAGCCAGCGGTCGTGAAGGCCGTTTCTTTTTTTTGCAAGGTCTCGCGCAGGGGGCCTATATAACTCGGATCGTCCTGCACCCGCATCGCGTTGATCGCAGCATCGGCAAGGATGTTGCGATAGGAGGTGGAGTTCAGCGCGTCCAAGAGCTTGTCGTGAATCTCTGGTTTACCGTAGGCTCCCAGAGAAACGAGGGCCAGCGCTTTAATATCAGGATTCTTTTCCTCCTCTAAAACTTTTTGCGCGGCAGCGTAACTGCCTTCGCGATAAAAGCCAGCAATGTCGCCCAGGACGTGGCGTCGGACTCGGGCATCGCTTTGTTTGGTCGAAGCCAGCAGCGCCTCGTAGGCTTCGTCCGTCTGAATGGCGCGCAGGGCCTGGGAAGCAGCCAGGCGAACACCATAAAAGGCATCGTTGTTCAAGCTCTCCTTTAACTTCGCGACGGCCCCGCGATCCTTCTTGGCCCCGAACTGCTCAGCCGCAATCAACCGCCCGACCAAGTCCTTTTTATCCACGAGCTGCGCGGAGAGCATGCTTTCTGGCGGTGCGAAATTAATAATGGCCAACACGCTCAACTCCGGATCCACCCGCACGCTCTGCGGCGCCTCTGCCAGTGGAAAATAGAAATCGGCCGCCTTCTCGGTGACGATAATTTGTCGATCGATGTTTCCGGACTTTGATTTGAAACGGATGGTCAGCGGAAAATTAAAGAGAAGGACATCCGCGCTCAGCTTTTGATTCTGCTGGATGCTGATTTTGGCCAGTTTGCTTTTCTCGTCCCAATTGTAATTCACCGCCAATTCCGGTTGTCCGGCGTGATAGACCCATTGGTCAAAGAACTGGTCAAAGGAACGTCCCGAGAGTTCCTCGACCACCCGGTTCAGGTCTTCGGTGACTACGTTCTGAAACTGATGGCGCTCCAGGTAAGTTTTGATGCAACGCCGATAGAGGTCTTCGCCCAGTTGAGCGCGGAGCATGTGCAAGATCCAACTTCCTTTGGGATAGGCCAGGAAACCGAATTGATCTTCCGGAGTATTGTAATTGCGGCGCACCACCGAGTTAGTCTGGTTGGGTTGGTTAACAATGCCTTTGGCGCTCTGATACATATCGTAGAGCAAGGCATCCGGGCCATTTTTGTGGCCATCGTAGAGGTCGTCGTAATACGTGGCGAATCCCTCATTCAGCCATACGTTCGCCCAGTCCTTGCAGGTGACGAGGTCCCCGAACCACTGGTGGGCCATCTCATGCGCCACCAATCCCTGGCTGTCCCGAAGGTTCTCAAATTCAGCCGTATGCAAAGTGGACTCGTTGAGCGTGGTGATGCTGGTGTTCTCCATTCCTCCCCACCCAAAGTCATCCACACAAACCTGATAGTATTTGGCCCAGGGATAAGGCACGCCAATCTCCTGCTCAAAGAAGGCCATGATGTCCTTAGTTTCTTTGAAGGAGTTGATGGCCTGATCGATTTGCGAGGCGGGCGTGTAAAACGCCAGGGGAATGTCTTTGTATCTATCCTCGACCTTTTTCAAATAACCCGCCACCAGCGAAATTAGATAATTTGCGTGGGGTTTGTCCTGCGACCATCGCACGACTACCAACCCGGAGGCGGAATCCTTTTCCTCCGAAACCATTTTCCCGTTCGAGAGCACGACCATTCCCTCAGGCACATGGCAGGTCACCTCGGAGGTAAATTTCGCGTTCGGCGAATCCCAGCACGGATACCAATGGCGGGCCTCTGTTGTTTCGCCCTGGGACCAGACGTGCGTGTCCTCGGCCTTATAGCCCATCTCTGGCGTGCGGAAGTAGAGACCTTGCTTCGGCTGAGCGCGATAAGTTATCGTCACGCTCGCTTCGTGGTCCGGGGCAATCGGCTGTTCGAAGGTGATGATGACGTTCTTATCAGTGGCCTGCCAGCCCATCACCTTTTCGCTGGAACTCACCGAGAACACTGTCAGGTCAATTCCATCGAGGCGCAGTTCGGGGAACGGTTTGGCGACGGGTTTGAACCGAAGAGTGACGTTGCCGGAAACGCTGCGTTCCTTGAAGTCGGGTGTCACGTCGATGGCCAGATGGAGGATATCGATCTCGCGACTGGGCGCATATTTGCGCGCCTCCGAAGAATCACCTGGCGCAAACAATGCCTTCGACTCGTAGCACACCGTTTCGTTTTCCGTGGCCGCGAGCTTCAAGCTCAACCCGAAGAGCAGGACGACGAAGAAGATTGGGGCCGCCCTCCGGGCCGACCTTTCCACGAACCTTGTAGCAGCCAAGGTGACCCGGCTCACTATTTTCCCGAGAAAGATCAGAGCCGATTCACATCGGCTGCTACGGTGCAAGGGTTCAACGCGCGAAATTTGGTTTCGGGGAATTCTCACCCCGGAGCGATGAAAAAAGGAATTCGAGTCAATCAGGAAATTCATGAGCGAGATAAAAAATCTTTTCCGCCTCAATTGCAAGCCATTGGGTCATTTCCTGCCTGTGCTTGATTGACTCGCAAAAGCCTGGTCATAAGCGCCAGATTGCGGGTCGTTTAAGGTGAGTCAAGCGCAGGGTTGAGAGGGAGCGATTGAAAAAAAGAAAAATCCCTGAAGGCTCGGATAGCCTCGGATAGCCTCGGATAGCCTCGGATAGCCAAGGGTTTGGGAACGATGAGGGCGCAAAACGAGGGCGAATCATGCAAAATGCACGATTCAGGTCCCAACTCGGGCGGTTCGTGGTCTGATTTGGGGCAGGTATGGATCTGGCCAATCGGGCGCCATAGGGTTGCTACGCCCGTCCTCATTCCTTCCGTGGCACTTTCAGTTCGAGATGCAGATCGCGGAGCTGCTTTGGCTCTACAGCCGCCGGGGAATCGGTCATCAGATCGGTGCCTTTGGCCGTTTTAGGAAACGCAATCACGTCGCGGATGCTTGGAGTGCCGCACAGAATAGCCAGCAGTCGATCGAACCCCAGCGCAATCCCGCCGTGCGGCGGAGCTCCGTAACGAAATGCTTCCAGCATATAGCCGAAGCGCGCCTGGACCATCTCGGGCGGGATTTGCAACACCTGCTCGAAGATGGTTTTTTGGACATCGGGCTGATGAATTCGTATCGAGCCGCCCCCGAGCTCCACGCCATTCACCACTACATCGTAATGCTGGCCCCGCACTTTTTTCGGGTCGGTAAGGAGCACAGGGATGTCCTCCGCCACTGGGGCGGTGAACGGGTGATGGCTGGAATACCAACGGTTCTGTTCCTTATCAAAACTGAGCAGCGGAAAATCGACCACCCACAGAAAGTTAAATCGATCCGCCGGAATCACCAGCCGGCCCTGCGCTTTGAGCAGTTCGGCGCAATGAAGTCGAATCTTGCCCAAAATCTCGCAAGCCGTCAGCCATTGGTCGGCCGCGAATAGGATCAAATCGCCTTCCTCAATGCCTGCTTTTCGGGTGAGCGCGGCTCTCTCAACTTCGCTGAAGAATTTCACGATGGGCGATTTCCATTCGCCTCCCTCGACTTTGATAAAAGCCAGGCCCTTGGCGCCGAAGCCTTTCGCGATTTCGGTGAGCGCGTCGATTTGCCCTTGGGTCGCCCCGGCCAAGCCCTTGGCGTTGAGCACCTTCACCACTCCGCCGCTGGCCACAGCGCCTCCGAACACCTTGAATTTGCTGCCTCGAAATTCCTCGGTCAGGTCCAACAGCTCCAAACCGAAGCGGGTGTCGGGCTTGTCAATGCCATAGCGGTCCAAAGCCTCTTGATAAGTCAGTCGGGGAAATGGCGTTGGAATGTCGAGGTTGAGGGCGGTTTTCCATACCCGTTTCAGCAGACCTTCGATGAGTTTATAAATATCCTCGCGGTCGATGAACGACATTTCGAGATCGATTTGGGTGAACTCCCCCTGGCGGTCCGCGCGGAAATCCTCATCCCGATAACAGCGGGCCAGTTGAAAATATTTTTCCACCCCGGCCACCATCAGGATTTGCTTGAATTGTTGCGGAGATTGCGGCAAAGCGTAGCATTTGCCCGGATGGATCCTGCTGGGCACCAGAAATTCCCGCGCGCCTTCCGGGGTGGATTTAAACAAAGTAGGCGTTTCCACCTCTAGAAATCCTTGCTCCTCGAAAAACACCCGGGTAGCCATTCCCACTTTACTGCGCAGGCGCAAGTTGCGCGCCATTTCGGGCCGGCGAAGATCCAGGTAACGATACTGCAGCCGGAGATCTTCGTTTACTTTGCTGGCCGCTTCCGGGTCATCCACAGGGAAAGGCAGGACCTCGGCCAAATTTAACACTTCCAGGATGGAAACGGGCACCTCCACTTCACCCGTCGCGATCTTCGCGTTATTCGTCCCTGGCGGGCGCTGGCGGACTTTGCCCGTGACGCTAATGACACATTCGCTGCGCAAGGCCGCCGCCTGCTGAAAGATTTGCTTGGGCAGCTCCGAAGGATCGAAGACGGTCTGAGTGCGTCCTTCGCGGTCGCGGATATCGATGAAGATGAGTCCTCCCAGATCGCGCCGGGAATGGACCCAGCCGGATAGGGTGACAGTCTGCCCGATATGCGTCGGGCGAAGCTCGTTGCAATGATGAGTTCGTTTCATGTTTCGATGGCGCGCGAAATTCGGTTTGCGGTTCAGGCGTCCCTAAATGAAGGAGGATACTAGCTGGATGCCGGGCAGAATTCAAACCGATTATTAACAAAAGCTTCTGCATGTGCGCTTCTGCATTCACTTCTCGCCATCAGGGTTTAATTGCGCTAGAGTTCATAGATGGTTTCATTGCCAAAACCGGATGTGATCCTAACCCACGAAAGTGACCTGGACGGATGGGTGTCGGGAGTCTTGCTGCAGCGACTGGCTCGAAAGGTGTTCGACACCGAGGTCCGGCTGGAGGCTTATCATTACAATACCTGGCGTCAGCGCGAACCCAAAGAAGCCTCGGCCTGGGTGTGCGACTTGAGCTTTGAAGCGCGTCTGGACAAGCCGAATTGGCTGATTATCGATCACCACGCCACGGACCTGACCCCAAAAAAAGCTCAACTGGTCCACAACCTGGAAAAATCGGCTGGTCTTCTCTGCTATGAACTTTGCCGGGACCACGAAATTTCCTCGCCGGAGTTGGATCGGCTGGTTCACCTGAATAACGTCGCCGACTTATTTTTAGAGAACGATCCAGAATTCGTCCTGGCCAACGATTACGCCAACCTCGTGAAGGTTTATCAGTTTTGGAACCTGCACGCTTTGCTCAACGGCCAGATCGAACGTTTGCTCAATCACCCGTTGTTGGAGGTGATGGCCATCAAGCGGCGGGTGGAGGATCCTTTAGGGTTCGAGTGGAGCAAGAACAATGTGGTTTCGCTCAGCCCGGGGGTTGGTTACGTCGATACCGTGCTCGGCAATAATAATCTGATCGTGCATCAGCTTTTGGAAAAGGGCGCCACTCCCTATCCGGTGTTGCTGACCTTATTTCGGCGGCCCAGCGGGGCGGTCATTGCCAGCCTGCGCAGCCGCAACGGGGAGGCCTTGAAGCTGGCCGAGAAACTCCAGGGAGGCGGCCACGCCAATGCGTGCGGAGCGACACTTCCCAAATCCGTCCGCACCATTCCCGACGCCGTCGGTTACCTGCGGCAAGTGTTAAATCCTTCGCTTAAAAGGGAAGCTCACCTGAACAACCTGGAGAGTTTGTTCGCTTCGATTGAAGTAAAGTAAACAACGATTCTCTTCGAGCCTTCGCGTTCGTGGACTCCTTCGCGCCGGAATTCCACCACCGAGGCCGCGACAGGCCTTCGGACAGTGCGAAACCTGCACAAGATTGCTCGAAGCTCGGATGACAGATCGAAGAAGCAAGCCGGAAGGGAAAGGCTGAAAGAATTCTCACAGGAGCAAACGGAGGCAACGGAGAGGGACAATCGGTTTCCGGTTCGTTCGCTATCTTTGTTCCTGCCCCGACTTTCTTTTGCCCGTACATTCCCGACTCCACAGGAGTGAAATGTCTATAGAAGCCCAATCCAAAAACGCCCCAAGCCGTGTAGGGGCGAAATGTTCCCAATTAATTCTCCCCGGGGTCGCATTTGCCAAACCAGTATTCCCTTTCGCCGAATCGAAGCAAGCCGGAAGGGACAGCGCAGGGTTCCTCTCCCATTCGCAAAAATTCGCGAACTGCGTGTCTCTCCACTCCTGTGTGAAATCGCCGCATTCGCGGCCATACCTTCGGGAATGAACGCGGAGGAGGGAATCCGTAGTTATTCGCCTCGATTACGCGGTAAAAATGACTGACTTCATTGGGCAGAAGCGTGGATTGGTTCGACCGAGCCCCCCCAAAAAAAATTGCAACAATAAATAACTTGACAGGTTGGAAAGAAGGGCAGATAAGTCGGCGCATGACTATGTCCGCACCTTCATTTCGAAGACCGTTGACACATTGGGCAGGAGGTCTAGGGATCGTTCTCGCCGCTTTTGTCGTTTCCACTCCCAGGACGTTTGGCCAGGGCTGAGTGCCCGCTCGTTTTATGGCGCTCAGTTTGGGCGCCGAAGGGGTTTCGCATCTGGAAGCTGGGGAGTGGGAAGCTTCCGTGAATTACCGCTACCTGCAAAGCGCCGACGGTTACGTTGGCGACCAGGTTTCTCCGCAATACCCCAAGACGATCGGGGCGCACATTTGGATCCACTCCGTTGACCTGCAAGCGACCTATGCTTTTAGTTCACGCCTCAGTGCGACCATGACCATGCCTTTTGTTCATGGGGAAGTCTCCAGCCTCATCGAGCACAATGGAGTGCGGCACAGCACGAGCGCGGGCGGATTGGGCGACATGCGCCTCATTGCCAATGCCTGGATGCTCGATCCTGCCAAGCATAGCGATGGAAACCTTTCCTTCGGTCTCGGAGTCAAGGCGCCCACCGGCGATGAGAAGGCGACGGCCACGTTTTACAAGGCGACGGGACCTGAGATTCGACCGGTGGACATTGCCATTCAACCCGGGGATGGTGGCTGGGGTGCCGTGCTTGAGGTCCTCGGTTACCAAAAGATTATCGACCGCCTTTATGGCTATGTGGCAGGCTCCTACCTCATTAGCCCACGCGAACAGAATAGCGCCTACACTTCGATTCCTCAGTATGGCGCGGTGCGCAACTTGTCAGTGCCCGACCAATACCTTGGGCGAGTGGGGCTTAACTATGCCATCTGGCCCGCGAAGGGGCTCTCGCTCAGCTTTGGCGGGCGCATCGACGGCATTCCGACCCGTGATTTGGTTGGCGGCAGCGAGGGTTTCAGGCGGCCAGGATTCTCGATTTATGTCGAACCGGGTGTCTCATGGACCCACGGCAAAAATACTTTCAACCTCTATACACCCGTGCTGCTGGAGGCCAACCGGCAGAAAAACATTTACGATGACCGCTATCATGGGCACGGGCCTGGCGCTTTTGCGGATTTCCTGGTGATTGCGAGCTTCACGCGGCGGTTTTGAACAGCCTTTCTTTGCCAGTCAGAGCAGCGACAAACCGGTAGCGGTGCGCATCCGTCAAGCGGGTGTTTTGGGTTTGGTCGAAGAAACGGAAACGCGGCGACGGATGAAGAGCCACCAACCCAGGCCCGCGATCACCAGGCCAACGGCTGCCGACGGGAGCAGAGGCAGCAGGCGTGAGACGCGTGACGGAGTTCGAATCCCGAATTTTTTCTGGTAACTCTCCCACTTCTTCTTCAACTCGATCATGAAGGCTTTGAATGGCTCATTGGTCCTCAGATTGTCAAGATTGGGATCCTTTTCGAAATACTCGTAACAGGGGAACCCTTCGTCCGCCGATCTCTTTAACCAGTACATGGCCTGATCATAGTCATGCATGAGGGCGTAAGCGGAGGCGATGTGATAGGAGGAATGGTGGAAATGAATGAAAGGGTTTTCGCTCGACTTTGCGATGTTGATTTTCTCCAGCGCGGTATTGGTCTCTCCGCTCGCGGCATAAATAATCGCTTGCGCGCTGATGAGCAAGGAAACGCCTGGGAACTCTTTTAGGACGGATTCAAAATGGGCTAATGCTGCATGGTTGCTTCGTTGATAAAAGAGGCAGATGCCCCTCTCCCAGGCGGCGCTGACCGGACTCGGAAAAGCTTCCGTGGGAACGGAGTTTAGGAGTTGAGAGGCCTCATCATAATTTGTTTTTAAAATCAGTGTGCCTCCCTTGAGCCACAGGGGTCCAGGATCCGAGTGATAAAGACTAAGCTCCTTGTCCAGTTCTGCCACCGCTTCGTCCAGGAATCCCAAGTGATGGAACACGAACGCCAATTGGAAATGAGCGCCTTTAACCTTCGGATCGAGCTTAAGAGCTTCCCTCTGATTGCGCACATCCCCTTCGGCATCCCACCCTTTAGCAGGTGAAAAAAGCAAGGCGCCGCGGACCACGAAAGCGTCGGCCAGCCCTGGATCCAGTGAAAACGCTTTCTTAACGGCTTCGTCGGCTTTCGCATCCCAACCTTTCCCAGGCTCATGTTGCCCATCCAGTTGGCGGTAGGCGCTGGCCAGGGCCGCATAAGCACGGGCATAGTTAGTATCGCGGCGGATGGCTTCCTGGAACTCGCTTATGGCGTTCGTCAAACCAGCGAAACGGGTATTAGTAAGGAGGTGAGCTTTTCCTCGGTCATAACGAATTTGCGCTTGGGCGTCTGTCGTTCCCTTCATCTCATCGCTATGGTGTTTGAAGGCGTAGATGGCGAGGATGACAATGCCTCCCACAATGAGCGCGGCCACGGCTGTTTGTCGCAGAATCCTTCGATTCCGAGCCGCTTTTTCTCGGGCGGCGCGCGCCTTTCGCCGTTCTTCCATTGAACGCAGCCCATTCGCTAACTCGCGAGCGCTGGAAAAACGCTCCTCCGGATGACCCGCAAAGCACTTCTCCAGATCTTGGCGCAGGATTGGATCGCTAATCCTTTTGCTCCAGTCTGTCGTCAGCGGCTTGCGGAAATCGCCGATCAAAAGTTGGTAGAGCACGACGCCGAGCGAGTAAATGTCCGAGCGGGCAGAGGCCGGTTGACCCCCCAACAGTTCGGGGGCCATGTAAAGGTGCGTGCCGGCTTGCGAAGAAGAACCAGGCGAGAGCATCGTCTCGGTAAATCCCATCTTCGTCAGGCCCGCCAGCGCTTCCTGCGACACCACCTGGCCGATGCCGAAGTCGGTCAGCATGGCGGTGAGTTGAGAGAGGGGAGTTGAGGGTTGAGAGACGAGGATGTTCGACGGCTTGACATCGCGATGGATCACGCCCGCTTCGTGGGCTGCCTGCAATGCATCGGCCACTTGCGCCACAATCTCCAGCCGTGTCGGGAGCGGGACTTTTTCCACCCCGCCCTGCGCTTCACACCACGCGCGCAAATCCGTCGCCTCCGCGTAATCCATCACGATGTAAAACGGCGGCGCGTCAAAAAACACCTCCTGAATCCCAACGATGTTCGGGTGGTGGCCCACGCTCTCCTTTAACAACCTAAACAGCGTCACCTCGCGTTTGAGTGAACGCACCCGGTCCGCCCGGA
>JBBRPK010000051.1:0-34995 GCA_038228235.1 Verrucomicrobiota bacterium
AGCAGAAAACATTCTGGCGTTGCGCTGTATTCATGCCAGCCGTCGGCTGGATCAGTTCTGGAAGGAGCGGCTCAACTCCCACGCCGCCCGCAACGATTGCCTGGCGCTGGCGGCGTAACCGAAGAATTCTGTCGTGCGCCCACGGGAAGGTGCAGGCCTTTAAGAGTCTGGATCATTCGGACAGCTTTTATATTCTCCTCTGAGTATGAAGACTTGCTTTCTCCTTCTATTCGCTTTCGCGTTTCTGCTTCGAGCGGAAACCCCACCGCGCACTGGTTTGCTCACTCGGATGGACGATCAGATTCCCGTTCCTCTTTGGGCCGATGGCGCTCCGGGCGCTCTCGGCAAAGAGAACAAGGATATACCCACCATTACTCCCTACCCCGCAGATGCTGCCAACGCATCGGGCGCGGCCATGGTGATTCTGCCCGGCGGTGGCTACGGCGGTCTCGCTCCCCATGAAGGCAGAGGCTATGCAGACTGGCTGGTGACCAATGGCATTTCTTGTTTCGTGGTGAAATATCGACTTGGTTCTCACGGCTACCGTCATCCGCGCATGTTGGAAGATGCGGCGAGGGCGGTGCGGCTTGTCCGTTCCCGCGCTGCCGAATGGAAAATCGATCCGAAGAGGGTTGGAATTATGGGATCGTCGGCAGGAGGCCATCTCGCCTCGACGTTGCTGACGCATTTCGATTCGGGCAATCCCAATGCCGTTGATCCGATTGATGGCCAGAGTAGCCGGCCCGACCTGGGCATTTTGTGCTACCCGGTGATCAGCATGGGTCCGAACACACACGGCGGTTCAAAGAATAATTTGCTCGGGCCAGATCCGGATCCTCAATTGGCGCGCTTTCTTTCAAATGAACTCCAAGTCAGCAAAGACACTCCACCCTGCTTCATCTGGCACACCTGGGAGGATAAAGCCGTGAAAGTGGAAAACAGTCTGGAATTCGCGGCGGCTTTGCAAAAAGAGGGGGTGCCCTTTGACCTCCATGTCTATCAAAAAGGCGCCCACGGCCTGGGCCTTGGAAAAAACCATCCCTGGGCGCAGGATTGCATCTTTTGGCTGAAGGCGCAGGGCTTCGTGAAGTGAAAGCTTGGTAAACCCCAAAGCGACCTAACGAAAAGGCGGACACCGAACGACCACCTCCAAGGCGCCCATAGCGTCCCGTACGACTTTTCATTCGACATTCCCGCCGCTCTCTCCACATTTTCCTGATGCTCGAATTGGAAGAGGCCCGAGAGCGCCTGCTGGCTACTATCCCACCCTTGCCCGCTGAATCCATCCCGATCAGCGCGGGAGCCGGGAGAATTGTGGCGGAGACGATCCAGGCCCCGATGGACCTGCCCTGCTCCGATAATTCAGCCATGGATGGCTACGCGGTGCGCGCCGATGATTTGAAAAATGCAAGCGCGGAGGCCCCTGCTCGTTTGAAGGTTTGTGGGGAAAACCCCGCCGGAGAGGTGTTCTCAGGGAGTGTCGAGCCTGGAACTTGCGCGCGGGTTTTTACTGGCTCGTTCTTGCCGACAGGCGCAGACGCGGTGGTCATGCAAGAAGACACACGCTTGGTCCAGAGGCCGGTTACGGAAGCGCTGATTTCGGAAAGCATCAAGCCATTTGAAAACGTCCGATTTCGCGGTGAGGATGTGAAGCGTGGCGCGCTGCTATTCTCGAACGGAGCGGATCTGAACGCCGCGGGCATGGCTTTGCTCGCCGCGCTCGGGATCAAACAAGTGCGTGTTCATCGACGGCCTGTGATTGGATTATTGGCTACGGGCAGCGAGTTAATTGAAGCGGGCGAGCCTTTGGCGCCTGGTAAAATTTATGAGAGCAACCGTGTCATGCTAGCCACTTTGCTGGAGCGAGCGGGAGCGATCCCAAGAATTTACCCGCTAGTCCCCGATAGCCTGGCCGCCAGCCAAACGATGCTGGAGAAAGCTCTCGGAGAATGTGATGGGGTAGTGACAACGGGAGGGGTTTCTGTCGGCGATCATGATTTTGTTAAAAAAGCCTTCGAAGAGATCGGGGGCGTGATGGATTTTTGGAAGGTTGCCATCCGGCCAGGGAAGCCGTTCGTGTTTGGCCGCTGCCAAGGCAAATTCCTGTTCGGCTTGCCCGGCAATCCCGTTTCCGCGCTGGTGACATTCTTGCTGTTAGTGCGTCCCGCCTTGCTGCGGTGGCAAGGGGCGGCTAGTGTCGAATGGCCTGCCGCTCACGGCACCCTTGCCGAACCTTTAGCAAACCGCGGGGAACGGCGCCACTTTATGCGGGTGACGGCGGACGCCGCCGGAAAGGTCCGCTCCGCAGGGGCGCAAGGCTCTCACATGCTGAGTTCTCTCGCAAAAGCCAATGGTCTTGTGGATGTGCCCCCGCACAGCAACTTGGAAATAGGGACGGGAGTGCAGGTCCTTAGGTGGGGTGGGTGACGAGTGGGACATGCTGTCAATGCTAAGTGGTCTTGAACATAAACAGCGGGGCTCATCGAAGCGCCTGGCGGAGCAGGGAACATGACCGAACGGTAATTAAGCTGATGCAAGATTTCTAACGCGGGCGTTGACACGCTCTCGTGAAACCCTTAGCGTTCTGGTGTCTTGAAACCCTTTTTAGAAGAATAACATGTTACTTAGGATTTTTTTAGCGCTCGCGATATTGGCTGGCGCGGGTGTGATCGCCGTCAGCCACTTTCAAGTACGCCCTCATATTGAAGGCATTATTGGCGAGCGGGAAAAGAACGCCAAGGACCGCGACACAGAAAAGCAGGCGAAAGTGAAAGCTCAAACCGAGTTAAAAGCCACGGCCCTAAAATTAAAAACCACGGAAACGGCCCTTGGTGAAACTGTCATCCAGCTTGCCGCTTCGAAGCAGCAAACCGAGGCTGAGCAGAAGCGAGCCGCTGGCTTAAAGACAGATTTGGATAAGACCCGGCTGGACCTCAATGAATCGCAACAAAAGCTGGCGCGATGGGATGGGATTGGTCTGGATCCTTCTCAGGTTAAAGGTTTGATCGATTCGGAAAAGAATATGCGCGCGGCCAATCAGGCCTTGGATGAGGAGAAAAAATTCTTTGCCAAAAAATTTGCGGATAGCGATAAAAAATTGAAGGAAATCCTGGGAAACGATCCGGATCCCCCGATGACGGCAGGGATGAAAGGCAAAGTTTTAGTTGTGGATCCGAAATGGAATTTTGTAGTGCTGGATGTGGGAGAGAAGCAGGGCGCCGTGCAAAATGGCGTCCTGATGATCAGCCGGAACAGCAAACTGGTCGCGAAAGTCCGAATCATGAACGTGCTGGCAGATCGCAGCATCGCCAACATCATGCCGGGTTGGAAGCTGGGCGAAGTGATGGAAGGCGATTATGTCCTTTACTGAAATGAGAATTTCTTTTCGATCCATTTTGTTTGTGGCCACATTAGTGGCCGCAGGGCTGGGAACCAGCGGATGCAAGACTACCGAGTCTGAAAATCTGTCAGCCCGTCCTTGGAATGCCCCCACGACCTGGCAGAACGGCCTCCCGAGCAATATTAATGAGGGACGGTAATCTGAAAATGGCCGATACCCTCCCGTCTTCCGTCAGGAAATCGTTGGCTGGGGCTTCCGATTGTAAATAACCATTTTTTGATTCTCAATTTCGTTGTTTTGATGAGAATTGGTTACGGAAAATCGGTGATTGCTTCTCATCCTCTGCAAACCATCTCCCCTATCCCGGGCCTATTTTGCAAATTCCACACATCGGGTCTCCCGCACCACGGTCACGCGGATCTGGCCAGGATACTGTAACTGATCCTCGATTTTTCTGGAGATGCCCCGCGCGAGCGCGAAAGCCTGATCATCGTTGATTTTCTCCGGTTGCACTAACACGCGCAATTCCCGTCCGGCCTGAACCGCAAAACATTTTTCCACCCCTGGAAATGAGAGGCCGATTTTTTCCAGATCCTCCACCCGTTTGATGTAAGTGGTCATGGTCTCCGAGCGGGCACCGGGGCGCGAGGCGCTGATGGCGTCTGCGGCTCCCACGAGAATGCCCAGCGAGCCATGGTGCGGGGCTTCGTCATGGTGCGAGGCCACGGCGTTGACCACGGGTTCAGACTCTCCATAACGACGGATCAAATCGGCACCCACGAGCGCGTGCGCGCCTTCGATCTCGTGATTGACCGCCTTGCCGATGTCGTGCAACAGACCGGCGCGTTTGGCAGTTTGGACATCTAAACCCAATTCCGCCGCCATCAGCCCAATCAAATGGGCAACCTCGATGGAATGGTCCAGGATGTTTTGCGAGAAACTGTGGCGAAAGCGAAGGCGACCGAGCAGTTTCATAATTTCTGGATGAAGCGGCGGCAAGCCGACTTTCTGCGCCGCTTCCTCACCGGCGCGGATGATCGTTTCGTCCATCTCCTGAGAAACCTTGTTCACGACCTCCTCGATGCGGGTGGGATGGATGCGCCCGTCGAGAATCAGCCGCAGCATCGATTCTCGGGCAATTTCACGTCGCACGGGATCGAACCCGGAGAGGACGACCGCGTTGGGGGTGTCATCGATCATCACAGTCACGCCCGTGGCGGCCTCAAAGGCACGAATGTTGCGACCTTCCCGTCCGATGATGCGTCCTTTGAGTTCTTCGTCGGGCAAAGCGATGGTCGAGCTGGTGGTTTCAAAGGTGTGTTGCCCGGCGTAACGTTGGATGGCGAGGCTAATAATGCGCCGCGCCTTTTCCTCAGCGCGCGTCTTGGCTTCTTCGACGATGCGCCGGGTCAGACTGCTGGCGTCCTGCAAGCTTTCCAACTCGACTTCCTTCAGGACGAGTTGACGGGCTTCTGCTTCTGTTAGGTGGCTGGCCGTTTGCAGAGCGTCGCGCCGTTGGCGGAGCAGATCGGCCACCTCGGTTTGCTGGAACTGCAATTCCTGCGCTTTCTTTTTGCAATCAACCTTTTGTTCGCGCAGGCTCTTTTCCTCCTGAACCATGCTCTCCAATTGATGATTGATGAGGGCTTCGCGTTCCCCGAGACGTTTTTCCGCTTCGAGCGCGGTCTGGTGGCGAGCCACGAAGGACTGCTCGGTTTGTTCTCGCAGCTTAAGGGCTTCTTCGCTGGCTTTGAGGTGGGCCTCCCGAGCGAGGTTGTCGGCTTGTCGCCGCGCGGTCTCCAGGATCGCTTCTTCCTTAAGGGCCAGGGCGGCACGGAGATTGCGTTCCTTCCAGCGCAGGAACCCGTAGCCCAGAAGGGCCCCAGCCATCACACAGGCTGCGCCTCTTAAGTAAGAATCGTCCAACAAACTCATTTTAAAACCGCGACCGGCCCGTTACTTCATGCCAGCGCGTCGGTGTCAGGATACAATCCAAGCAAATATCATGTGATTCGACCGGAATTTCAACAGTTAATTGCCAGTCGAAAGCGACCCCGCACTTAATTCCCGCTATCTCGGCCAGCAACCTGTCATAAAAGCCTTTTCCGCGCCCGAGTCTCGAACCATTCAACGCGAAGCCTACCCCGGGGACAAGAACCAAGTCCAGCTTCTTTAAATCAAAAATGGGACAGGCCCTTCGAGGCTCGGGAATGCCGAAGGCTCCCGCTTGCAAGTCATGGGGCAAATCGCAAATCTGGCACGCTTCGTATTGGCCGTCTGGAGCAGAGTAGCGCGGCAAAGCGGCCGCTTTCCCAGCCGTTAACGCATCGCCAAATAGAGGCTGGATGTCTGGCTCATCGGGCAGTGGAGAATAGAAAAGAATCGAGCGCGCGCGTTTCCAAACCCCCTGTTCTTTCAACCGCTGACAGATTTGCGCGGAGGCCGCAGCCCGATCGACGCCAGAGAAGGGTTGCGACTCCTCTCGCAATTTCATGCGCAATTCGGCCTTGGCAGCACTTGAATCGGCACGGCTCATCTCATGCCTTGGGCTTTGCGGAGGGTTGTTGACTTTCGACAGACCCCTTTTTCGACTGGGCCAAAAGCCCGCGCCATTTCTCTACTCGCTCCTGGATCGCTTTTTCGGCCCCTTGCGCGGTTGGCTGATAATAGCGCCTTGTGGAACCGAGATAATCCTGCGCCGCAAAATGTTCAGGCTGATCGTGGCTATATTGATAGCCTTCTCCATGACCAAGCCGTTTGGCCCCGGAATAATGCGCATCGCGCAGGTGTTCGGGCACAGGCAAGGTCCGGCCGGAGCGCACATCCTCCAGAGCGGCATCGATGGCGACCATGCTGCTGTTGCTTTTGTGAGCCGTGGCGATGTAAATGGCAGCCTGGGCAATGGGGATGCGCGCTTCGGGCCAGCCGACAAATTCGGAAGCCTGGTGGGCCGCATTGGCCAGCACCAAGGCCATGGGATCGGCCAGGCCCACATCTTCGGCGGCGCAAATCATGATTCGGCGTGTGATGAAGCGCGGGTCTTCCCCCGCGTGAATCATCTTCGCCAGCCAGTAGAGGGTCGCGTCCGGATCGCTACCGCGCATGGATTTAATGAACGCCGAGATGGTATCGTAATGGGCGTCTCCATCCGCGTCATAAACGATCGCTTTGCGTTGAATGCTTTCCTCCGCCACGGCCAGAGTAATTTGAATGCTGCCACCGCGCTCGGGGGGAGTAGTCAGGGCGGCGATCTCCAGGGCATTCAAGGCTTTGCGAGCATCCCCGTCGGCGATTTTAGCCAAATGGCGCAGGGCCGCTTCCTGGGCCTGGATGCGCAAATGACCGAGGCCCCGCTCCACGTCCTTTAAAGCGCGCTGGAGCAAAGCCAGGAGTTCAGCCTCGTTCAACGGGCGCAGTTCAAAGATTTGGGAACGGGAAACCAGCGGTGAATTGACGAAGAAAAAAGGGTTGTGCGTGGTTGCTCCGATGAGCCGCACGGTACCGCTCTCCACATCCGGCAGCAGAATGTCCTGCTGAGCTTTGTTGAACCGGTGAATCTCGTCGATGAAGAGGATGGTGGCCTGGCCGGCGTTCTCGAGGCGGTTGGCGGCAGCGGAGAGCACGCGCCGCATGTCGGCCACGTTGGATTCCACCCCGCTGAGCCGTTCAAATTTGCTGGTGGTTTGACGAGCGATGATCTGGGCGAGCGACGTCTTGCCGGTGCCGGGAGGACCATAAAAAATGAGGGATTGGATGCGGTCAGATTCGATAGCGCGGCGGAGCAGTTGGCCGGGAGCTAATATGTGGGTTTGCCCACCGAACTCATCCAGGGAGCGAGGCCGCATCCGGGCGGCCAAAGGAGCCTCGCGCCGGCCTTTTGGCTCCTCTGCAGCCGGGCTTGAAGCGGCGGACGTTGGCGGAGGACCGAACAAATCATCCCTCGACATGACTTGACTCTACCATTTTAACCCGCTGCAAGACAGAAAAAACCCCGCCGTAATGCCGTGTATTAACAGTTCCTTTGAACTTCTTTAGAAACAGGTGGAACCCGATCACTGGCTTTCGACGTCCAATAAAGGCCTGTCGGCCACCAGCGAAATAGAGGCTCCATGCAATTTTAACTACGGTTCAAGGACATAGTTTCTAATCACGAACATGGCAGGGTTTAAATCCACAAATTATTCAAAGAACTGCGCGGCGTCTAAGCCCGCGACTGTTTCTCGACCAACACCTTTAAGTATCGGCCACTTCTTAAAAATTTTCAAGATAAAAAAACTAGAAACGCTCAAAAAATCGCGAGGTCAGTCACAAACTCCACCCCGAGCCGAGCGCCGGGGCTCGATTACTTTGTCACTGGCCCTGTCAAAAAATCAAATCTGCGAATACGAGGCGGGCCTCAAAAGCACATTGCTTATGTTCGTGACGATTTCCGGATCGGTGTAACCGGGAGTGCTGCTCAACTTTTTCCATTCCGGGTCGGAGCCGAACACTCCCCAGTTTTTATCATGGGCGGCCATGTTTTCGAAAACGAGCATGTAAGTTAAGTTCGGCAATTTGGTCCCAATCAAAGTCTCACCGAAAAAAACCGGCTGCAGCCCAGTCCGGCGGAAAATGGCAATCTCGCCATTATTAAACATCTCGATTTTTTTCTTGTTCGCCTTTTTGCTATGGCTTTCATAGGTGCGCAACTCAAAGAGGCGCGGCTTTTTTTCCACAGCAGCCTGAGGAACTTCCAGTTTGGGAATACTGTCGAAGGCTGCGAGGAGGGAACTTTCCACTCGGACATAGGCAGGATCATTGGGTCCGGCGTTAATGAACTCCGCTCCCACTCTTTGGTATTCCGGGTCGCGGCGGACCCGCTCATTGGCGGTGGCGAAGGATTCGATGGATTGATGCGCCAGCAGGACATACATGGTCGGGCTATCCGCCCCCGAAATGACGCTGAAAACACCGACTGGCGCAATCCCATGGCGATTCATGGATGGGATAGCAGCGTCGCGATAAAACTCATCGAACAGTTTTTGTTTGGGGCCCCGCCGCAGATGATAAAGGCGCAACTCATAGCATTCGCGTGTCGCTTTTTCCCCGCTCTCTGCCGCAGAGGTCTTGACCGCCGGCGCCAAACCAGCGCCGCTGGCGGCGGCCAGCGAGGTTCGAATAAATTCCCGTCGTTTCATCGATGCAACCTTTCTTCTTTTGCGCCGTAAAATAGAACGCGCAGAGTTGAATCCGTTCTGACGCCCGATGTCAAGAAAGAGGGCCGTTGGAACCGGGCCGCTCGCGGCTGTTTTGCAGGGTATAGCCTGAACGGGCGCCCAGGCTATTCTTGAAAGTCAGTGTTTGGCTCTTTGAGATTCAATTCCTTGATCCAACCGTTGCGATAACGCACGTCGTGGCCTTCGCATTGCAGTTTAAGGCCGCCGGGGACATCGGTAATGCCTTTGCCGTCGTCGTTGCCCCCATCGATGCCCGAATTAGCTCCGCCCCAGACCTGGTTGATGGGTTGGTTAGTATGCACCTTCATGCCGTTAAAATACATCGTGACCATCGCTTTCTCAGCCCGCTTTGATTGTTGGAATCTGGCGGCCCGGAAGTTGATGTCAAACGCGTTCCATTTGCCGATACCGTTATAGGCGTGATATGGCGACTCGCTTTCATTGATCACAGCGCCCATCCCATGTTTGGTCTTGTCGCCGTCCATGATCTGAATCTCATAGCGATTCTGCAAATAGACCCCGCTGTTGCCGCGCGCCTTCATGACGAGGAATTCGATATGGAGTCGGAAATCGCGATACTGCTTTTTTGTCACAATATCTGCCGCGCCATATTTGCCGCCGGCGGCGGCGGGGTCGTCGGTCATGAGAACTGTGCCTTGATCCACCGGGTCCTCCACAATCTTCCATTTTATGGGCAGGGCAGATTTGAAGCGCGGGCCTTCCCAATAGGTCCACTTTTCATCCAGCATTTTGCGCGTCCCATCAATTATGACCTCGGCACCCGGCAACGGAGGAGCGCCTACGCCAACACCCGCCAAGACAGACGGTGAAGCAGTGGCGAAGCCCGCGAGCAAAATTGTTAAAAAATAGCGCCGCAGGCGCTTTCTCCTGATTCCTGTGGTTTGGTGACCGGGTGTGAGTGACATGACCGCAGTATGCCAAAGACATTGGCGAAAGCGCAAGCCCCCTCAACCTCACCTTGGACTCATCGTATTTACGCCTCGGACCAACTTAGCCACGCTTGGTGTCCACCCTTTAGGGCGCCAGGCCCCGTCGAACACGCTAAAGCGTGGACACCGAACCGGCGCCACCCACAGGTCCAAGTCGGGTCCAATGGGGGCCGCTTTTTTTCGGTGGGCAATTCCAACGCCTCTGCTAAATTACGGTCCATGCGAACGGTGATTTATCCAGGGAGTTTCGATCCTTTGACCAATGGCCACCTCGACCTGATTCAGCGGGCGGCCAAGCTGTTTGATAAGGTAATCGTCGCTATCGCCAAAAACGAGAGCAAGCGACCCCTGTTCACGCTTGACGAGCGGCTGGAGATGGTGGCCCATGCAATCAAAACGCTGCCCAACGTTTCGGCGGACGCGTTTGAAGGGCTTTTGGTCAGCTATGTGGAAAAAAGAGGGGGGCAAGCAATTGTGCGGGGCTTACGGGCCGTTTCCGACTTTGAATTTGAATTTCAACTTGCTTTGATGAATCGTAAGTTGGATGAACGCATCGAGACGATTTTTATGATGCCTAAAGACACCTATACCTTCCTGAGTTCTCGGATCGTGAAGGAGATTGCCCGGCTGGGTGGCGATGTGAGCGCGTTTGTACCGCCCGAGGTTTGCGCGGCCTTGACGCGCAAGCTCAGACGAACCGGGTAGAGGAACTGATTTATGCCAGTTACTTTTAACGTTTGCCATCTCGACGCGAAGAATCTCTTCCTGAGTGATGATCTGCCCGCATCCGAGCTGGACTTGGATTCTGTGGATGAGTTGATTGGCATGTCTCAGCCTTTGTCTTACGATTTAGAAGTGGAGAAACTGGAAAGAGGCATTCTCGTTCAGGGAACTTTAGAATTAACGCTGGAATGCGAGTGCGCTCGCTGTCTTAAGCGATATCAACACTCTCTGCTCCTGAAAGAATGGGCCTGCCATCTGGCCTTGGAAGGGGAGGACAGGGTCCCCATTATAAACGATTGCGTGGACTTGACGCCCTACATCCGGGAGGATATTCTCCTGGCGTTTCCGCAACATCCGTTGTGTGAACCTGAGTGCAAAGGCCTGGCCATTCCGCGGAGTGAGCAGAAGAAGCCAGGCGTGGTGCAGGAGCCCGAGGCTCCTGCCGCTTGGGCCGAGCTGAACAAACTAAAATTTTAAATTGATTTATGGGTGTACCCAAGCGTAAACCATCAAAGAGCCGCCAGCGTATGCGACGGGCCTACAACAGCGTGCTGAAACTACCGCAATTAAACACCTGCCCCCAATGCGCTGCTCCCTACATCCCGCACCGGGTTTGCCCGGCCTGCGGTTTTTATAACCAACGCCAGGTCATCACGGTTACTGTTGGGGCATAGAATTTCAAGAGCGCCGGGGCTTGTGTCCTGCGGCCGCTCTTTTGATTTATGCGAATCGTAGTGGATGTCATGGGTGGCGATCATGGATGCGGAGTCGTCATCGGTGGGGTCAGGCTGGCGCTTCAGGCCAATCCCGCCATTACGGAGATGTATCTGGTCGGCGACCAGGCCGAAATCGAGGCCGCGCTCAAGCGCAGCCGTTGTCAGGACAGCCGGTTGAAATTGATCCACGCCAGCGAAGTCTTGACCATGGAGGACAAACCTCTGGCAAGCGTGCGCAAAAAAAAGGACTCGTCGCTCGTTCGAGCCGTCGAGTTGCTCGAAGAAGGCAAGGCCGAGGCTTTAATTTCTCCGGGTAATACGGGCGGGCTGGTGACGGCGGCGACGGTTAAGCTGCGACGCCTGGAGGGCGTAGAACGACCGGCCATCGCGACGATCGTGCCCTCGGCGAAAAACGAATTCGTGCTCATCGACGCGGGTGCCAACCCGGAATGCAAGGCCCTCCACCTCGCCCAATTCGCCATTATGGGCAGCATCTACTCACGGGAAATCCTAGGCAGGAAAAAGCCGCGCGTAGGCATTCTGAGCAATGGCAAGGAGGAGATGAAAGGCAACGAGTTGACGCGCGAGGCTTTCAAGCTCTGCCAGCAATTGGATTTGAATTTCGTTGGTTACGTGGAAGGTCACGATCTTTTTTCGGACCATGTGGAGGTGGCCGTGACGGATGGTTTTGTGGGCAATCTGGTGCTCAAAACCTGCGAGAGCATGGGCAAAGGGATGTTGCGGATGATGAAACGAGAACTGGCCGCCAACCCAATCCGCAAACTGGGCGCGGCTCTCGCCCGCAACGCGTTTCGCACCATCAAGCAACGCGTCGATCCGGACGCGTACGGGGGCGCGCCTTTGCTGGGCCTCAATGGCAATGTCATCAAAGCCCATGGCTCATCCCGGGAGCAGGCCATTATGAATGCCATCCGCGTTAGCACCGAGGCCATCCAACACCATATCAATGAGATTATTCAGCAAGAAGTGGCGCGGGCTACCCAGCGTTTTGCCCAGGCCAAGATTCCCTCGCCTACACCCGTCGCTGCATGAAACCATCCAACGCCGTGCAATTCAAGAATCCGCGCGCGAACCACGGTTTTCAAGGCCGCACTTGCTCCATCATCTCCGTCGGCTCCTATGTCCCGGAACGAATCCTCACCAATGCCGATTTGGAGAAACTGGTCGAGACCTCGGACGAATGGATCACTTCGCGCACCGGCATCAAAGAGCGTCACATCGCCGCCGCCGATGAATTTACCTCCGATTTGGCGGCGCGCGCCGCCCTCCGGGCCATGGAAAGCGGAGGCATTAGCCCGGAAGAAATCGATTTAATAATCGTCGCCACCATCACCCCCGACATGATGTTTCCGGCGACGGCTTGCCTGGTGCAGCAAAAAATCGGGGCCCGCCGGGCGGCCGCTTTCGACATCGAAGCAGCGTGTTCGGGCTTCGTGTATGGGCTGGAAATTGGGCAGCAGTTCATCATGTCTCGCACGTATAACACGGTGCTGGTCATCGGCGCGGAGAAACTCTCGAGCATCGTGGATTGGACAGATCGCAACACTTGCGTGCTTTTTGGCGATGGGGCCGGCGCAGCCATTCTGCAACACCGTCCCGACGCCCATGGTCTGCTCACTGCCTGCATGGGGGCCGAGGGTGACAAAGCGGACCTGCTCTGCATGCCCGGAGGAGGAAGCCGTTGTCCGGCCACAGCGGATTCAGTGAAGGCCCGGCTGCACTTCCTGCGCATGGACGGCAAAGAGACTTTCAAAAGCGCCGTGACCGCGATGTACACGGCGGGGCAGGAAGCCCTTCGGCGATGCGAAATCAGCATCTCCCAAATTAAATGCGTGATTCCGCACCAAGCCAACCGGCGTATTATCGACGCGGTTGGGGAACGGCTCGGAGTAAAGCCAGAGCAGGTGTTCGTGAATCTCGAAAAATACGGAAACACTTCTGCCGCCTCTGTGGCCATCGCCCTGGATGAGGCAGTGCGAACCGAGCGCATCCAGAGAGGGGATTTAGTTTTGATCGTGGTGTTCGGAGCCGGTTTGACGTGGGCCTCGGCAGTGATTGAATGGTGAAAAAAAACTCTCAATGGCGTATTGACGACCTTTCCGACTGTGCTATGGTGGGATTACGAACTTATGAGCGCACGTAAAATTAGCAATGCGGACCCGTTCCAGCCCGTTACCGTTCAATCTCGCTCCACGAGTTTGAGTTTGTCCGCCGGTGACATTCGCATTCGCAAGAATGGCATTGAGTTTCGCAACCAAAACACTATCCCTGTTTGGACGGAAATGACCGTTGAGCTCCAGACGTCTTTGGAGGCCAAAAAACTCCACTGCACTGGCGTCGTCGTCGCTTGCACCGGGGACCGGCACTCCGGCTTCCGAGTCGCGATGGTGTTCACCAATCTCTCCCGCCAGACGCAGGCCCGGCTGAATTCGCTCGCTCTTTCGCGCTAGCCTAATTGTCGGCTGGAAGATAACTTCCGGCCGTGGAACTTTTTAATCGTATTTTGCAGACCGCCGTTGAAGGCGGCGCTTCCGACATCCATTTCAAGATCGGCACTCCGGTTGTTCTGCGCATCAACCGTCAACTCATTACTATTGAGGCGCCCCATCCGACTGCCGAGTGGATGGAGAGCGTGGTTGAACAAATTGTCCCCAAGCATGCTAAAAAGCGCCTCGATGAGGAGCGAGAGATCGATTTTTCTTACTTTGTTCCGGGGATTGGCCGCTTCCGGACCAACCTTTTCCAGCAGCGCGGCCAGTTTTGTCTGGCCATGCGGTTTGTCAAAACTCAGGTGCCCAGTTTTGAGGACTTGGGGCTGCTGCCCATCCTGAAACAAATTGCTGAATCCCCGCGTGGGATTGTGTTGCTGGCCGGCTCCACGGGTTGCGGCAAATCCACCACTCTTGCCGCCATGGTCGAGCATATCAATGCCCACAGCAAAAAGCATATCGTTACCATGGAGGATCCCATCGAATATGTGTTCGAGGACAACCAGTCGGTCATCGAGCAACGGGAAGTGGGCTTGGACACGCTTTCCTTTGAACACGCCTTGCGCCATGTGCTCCGCCAGGACCCTGACATTATCATGATTGGTGAAATGCGCGATGCCCACAGCTTTCAAGCGGCCATGAGCGCGGCGGATACAGGACACCTGGTGCTTTCGACTTTGCATACCACGAACGCCGCCCAGTCCGTCAGCCGCATCCTGGACTTTTTCAAAGCCGATGAGCGGGAACAGATTCGCCGCCAATTGGCCGGAACTCTGCAGGCCGTTGTATGCCAGCGGATGGTGAGCACGATTCAAGGGGGGATGACCCCGGCCCAGGAAATTTTGATTAACACCGGCACCGTCCACAAACTCATCGAAGAAAATCGGCTCGACAAATTGGCCGCCGCCATCGAAACCGGCACCGAAGACGGCATGCTTAATTTCAATCAGTCCCTTTTCCAATTGGTGAAAGATGGCAAGGTGACTGAAAAAGAGGCCCTCACCAAAGCGACTAATGCGCAGGCTCTGGAGATGAATTTCAAGGGAATCTTCCTGGATGAGGGGCGCAGGATTTTGGGCTGAAGATTTTCCTGTTTCCAGTTGCGGCTTTGGATTAAATCTACGGCGTGCCAAAACGGGTTATTGCTGTCGCCAACCAAAAGGGCGGGGTGGGAAAGACCACGACTGCCGTGAATCTGGCCGCTTGCCTGGCGGCGGTGGGAGAGCGTGTTCTCCTCTTTGATCTCGATCCGCAGGCCAACGCCACCAGTGGAGTGGGGCTGGAAAAAATCGAGGGCGCCAGCGCCTACCGCCCCCTGCTCGGCGAGGGGACGCTCCTGGAAAAAATTCAAGATACGGCCTTTGAGCGTCTGCAGATCATTCCCAGTGAAGTGGATCTGTGCGGGGCGGATATCGAACTGGCCCGCTCCGACAATCACCTTCTCAAAGCCAGGCAAGCGCTTCAACCGGTGCTGGAGAGTGAACGGTTTGATCTCGTGCTCATCGATTGCCCCCCTTCCCTCGGCATCTTGACCCTGAATGCGTTTGCGGCCGCGGAGGCTTTACTGGTGCCCCTGCAATGCGAGTATTATGCCCTGGAGGGCATCTCGATGATTACGCGTATTTTGAACCAACTGCGAGATACAGGCGTCAACCCCCGGCTCGAACTCCTTGGCGTGCTGATGACCATGTTCGACGGGCGCACCAATCTCTCCAACCAGGTGGTGGGCGAGGTTCGGGAACATTTTGGCAAGCGGGTTTTTGAAACAGTCATTCCCCGCACCACCCGCCTGGCGGAAGCGCCGAGCTTCGGCAAGCCGATTATTCATTACGATAAATACAGCGCCGGCTCGGCCGCCTACGAATTAGTGGCGCAGGAATTATTGCAGCGGCTGAAGTGTTAGCCTAATCCACTATGTGGCAAGAAGACCTTATCCCACCAGGAATTCACAAAGAGCTGGCGCTCCCTCGGGATTATTCTGAACAAAGCCGATGCAACTCGATCTGAAGGCGACAGATCACAAGCTGGCCCGTAACCTCGAGACGGATGGCAAACAGCAAACCCCGGCCTGATACCAGACGTTGCGCCGCTTTCTTTGCAGCCCCCCTCGCAGGCGAGGTTAATTCCTGGTGGCGCCTTTGGGGACCGGAGCCATGTTCGGGTTCTGGAGCCGCAGCGCGATTTCAGTGTGAAGTTCGCCGGCTAAATCGAGGTCGGGGGCTCCGCCCTTGGAGCGAACTTGCACGCTCACCTTCGTGATTCTTTGGTCCACGGACTCCACCTTTATCCAAACGGTTTTGGTATCGACTGTGGCTTCAAGGGTGCTCCGCAATGTATCTTCGCTATAGAGCGTGCCGTCAGCTTTCAGCACGTCCTTGGCCGCGGCCCACAAATCCAGCGGTGTCCGCTCGTATCGGCGGGTGCTGGTGTCCTTAACCAGGGGAATACCCATCTCACGGCGGCCGTCAATAGTGTTGATGCAACCGCCCAGTAAAACCGCACTGGCGCAAATCGCTCCGAACAGAAAAAAATTGATCTTCATCGGCTCCATGCAATCAGATACTTAGCTCCCGTCAAGCCTGCTTTTTGTTGCGCAGGTTTAATGGAACCCTCTATCATGCCAAAAACCGCTTTTGTTCGCCAGCGACAGAGCTGGAACACAGTATTGTCATTATGCCAGTTTGGAACCTCTCCGGGCCGGAAGGACGAGTTCCACGAGTCCCTGTTTGTTCAGGAGATCAGGGACTCGTGGAATTCGTCCTTCCTGGGGTTGCGCGGAGCCGCCGCCATAATGACAATTTCTGGGCTGGGACTAAATCAATCAGATCATGATGAAAAATATCGCGCCGCTTCTTTTCGGGTGGTTTGCCGGGCTGGCCATTTTAACGGCCTCAGCGGCCCCGGAGCCTCCTGGCCTTCCGCACGGGGTAATCGATACGCAAAATCCAAAGGACAAGCCGCTCTCGCCGGAGGAGTCTCTGAAAAAGATCACTCTTCCGCCAGGATTCGAAGTGACTCTGTTCGCCGGCGAACCCGATGTGATGCAACCGGTCGCCTTTGATTTCGACGATCGAGGGCGGTTATGGGTGGTGGAATGTTTTTCGTATCCGGATTTTAAATCGCAAGAGAGCGACCGCATTGTCATCTACACGGACAAAGACGGCGATGGGCGCTTCGACGAGCGAAAGGTTTTTTATGCCAAAGGACATCGCTTGAGCGGCATTGCGGTCGGATTCGGCGGGGTATGGGTTTGTTCTGCGCCGGAGCTGTTGTTCATTCCAGACGCGGACGGAGATGATGTTCCGGATGGACCACCCATCGTGCATCTTGACGGTTGGACCTTGAAGGCAGGGCACAACATGGTTAACGGAATGGCTTGGGGGCCGGACGGGTGGCTGTATGGCCGTCACGGCATCACGGCGCCCTCGCTGGTGGGCCGCCCGGGGACTGCCGAGAGCGAGCGGGCCCGGCTTAGCTGCAGCATCTGGCGCTATCACCCCACCCGCCACCTTTTCGAAGCCGTCACCCATGGCACGACCAATCCGTGGGGATTGGATTGGGACGACTATGGCCAACCCTTCTTTTCCAACAATGTCATCGGGCATCTATGGCACGTCGTCCCAGGTGCCCATTATCAACGGATGTTCGGCGAAGATTTTAATCCTTATCTCTACCAACTGATGGGGGCGTGTTCCGACCATCAGCACTTCGCAGGTTCCGACTGGACGCAATCCCGCGGAGGCCAAGGGGATCACGATGCCCTGGGCGGCGGCCATTCCCATGCGGGGGCGATGGTGTATCTGGGCGACAACTGGCCGGACCAATATCGCCACACGCTCATGATGGGCAACATCCACGGCAACCGGCTCGTCTATGATGAACTGGAGCGCAGGGGCTCAGGGTATGTGGGCCGCCACGGGGGATCATTTCTCATGGCCAATGATCCGTGGTTCCGCCCCATCAGCATGCAATACGGTCCGGATGGGGGAGTGTTTGTCACTGATTGGAATGATTTTGGCGAATGCCATGATAACGATGGGGTCTATCGGAGCAGCGGCCGAATTTACAAAGTGACCTATGGCAAGGCCAAACCCCTCGGGGATCTGAATCTCGCACGGCTTAAGGACGAAGAATTGGTCAAACTCCAACTGCACAAGAATGACTGGTTCGTCCGCCATGCGCGGCGCCTTTTGCAGGAACGCGCGACTGCCGGAAAATTATCCCCCGGCACCGCCGCGGCCCTGGGCGCCATCCTCAAGTATAACCCGGAAGTGACGCGAAAGCTAAGGGGGCTGTGGGCACTGCACGGCATTGGCGGATTAAGCGAAGAAGTGTTAGCAACGTTGTTGGACGAAAGCTCCGAGCATCTGCGCTGGTGGGCGATCCAATTCCTGTGCGAGGACAAGCGGGTGAGCCGGGCGACGCTGGAAAAATTTAAGGTTATGTCCGAAAAGGATTCCTCGCCCATGGTCCGCCTCGCACTCGCTTCCGCGCTGCCGCGGCTGCCCTTGCAAGACCGATGGAAAATCGCCGCGGGACTGGTATCGCATGAAAGTGACGCGGCCGATCAAAATTTGCCACTGATGGTCTGGTATGGAATTGAACCTCTTATTCCCGCCCATCGGACTCGGGCGCTCCAGCTCATGGCCCGCTGTAAAATTCCGCTGGTCCGGCAATTTATTTCCCGGCGCCTGGCGGGGGGTTGATGGAACTGCGGAGGCTGGAAAGCAACGAAGAACGAATCCCAAACATCAAACTATGAACCTGGTCATTATCCAGAATTCCTAACCATCAATCCCTGGTGGATTGAGCGGGTGTAATCAACGGAACCCTTTCCCGGAGCAGGTTGACAATCGCCGCCGCGGCGCGCTGGCTGGCACCGGGTCCGCCCAGCATTCGGATTACTTTGGCCAGCTTGAGGCGGGTGGCATCCCGGCGCGATGGATTCTCCAGGAAGTCCAGCGCCGCTCGCGCAATGTTTTCGGGAGTGGCAGCGTGCTGAATGAACTCCGGATAAATGGCGTCGCCGGCCAGCAGGTTCGGCATCGCCAGAAAATTCACCTTGATGATGCGTTTGGCTATCTCATAGGTGCTCCAGGAGGTTTTGTAGAGGGTGACGGCGGGCACACCGAAATAGGCGCATTCCATCGTCACTGTGCCGGTCGAGGCAATGGCGAGCTCGGCTTCGCTGAGAGATTCCGGGAGACCGCCAGTTTGGATTTTCGTGTTGGGAGGCCATTCAAACTCAGCCGCCGCCCCGGCCAGGGTTTGAACAGGCAGGCACATTCTAAACCGAATTGTTTGCTTGGAGGCAATGATGCGGGCAGCTTCCGAGAGGACCGGCAGATGCCGGTGCAGTTCCCCGGCCCGGCTTCCTGGCAGCAACAGAACCAGCGGTGGAGCGACGCCGGCTTCATGACCCAACGGGGTGGCGGTGGAATGAGTTGGACCACTCGCGTACCGATCCAGCATGGGATGACCCACGTACTCCACCTTGAGAGCCGGGGCATGTCTGCCGTACCATTCTCGCTCGAAGGGAAAAATGCTCAACAGCAAATCGACATCGTTCGCCAATTGGGTGGCCCGGCCCTGCCGCGAGGCCCAGACTTGCGGAGAAACGTATTGAATTATTTTCGGGTCCCAATTATTGAAAGGACCGCGGCGCGCCCGCACATATTTTTTAATGGCATGGGCGAAACGGCTGTTGAACCCGGAGAAATCCACACAGATGATGGCATCGGGCTGACGATGGCAGGCGAGTTGGAGGAGTTGATGGAAAAGCCTGCTGAATTTCCCATAGTGTTTGAGAACTTCGATCAACCCCACCACCGCGTGGGCGGTCATGTCGAAAGCCAACTCGACGCCGGCCTCGGCCATGCGAGGCCCACCAGCGCCGAAGAACTGGGGCTCCAAATTGGCGCGCAACGGCTGCATATCATTGCTTAAGTCCGCTTCAGAATCATTCAACCTGGCGCGCAATGCTCTGACCAATTCCGCCGCCAGGAGGTCGCCGCTGGGTTCGCCGGCGATGACCATGAAAAGTTTGGGCTTCATGGCGCCTGGATCCGAGCCGGAGCCGCGGCCTGAATTTGCCTGGTGATTTCAAACGCCAGATCGAGGGCCTCTTTGGCCGATTCCCCGCTGACGAGAGGCGTTTGGCGAGCACGGACACACTCCACGAAGTGTTGCAGCTCCAATTTCAGCGGCTCTTCTTTGGCAATGGGGACCGGCTCGCGAACAATTCGTTTGCCTCCAAATTCGCTGACGATGGTCGAATCCCTGGCATGCAGCAGTTTTTTCAGGAGCGAGCTTTCCTCCTCGTCATTGCGAGCAACACGATAGATAAAACCTTCCTGCGCCCGGTAATCGAGCGAGATATAACTGGTCGCCGCTCCGCCGCTGAACACGCGAATTTTGCGCATCCGCTCCGGGCTGACCCGGCTAACAGTGAGATTGGCCACGCAACCATTGGCAAAGCGGAGGCGCGCGTTGGCAATGTCTTCGGATTGGCTAAGCACTGGAATCCCGACGGCATCCACACTGGTGAGAGGCGATTTGACGAAGGCCAAAACCACGTCCAAATCGTGAATCATCAAATCGAGCACCACGCCGACATCCGTGCTCCGCGCCGGATAAGGGGAAAGCCGATGGGTCTCGATGAAACGCGGTTCGGCAGCTACGGATTCCAGATATTTGAAAATGGGATTGAACCGCTCGACATGGCCCACTTGCAAGACGCATCGATGCTGGCGGGCCAGTTCGATGAGTTCAGTGGCTTGGGCAGCGTTTTCCGTCATTGGCTTTTCCACCAATATATGTTTGTCCTGCTGGAGCAGAGCTTTGGCCAGCCCGAAGTGGGTCGTGGTGGGCGTGACGATGCTCAGGGCGTCGCTCTCGGCTGCGGCCTCGACGGCGGAGGCAAATGCCTTGACGCGATATTTTTCGGCCACTCGTTGCGCCACTTCTGGCTGAATGTCATGCACGCCGGTCAACTCCACACTGCCCGCGGAAGCCAGTTCGGAATAAACGCGCGCATGCTCCTTGCCCAGCGAACCAGCGCCAAGGACAGCCACTCTGAGAGCCGGTGTCATGCCTGAAGGTATAATCCAACGCGGCCAGCTTGAGCGACTGAAATATTAAATTTTAGCTCGAACTGGTTCGTCCAAACCTCCACAATGCCATGAAGATGCCGCCAATCGAACGGACAATTCAGATCAGCTTTCAACAGAAGGTTTACTTTACGCGGCATGTTTTCGAGAACACGAACTCTTTGCTCAAAGAGGTTTTGCTCAATGGGGAAACGGAGCAAGTCCCCAAAGCCCTTATTCTGCTGGACGAATCGTTGCACCATGCCCAACCCGCTTTGGCTCGGAAAATCAGCGCCTATTTTGCGGGGCTGGCGAATTGCCTGAAACTGGTCTGTCCACCCATTGTTTTGGAAGGCGGCGAGCGGGTGAAAAATTCTTATTTCCACGTTTCGGAAATTCAGTCTCACATCGACCGCCACCATATTGATCGCCATTCGTACCTGCTGGCAGTCGGGGGAGGGGCGCTCCTGGATGTGGTGGGATTGGCGGCGGCGACGGCCCATCGCGGGGTCCGTCATGTGCGGATTCCCACCACCACCCTAAGCCAGGATGATTCAGGAGTCGGCGTGAAGAACGGCATTAACGCCTTTGGCAAAAAGAATTTTATTGGCACTTTTTCGGTGCCGTTCGCCGTCATCAATGATTTCGAGATGCTAGCCTCCCTGCCACCGCGCGACAAAAGGGCTGGCTACATCGAGGCGGTCAAGGTGGCCTGCATCCGCGACCCGGCTTTTTTTGAAACCATTGAACAAGACGCGCTAAAGCTCCGGGAGTTTGAGCCAGCGGCCATGGAAAGGTTAATTTATCGTTGCGCGGAGCTGCATGTGAACCACATCGCTACCTCGGGCGATCCCTTTGAATTCGGATCGGCGCGCCCCCTGGATTTTGGGCATTGGGCAGCGCACAAGCTGGAGCAACTTTCTGAATACAGAATCCGGCATGGGGAAGCAGTGGCGGTGGGGATCGCGCTAGATGTGATTTATGCCCGGCGCATGGGTTTTTTGGACACGATGGGCGCGGAACGTGTCCTTCGGCTGATCGAGGCCCTTGGTTTCGATCTGTTTGCCAATGAGTTGCTGAATGTCGATTCCAATGATGATTTCATGATTCTCAAAGGTCTCGAGGAATTCCGGGAACATCTAGGTGGAGCACTCACGATTACATTGCTGCGGGAAATCGGGAAGGGATTCGAGGTCCACGAGATGAATGAAGACATGGTGTTCGAATCCATCCAGGAACTGCAGGCCCGCCATAATGCGCGCGGTTTGAAATCCGCGGGCGGGAAAGTCAGCCCCGTGCTCCAGCGCTAAGCGTCCTCAGTTCTCCCATGACACGGACCGCCGTCATCAACGTGGTGGGATTGACGGACTCCTTGCTGGGCGCCGCAACCCCGAGTTTAAATCGGTTCCTCGGAAAAGGGAAAAAGGTGGCCATCATCCCGGCGTTTCCGGCCCTGACGTGCCCTGCGCAGTCAACTTACCTGACAGGCCGGGTTCCGGCGCAGCATGGGATTGTGGCCAACGGATGGTACGATCGCGAGTTGGCAGAGGTCCAATTTTGGAAGCAATCCGAACATTTGATGGGAGGCCGCAAAGTGTGGGAGGAACTGCGCGAGCATGACCCTAAGTTCACCTGCGCCAAACTATTCTGGTGGTACAATATGTATTCCACAGCGGATTATACAATCACCCCCAGACCCATGTATCCGGCAGATGGCCGCAAGGTTTTTGACATTTATACCGCTCCCTCTTCCATTCGGCCCCTGATTAAGAAGGACCTGGGAGAATTTCCATTCGCCACTTTTTGGGGGCCAGCGGCTGGAGTGCGTTCTCCTCAGGGACCGCCGGAGGCGGCTTCGCGTTGGATTGCCGGATCGGCCAAGTGGATCGAACATCAATACCATCCGACTCTGAGTCTGATTTACCTGCCGCATCTGGATTACAATCTCCAACGCCTGGGTCCGAGCCATTCGCAAATCTTGGCTGACCTGAGGACAATTGATGACATTGCCGGTGACCTGATCGATTTTTTTCACGGGCAATCCGTACAAGTGTTGATCCTCTCTGAATACGGCATCACGGAAGTTGACACGCCCATCTATCTAAATCGGATTTTTCGGGAGAAGGGCTGGATCGCCATCAAGGATGAGCTTGGCCTGGAGATCCTGGATTGTGGAGCAAGCAAAGTATTCGCTGTAGCCGACCATCAGATAGCACACGTTTATATCAAAGATCGTTCACTCGAAATTCAGGTGCGAGAATTAATGGAAAATCAGCCGGGCATCGCCAGGGTTGTGGGACGAAATGAGCAAACAGCGCTGGGCATCAACCACACTCACTCCGGAGATTTGATTGCGGTGGCTTCAGAAAGAGCCTGGTTCACTTATTATTATTGGCTTGATGACCGGCTGGCGCCGGACTTCGCCCGTTGCGTGGATATCCATCGCAAGCCGGGTTATGATCCGGTGGAACTATTCCTTGATCCTCAGATCAAACTCCCAAAATTGAAAATCGGCTGGCGCCTTCTTCAAAAAAAACTGGGCTTCCGCATGTTGATGGACGTCATTCCCCTGGAGGCAGGCCTCGTCAAGGGTTCCCATGGGATTCGTCCGGCTGCCCAGGAGCACTATCCTATCCTGATTGCCGAAAATGGGAGGCTGGTGCCATCGGATGCTCCCATTCAAGCCACGGGCGTGTACGAGATCATCAAACAGCACGTCCTGTCTGGATAAAAAAGGAAAGCGGGCAGAAGGGATCCAGCTATGCGACTGGAGGCTCAAACAGAGGTGCGTGGTCCTAAGAGCCGTTTTCTGCCCGCTTGAAACACAACCCACACAACAAACAAAACACAACTATGCCTTTAGCAGTCCTGATGCCATCGAAAAAAAGCGGCCTTGTTTTTTCCCGAAAGATGCGTTCCCAGCACCTTCTGCGCGTTTTTCCCTGTAAACGGTGATTAAAACTTTGCCGGCACACATCAAAAGCCATCGCAGACTCAAGGTGCGGAGTGGGGAGCCACCGGCTGTAGCCCATAAATTGGACAACGCTGGTTAAAATCGAGACACGAACTGCAACGGAACGCGGCGGGGCAGCATAAGCTTTAGACCGGGAGGACCCCGGAGGGGCGAAACATCGCATCCGCCTTGCGTGTGGCAGGACTCTCTTTAGCCAGGACCGATCCGATAGCCAGCAGGACAGTGACAACCAGCCCTGAAGAATGTTCTCCAGGATGGAGAGTCGAGAACGGCAATCAGCTTTTTGCGCTTTGAGCGGGAATGATAAAGCCGCCGGGGATGCCGGTGTCAAGCGTGGCCAGTTTTGCCCCGTGCGCATGGGCGAGTTGGAGAAGATGGGCGTCGGTGGTCCGCGAAGCAGACTGACACCAGGCTGGGAAGCCGCTCGCTGAGCGATTGTCGGCTAGAAGGGAGTGACGCACCCCCAAAGACCTCACCATGCTCACTAACATTTCACTCGCCTCGTTCACCGTGACCAGTCCCCCGCTGCGCTGGACCGATACCCGCACGAAGCCAAGCTGAGGGATTGAAGCGGTCAGCATTACCGTGGTCTGCCCCTTTTTGGCGGCGGCAATCCAAGTGACTGTCCGCTCATGCTCGACGTGATCGGACCAGCCCCAGGCCACGAGAATGTGTACATCCAGGAGGAATCTCACGGGAAATCGGAGAGAAGTTCACGAACGGACTCGGTCGTCAGCCGGGCTTGGTTTTCCGGCGCGGAAAAGATCATGGCGCCAGTGTGAGCACAGCGGACTTGCCGAGGCTTTCGGAAGCTGGATGCCGCGCTGCGCGCCCTGCGGCGGAGATATTCTGAGACGCTTACCTGCTCTTTCTTGGCTCGAGAGCGGATCAAGCGAGCCTCGTCTTCGCTTACTTTGAATGTGATCGTTATCATTGAGTAATACAATAATACCGAAAATGGCGGCGGTCAAGAACGGTTCTCAGTCTTCCTGCTGCCTGCAGAGCGCCACTCCTGGCTATAAGCCCAAACGGAGCCCAGCTCGCCAAACCGCGTAATCCCTGGTTTGGTCGGAGAAGACTCGGCGGGCATCTAAAAAAACTCCGGTGCGCGGGTTCCAGCGAAATACAAAGCCAACCCCAAGCCGGGAAAGAGCCTTCGGGGGAAAATGATGAGCCGACTGGGGTCGGCTGCTACGAGGTTTTATGGAACCTACCGGCGCCTGCTGGCGGTGCGCAATAATCAGAGGCGAAAATCAACGCGCCGGATCGGAGATCGACGCTCCAGACAAGGACCCTAATTAGAGCGGAAATAGTCGTCGCACTCCAAAGTGGTGCTGTCATCAAAACGGCGGTTCGGACCCGCAGAGCGAACCATGATACCGCTATCGGAGAAATAAATCCGCAGGGCGGTTCCCCATGGGTCAACAAATTCACCCTTGTCGTTCAGATCGTTTTTACGACCGACGAGGATGATCACGTTCTTGGGGTTTTGGCCTTTGAGGGCCTTGGCGACTTCTGAATTGCCACCCACAGGATACGCGCCTACATGTTCTTTGTATTTTTGAAGGGCAGAAAAGAGATTGTCCACATCCTCATTCAATTTGGAGGTCCTGGCTTGGATGCGCATGTTGGTCCAGGCTTTGACGAGGTATCCGGCGCCCGCCAAGAGGGTGATGATGCCAACAGCTACAATAAACTTTCTCATACAGAAGTGAAATCGGCTTTCTCGCGAAAAACTTTAGCCAAAAGCGAAGTTTGCGCGCTCGATTCCCCGGCGGCTCAGTGTATCGGAGGGGGGGCAGTGCTCTTCCGGATGACGAGCTCGGCGCCGAGGCGTTTAGGTTCGGGATGCTCGCCCCGAAGCAAACCCCGCATCGACTCCATGGCGGCGACCCCCAAGCGCAATTTGGGCTGGCGCAAGGTCGTCAGAGGGATACGAAAGTGTTCGCTCAACAAAAAGTTCCCGAAGCCGACGATGGAGAGCTCCTGCGGAATCTTGATTCCCTGGTCCAGGCAAACGGTCGCCGCCCCGATCGCCGTCAAATCGTTGGCGGCCTGGATGGCCGTGGCATTGGGATTCTCATGAAGCATCTCCAGGGCGGCCTTCTCGCCTTCTTCGATCGTGCTGCCGGCGTTGAAAATGAGCTTGTCATCCGGCTCAAGCTGCGCTTCGCGCAAAGCGCGGCGATAGCCCTCCAAACGCTCATGCGAGGAGGGAGCAGCGGGCGGCCCGCTCAAGAATACGATTCTTTTGTGGCCCAGGCTCAGGAGATGATGGGTGGCGGCATAGCTGGCGGCCGCGTCGTCAGTTTCCACATTGGTGAATTTTTGGCAGAACGGAGCGCGATGGCCCAGGAGCACGGTGGGAGTTCCATGACGCAACAGTTCATCGTAAATCGGAGCAGTGGGTTCCAGGCGATAGACTGGCGAAATGAATAAGCCATCAACCCGGCGGGAAAGAAGCCGCCGAATCGCACTCTCCTCCCGTTCCGCAATATTAAGCGAATGGCTGAGCAGCAAATCGTGGCCCAGTTCGTGGGATTGCTCCTCGATGGCCATTACGACGCGGGCGTAAATCGGATTACTGGCCGCCGGAATCACGAGGCCAAAAAGCTTGGTCGCGCGATTCCGCAGCCCCTGGGCCATGGAATCGGGCATATAGCCAAGATCTGCCGCCAACTGCCGGACCCGAATTTTGGTCGCAGGGGAGATGTCTGGCGTGTCCCGCAACACTTTTGAAACAGTCATTACCGAAACCCCGGCCTGCGCCGCAATGTCTTTCAGCCGAATCATTGGACCTTGGAATCACACATGAGATCCGCTCCAATTTAGTTTTTTCCGAAGCGTTTCAAAGAAGGAGCTTCCCGCCAAATGCAACAGCCGGATGGCGCGCGGACTTTTTCGGATTGCCACCGACTCTCCCGCCGCCATGGGACTGATAGTCTGCCCATCAGCAGTCAGAACGACTTCTATTGTTTTACTCAATACCTTTATCTTCACCAGTGAATCAAGGCTGACAATGACCGAGCGGTTGGAAAGAGTATGCGGGCAAATCGGCGTCAGCGTGAAGACGTCCGCCGTGGGACTGACCACTGAGCCCCCCGCCGCCAGGGAATAGGCGGTGGAACCGGTCGGAGAGCAAACAATCAACCCGTCGCAGCGATAGCGGGTAAGGACTTCATCATCGACGCTGACTTCTACTTCGATGAGACGCGGGGCCGCGCCACGGCTGACCACGAAATCGTTGAGCGCCAAACTCGACACCGGCTGCCCCTTGCTTTGGGTCACGGCTTCGATCAGGGACCGGGATTCGAGGATCGCTTCCCCAGCCCAGATTTGCTCGAGGGCCAACGATAGCTGATCGGAAGAAACGTCGGTGAGAAAGCCAAGCCCTCCTGCGTTAATTCCAAGGAGCGGTGTGGCCGATCCGGCAGCTTCCCGCGCGATTCTTAACATCGTGCCGTCTCCTCCAAAGACCATTAGCAAATCGACCTCTTTTGCAAGACTGGCCACATCAGGGCAGGCCGGTCCCTTCAGCCCAGCCAAACAAGCCGTAGCAGCATCGCAAATCGCCCGGCGGGAGGCGGCCTCGATCAGGACCACGGCTTCTTGCACCAGGTTCCGACACGAGATTTTTTCAGTGTTGGCGACCAAACCGATGCGCTTGATTTTTTCAGCCAGTTTTTTCAATTAAAACTAAAAATTCCTTATTGCCAGCAGGACCCAGCAGAGGCGATTCAGTGACCCCCTGCCAGAGCAAACCGGGTTGGACCCCAATGAAATCTTTGATCTCATGCAGCACTCGTTCATGAATGGCCGGGTCGCGAATCACGCCCGCGCCCCGATCGGCTTCGGCCTTGCCCGCTTCAAATTGCGGCTTAATGAGTGCGACGATTCTACCGCCTGGACGCAGCAATGCAACGCCAGGCAAAAGAATTTTGCGCACGGAAATGAAGGAGCAGTCGATCGTCGCCAAGTCCAGGGGAAGGAAGGGATGAGGAAATTTCTCCAGAGTAAGCGCGCGAGCATTGGTGCTTTCCATGACCACCACGCGCGGATCGTGACGGAGTTTCCAGGCTAATTGGCCATGACCCACGTCCACGGCATAGACTTTTATGACCCCGTGCTGCAGCAAGCAATCAGTAAAGCCACCTGTGGAAGCCCCCAGATCAATGGCTGTTTGGCCCGCGATGTCTAGGTGAAACACACGCAAAGCTTCTTCCAGCTTATAACCGCCCCGGCTGACGTATTTCTCGCCCGTTAGAACGATGAGTTCATCGGCCTCGCTGACGGAATCGCTGGCCTTCCGGGCGAGTTGCTGATTGATTTGGACTTGGCCGGCCATGATCGCTCGCTTGGCCTTTTCGCGGCTTTCGCACAGACGCCGTTCCACCAGGGCTATATCCAGGCGCTTCATTCGATAGGATAGAACTAGCCTTTTTTTTTGCAGCGGACAAGCGGGCTAAGAGGGCAGGATCGCGCTCCCGCGGAAACGTGCGCTTCAGTATCCCGCCCCGAGGCAACCATTCAGCCCAGATCCCAAGCGTGCACTCCCAATGAGACCCCGCGCCTCAGAATACCCTGGGATTGCCCGGCGTGGCACAGAATCAGAAGGGAGTTACCCAACTCAGGCCAGCCGCTTCTGGGCTTCCCGAAAAGTGTGCAGGAACAGGTCGTCGTCGGCGACGGCCTTCTGAACGAGCTGAATGAGCAGAAACATTTCAGAGGGGTTAACTACCGCGTGAACGCCTTGCTGGAAAGCTTGCAATGGATTGAAAGTGGCCAGGGAGAAACCGAACAAAACCACCACTGCGTGCCTGCGCATGCTCATGGGCATGCGTTGCAGGATTTGCAGGCTCTCATTCTCCTCCGGAGAGGCCGAAGAAAACATCTCCTCGAGGATGACGACATGATAAGGGACCTGGCCAAACTTGTGCAGGAATTCTCCATGATTGACGGCCACATGAACCTTGTAACCCAGTTGGTCCAGCGCCGTCTTGGCGGTGTCCTGCAATTCCGGAGTGCTCAGGCCGAGGAGGGCGGGTTTATCCTCAGGCGTCAAGAAATCAAATTCAACGGACATAACTTACTTGAGTTTGAGCGCAGCGGGAACGGGCCCCTTTTTCTCGGCAACGGCCGCGGGAGTCATGCGCAATTCTGAGAGGTCGGAAGTATTTTCCCCGCGGGTTTTTTTGATCAGATCGATGCCACGGGTCACATGGCCCCGTTTGCTGCTATAAAGCAGAGCGGTTTCCTCGGTAATGATCCCTTTTTTAAAGGCTTCCAGACAACTGAAATCGAAGGTGCGCCAGCCGAAGGTCTGACTCGATTCGATAATTTCATAAAAACTTCTTCCCTCGCTCTCGCCCTGCATAATGGACTCCTTGGTGCGCAGATTTGCGCCCATGATTTCAATGAGGGGAAAGCGCCCGCCGCTAATGCACGGAGCCAGGCGTTGACTGACGATCCAGCGCAGGGTGTCACTCAAACGGTATCGGATTTGTTCCTGTTCCTCTGGCTCGAAGAGGCCCAGGATACGGTTGATGGTTTGGCCCGCGTCTATGGTGTGCAGGGTGCTGAATACCAGATGGCCGGTTTCGGCTGCGCTCAGGGCGATCTCGACAGTGGCGCGGTCGCGCATTTCGCCCACCAGGATGACCTTGGGGGCCTGGCGCAGCGCCGCCCGGAGTCCGTGGGCAAAAGAATCAAAATCCGTGCCCAGCTCTCGCTGATTTACGGTCGCCTTCTTTTGGCTGTAAATAAATTCGACCGGATCCTCCAGGGTGATGACATGGATGGCTTTGGTGGCATTAATTTCCTCAATCAGCGATGCTAGCGTAGTGGATTTACCGGAACCGGTGGCGCCGGTAACCAGGACCAGACCCGTTTTCTCCTTGGCCGCCTGAAGAATTAAATGGGGGAGATTTAGATCTGCGAGGGTGGGGATTTGGGCGTTCAATTTCCGCAGGACAATTGAGTAGTGGCCGCGCTGAGAAAAAATGTTGATGCGGAAGCGCGCCCGCTCACCCAGACTGTAGGAAGAGTCGCAGGAGCCGGTTCGGATTAATTCATCGGTCAAGCGCGGGCTCCCTCCCAGCAGGTTGAGCGCGATCAACTCGGTCTGGAAGGGAGTGAGTTTTTCGATGGGCGGCTGGACCGTTACCGGCATAAGCTGCCCGGAAACCTCCACCTGCAGTGGGCGGTCCACGGTGAAAATAATGTCAGACACGTCCTTGTACGAGTCCAACAACGTGCTCAGAATGTGATCCAATTCGTTGCGGCGCATGGCTCAAATGTCATCGTCCAAAGGCGGCGTGGCGAGGAAGGGGCGAAATTTCTTTTTATCCAAACATTTGTCGTAAGCCTCTTCAGGAGAGATTCGTTTCATCTTCAGGTGGTCCATGATGGAATCATCCAGGGGCTGATTGCCCAGTTTTTTGCCAACCTGAATCATTCCAGGCAGTTGATGGGTTTTTCCTTCCCGGACGAGGTTGCGGATAGCATTGGTGAACACCAGGACCTCCAACGCCGCGATGCGCCCTCTCTTGTCCACCCGCTTGAAGAGATTTTGGGCCACGACTCCGGCCAAAGATTCGGAAAGGGTGGCGCGGATTTTATTTTGTTGCTCCGAAGGAAAGACGTCGATGATACGGTCCACGGTTTTGGAAGCGCTGGGGGTGTGCAAGGTGCCGAAGACCAGATGGCCGGTGCTGGCAGCCGTGATGGCCAGTTCGATCGTTTCCAAATCGCGCATCTCACCCACGAGGATGATGTCAGGATCTTCACGCAAAGCGCCCCGTAAAGCGGCCGCAAAGGACTTGGTGTGGATGCCGACTTCCCGGTGGTTCACCAAGCAATTGACGCTCTCATGGACGAATTCTATGGGGTCTTCGACAGTAATAATATGCTCGCGGCGATTCCTGTTCGCATAATCTATCATCGCGGCCAGGGTAGTGGATTTGCCCGAGCCGGTGGGGCCGGTGACGACCACCAATCCCTTCTGCAGCATGGTGAATTTCTTCAGCACTGCGGGCAGTGGCGCGTCCGCTTTTTCAAAATCTTCAAAGGACAGGACCTTGCTTGGGATTTGCCGGAAGCAGGCGCCAACCCCATTTTTCTGGTTGAAGAAATTGGCGCGAAAACGCGAGACGTTCGGGATTTCATAGCCAAAATCCACGTCGCCGGTTTCTTCAAAGATTTTGATCTTATACTCGGGAGCGATTTCATAGAGCATCGCTTTGAGCGAGTCATTCTCCAGCGGTGGAAAATCGACCCGCTGCAGCTCGCCCCGAATGCGCAGGATGGGCGGGTTGCCGGATGCCAGGTGTAAGTCCGAGGCGCTTTGCTCGAACATTAAATTGAAAAAGGCGTCAATTTTAGCCATACATAGCCCAAGCAAGCAAAAGTGATACCGAAGCGGGCCATGGCAGAAATTTAATGACGGAAATCGCGAAAATCGTGCAGAAAGCAGTGGAGCGACAGGGGGTTATTGCTTTCGCAGAGTTCATGCGTTTGGCCCTTTACTGTCCCAAATATGGCTATTATGAGCAACCGGCAGGCCCGGTTGGCCGGGAAAGGGATTATTATACCAATGTCAGCGTGGGCAGTTTATTCAGTGAAATACTGGCCTTTCAGTTTGCCGAATGGCTGGAAAGCTTGTCTGGAAAGGCCTTTCAACTGGTGGAAGCAGGCGCCAATGATGGACAGCTAGCGGCCGAAGTGCTGGCTTGGCTTAGGCAGCACAGGCCCTCGCTCCTTGAATCTTTCCGCTACTGGATTATCGAGCCCTCCGACCGCCTTCACTCCCGGCAAAAGGCAAAATTGGAGCATTTTGCCGGGCAGGTGCTTTGGTTTGACTCTCTCCGTTCGCTGCCCGAGGCCTCGGTGAACGGTATTATTTTCTCCAACGAGTTGCTCGACGCCATGCCGGTGCATCGCCTCGGTTGGGACATTTCATCGGGACGTTGGTTTGAATGGGGAGTCACTATAAAGGACGCCCGGTTGGTTTGGACAAAAATTTGGCGCGACCCCGGGTTCTTGGCGGAGGAATTGAATCAAGCCGGTTTGGAGCTGCCGGCTGAAGCCTTGGCGGCGCTGCCGGATGAATTTACCATCGAAATCTGTCCCGAAGCCGCCGCGTGGTGGCGGCAGGCGGCCCTCGCTTTGAACGAGGGCAAGCTGTTAACAATCGATTACGGCTTTTCAGCAGACCAATATTTGACTCCCGAGAGACCTGGCGGCACGCTCCGCGGCTATCGCCATCATTGCCCCAACGCGGATGTGCTGGCGCAGGTGGGGGAACAAGACCTCACTGCCCATATCAACTTTACGCAGCTTCTCCGAGCGGGCGAAGCGGCGGGCCTGCGCACCGATGGTTTGTTTTCGCAGGAACGGTTTCTCACCACCACTGCCGCTAAGATTTTGGGGAAGCCATCGTGCTTCGGTGAATGGACTCCGGCTCGGCTCCGGCAATTCCAAACGCTAACGCATCCCGAACAGCTTGGGCAGCGCTTCTCAGTTCTCCTTCAAACCCGGGAGTGATTGGCCGAGAAATTCCAGATCAAAACTTGTTCGCGGCCGGATTTCGAGTATCTTCGTGGCGTGTCAGACACATCCAGTCAGGATCGCAGACCCTTGCGCAGGGCCATTTGCGGAGCCTGCAAAGCCAGCAATTGGATTCCTGCAGATCTGCCACAGTTAGAGACGATCCCCTGCACCAAATGTGGCCATCCGGTTATCCTCCCCTGGCGGCTGCGACAATTTGAACTCCGCGAGATCATTGCTTCGGGAGGGATGGGCACCGTCTATCGCACCTTTGACGTCATGCTGGAGCGGGAAGTCGCCATCAAATTGCTCAAACGCGAGATGGCCGAGGACAAGCAGGTTTTGGAAAGTTTCTATCGCGAAGCGCGCGCGGGGGCGGCCCTCAACCATACGAACATTATCCATATCTATACCTTCGATGAATTTAACGGCCAGCCCTATCTGGTCATGGAACTGGCGGACCACGGCAGCCTGGATAACCGAATCGAGCAGGAAAAGCAGCTCCCTGAACTCGACGTGTTGGATGTCGGAATCAAGATGGCCTCCGCCTTGGACAAAGCCCTCAAACACAATCTACTCCACCGCGACATCAAACCCGGTAATATCCTCTTCAATGCCGAAGGCGAACCCAAGTTGGTGGACTTCGGGCTGGCCCGATCCGCTGAGGAGGAGGAACATGAATCCACCATCTGGGGAACCCCCTATTATGTGGCCCCGGAAAAGGTAAAACGGCAGCCGGACACCTTTCTGTCCGATATGTACAGTCTTGGAGGCACTCTTTATCATGCCTTGACGGGCCATGTGCCTTTCGAAGCTCCCACAATCGAAGGCGTGATTGCAGGCCATGTCCACACGCCCTTGACTGCCCCCTGCCAGGTAAACCCGGAAATCTCCGCCGCGACCAACGACGCCTTGATGACAGCCATGGCGAAAACTCCCAGTGAACGATTTCCTTCCTACGATCATTTCATCATGGCTCTCACCGCCTCGCAAAGCGCGTTGCTGGTTCAAAAATTCCGGCCCACGGGCGGGGAAGCCGTGAGTCGCGGTTGGTGGAGACGTTAGGTTCAGAATTGGAGCTTGAAAACTATGCGTAACAAACTCATGGGGCGGGGGAACGCACCGCTCACGGTGGGGCGAAGACCCTCTCCATTCCAGCCCAGGCAGCGAGAGGCGAGGGCCTTGCTCCCGCTGGCGCACTCCGTCGTAAATCGATATCAGGCAGCGATTTGGTTTCCCCTTCTCTTCATGGCGTGCCTGTCGGCGCAGGCTGAGAATTGGCCGCAGTGGCGAGGCCCGTTCTTCAATGGCTCCTCCTCAGAAAAAGGGTTGCCAGTGAAGTTCTCCAAGACTGAGAATGTAAAGTGGTCTGCCCTCATGCCTGGCCCCTCCGCGGCCAGTCCGATTATTTGGGGCAACCAGGTGTTCGTAAGCTCAGTCGATCTGGAGAAAAAATCGTTGTGGGCCTTCTGTTTGGATCGCAAGACTGGCAAGACCCTTTGGGAGCGTGAAGTGGCCCCGGGTTATGGACAGGATCGACAGAGCAACTATGCCTCTCCATCGCCCGCCACCGACGGCGAATTGGTTGTTTTCTTTTACGGCTCCGGCGACTTGGTGGCGTTTGATTTTGCGGGCAAAAAAATCTGGTCCCGCAACCTGCAAAAGGATTACGGCCCCTTTGCCTTCCAGTGGACCTTCTCGACCAGTCCGGTATTATTTCAGAACAAACTCTATCTTCAAGTCCTTCAGCGGAATGTGCCGGTGAATGGCCGCGGTCGAGCGGAGGGCGCGAATGATTCCTATCTGCTGGCACTTGACCCAAAAACCGGCAAGGAACTGTGGAAACAAATTCGGCCTTCCGAAGCCCGCGAAGAATCACGAGAAGCTTTCACCACTCCCGTGCCCTTCACCGAGCATGGCCACGCCGAACTGCTGGTGGCGGGCGGAGACTGTCTTAGCAGCCACGATCCCGCCACAGGCAAGGAGCTTTGGCGATGGGGCACTTGGAATCCCAAACGGATCACCCACTGGCGCCTGGTGCCATCACCCATAGCCGGGGATGGAGTGGCCCTCGCCTGCGCGCCCAAAGGCTCACCCATCTATGCCGTCAAGTTAGGCGGCTCGGGCGTTCTGGATGACTCGGCCTTGGCGTGGAAAAGTCAGGAGCGAGAAATCTCCTCGGATGTCTCGACACCTCTTTTTTACAAAGACCATTTTTACGTGCTTAACAGCGACCGCAAGACCCTGGCCTGCATCGAACCCGCCAGCGGCCAAGTGCTCTGGAACGGCAACCTGGACAGCAAAGCCAAAATCGAAGCTTCGCCCACCGCCGCTGATGACAAGATTTATGTCATGAACTTTCGAGGGGATGTGTTCGTGCTGGGAACCGGCCCCGCCTTCCAGATCCTTGCTACGGCCGCTATGGGGGAGGAAGGCGACAATAACATCCGTTCGAGCATCGCTCCTTCCCAAGGCCAGCTTTTCATCCGCACTGCCAGCAAACTTTATTGCATCGGAGACCGCTGAGCGCTTGGAGGAAATCTAAGAGCCTGTTTTAAAATTGCGTGGGGTCCTGCGGCGAGGCCGGAGCATCCCCGCAGCGGGCTGTGACGGCCGAGTCAACGCAGGCCGCAGACAAAAGACCCGACGCCCGGAGGGTTTTCGCGGAAAAGGCCGACTGGCTTCGTTGCTCCTCGGTCGCAGATCGCTGGCGGATATGCTTCCCTCGTCGCGCCTCGCCATCCGGCCTTTTCCCCGAAAACAGGACCCCACGGAATTTTAAAACAGGCTCTAAGCCGTAACTATGCAGTAGAGGCGCTAAAAATACTTGAGGCCATCAACACAACGATTGGATTGAGAAGCACTTACAGCACAAAATCCTACTGCATTGCAGTCGGGTTTCCCCCCCGATTGGTTCCTGCAAATCGTGTTCGG
>JBBRPK010000052.1:0-34404 GCA_038228235.1 Verrucomicrobiota bacterium
CTTTTGTTCCAGAGCCCAGGTGGCCTTCGCGCCATTAACCTGTTTGAGGTTCGCAATGCAGGCGCTCTTCTGGGCAGAGGTGCGGGCTTTGACGAAGTTAGGGATGGCGATGGCGGCCAGCAAGGCGATGATGGCAACCACAATCATGATTTCCACCAGAGTAAAGCCGGCGGCGCGGGTCTTATTAATTTTCATTTCGTTTTATCTTTCTCGAGCGGCGTGAACGAGGACGAAAGGCTGGTTTGTAATTCCGAGCAAGACTGCAATCGTTCACAGATTGCCTTTCATCGACCGCTGTTTTGCTATAGAGCAACGGCCATGCCATTTCACCGAACTTGGATTCAATTCCTTGCCTTTAACCATCCCAGAAACGATTTCAAGCAGGAGTTGCCACCCGTCTCCGAAGGTTCCCCTCGGAGTGACGCGGTGGGCAATCCAGCCGTTGATTACGCGATGGTTAAAAGCTGGACACCGCTGTCTTGTTCTTCGACGGCAGACACAGCAATTGACAATCCCCGGTCGATCGTGTTTCCTTTGGGGAGGAAATCTTTGCCAAAGGTGAGAATAGGAATTATAGCCCAGCAAAATACCAGGCCCGGCCTCGCGCTGCGGGGGCTATCGGTCATCTTGCTGGCGTTCGCTGGATTCATTCCATGTGCCCAGGGCCAAAGGACAACGGGAGGCGAGTCTTACGCCATCCTGGTGTTGGGCGACAGCCTGGCGGCAGGCTATGGTTTAGATCCAAACCAGGCCTACCCGGCGGTCTTGCAAAAGAAGATCAACCAGGCCGGATGGAACTTCACCGTCATCAATGCAGGCGTGAGCGGCGATACGACGGCCGGCGGTTTGCGAAGGATTGAGTGGCTGCTCAAGCGCAGATTCGAGGTGCTGTTGCTGGAACTGGGAGGCAACGATGGGCTGCGAGGAATCTCGGTGCAGGCGATGAAGGCTAATCTTCTGGCCATCATCAATCGCGCGAAACAAAAAAATCCCAACGTCCAAATCGTAGTTGCAGGCATGCAGATGCCGCCCAACCTGGGGACCTATGCGGAGGAGTTCAATAAAGTCTTTGCGGAAGTGGCAAAGGAGAACAATGCATCTCTGGTGCCCTTCCTCCTGGAAGGGGTGGGCGGAAGACCCGAGTTGAACCTGGCCGACCTTATCCATCCCACCGCCGAGGGCCAAAAACTTTTGGCCGAAAATGTTTGGAAAATTTTGCGGCCGCTCCTCGCAAAAACAATGGCCTCTCGGAGACAAATCTATGAATGAATTGGCAGCCAAAAAATGCATTCCTTGCAAGGGTGAGGTCTCCGCGCTCAAAGGCAAGGCGCTCAGGGAACTCCACAAAGAATTGGGGAACGGGTGGAAGGTCGTTCGCGGCCATCATTTGGAAAAGGAATTCACTTTTAAGAATTTCCGGGATGCGCTTGCTTTTACTAATAAAGTGGGAGCCTTGGCGGAAGCACAAAACCACCACCCTGATATTTACCTTTCCTGGGGCAAGGCAAGGATCACGATCTGGACACATAAAGTGGACGGTTTGACCGAGAGCGATTTTGTGCTGGGAGCCAAGATCGAGCGCCTGCGGCGTCCGGCGAACCCCAGGTGAGAAATCTTCGGGCCGGACCTTCGCCCTTCTAGTTACTCAATTCTCAATTCCTGAATCGGCTGGTCGTTTCGCGCTCACCTCTTGGCTGGCAGTGGCAATCCCCCTGGCTCCAGCCAGTACCGCCATCAAGCCCAAGGCTGGTTTGGAGGGCCTCCTCAAGCTTGGTCGGGGGAGAAATCAAATCTTAAAGCAGTGACAGCCCCGTCGCTTCTAACGATATCCCCACCCAAAACGGCTCGGCCGGCCATTCTGGGAACCGATCGGCCAATAGATGAAGAATGACTTGCCGATAACATTTTCCCTCGAAAAATCGCCCCAGGTGCGTGAGTCGGAACTATTCATGGTATTGTCGCCCATCACCATGTAGTGATTGGGTTGGACGACAAATTCGTGGTTTTCATCGGGGAAAAGCGGGGCCAGGGTCGGCCGGCCATATTTTTGAGCTATCACTCCATTGACATGTCCGGAGTATTGGCTGTCCTCAGGTGGTCTTTTCAACGCCTCCTCCGAATAGACCCGCTCAAAATGGGGGGTGGCCGCACTCAGTTTTTGATTGTCGATGATAAGCCGGTGGTCATCCCCGATGCGGACGTGCTCCTTACTCAAAGCGACTAGACGTTTGATGTAGAATTGTCCCCAGTTTTGCCGTTCCATTCCTTCGATTCCCTCGGTTTCAAAAACGATGATTTCCCCGCGTTGCGGCCGCCGGAAATTATAGGTGAATCTATCCACAAAAAGATGGTCGCCGCTAAAAGTTTTCAGGCGAATGACGCCGTCCCCTTTCTTGTAGGTTCTCGGCGATCCATACCCATCCAGCCCCGCCCGGTTCCAGAGCTTATCGGGCGGAAACCATACTGTGTGCTTCACGCCATTGATCCAGAAATGCTGCTTCAGGTTGAATAATAGAAACCTTTGTGGGTTCGGGTCTTTCTCCGTGATTTCCCCATCGGCCTGGGCCGCCACCTCCTTGTACTGAACGCCGTTGATCCAAAAGCTCACGAATTGGCCAACAAAATTCGGGAACTTGACCTCGGGGTGGTCAATCAGGTTGTCCTCCGTGATTCCGTATAACGTCGGTTGCATTGAGCCGGTTGGAATTTTAAAGGGCTGTAGAAAAAATGTGCGGATGGCCATGGCCACGGCAATAGCCACGAGCAACACCTCCACATTTTCCCGCAACCCGGCGTTCGGATAAGGTTTGAGCCATTTGTTGGCTGCCTTTTCCAGATTCGTCATCTGGTCGAGCACGGCTTGTTTGCCCTTGCCTGAGGCGATGGCTTTGTTTAATTCGAGCATGGCGGCCTCCATCCCCGCGATGGCCTGGGCTGAAAGAATGTCGCGTTGCGAGCTCAGCAGTTTGCCGACGTGTTTGTGCATCTGCCCGGCGTGCCGGATGGTGCGCGAAAAAAACCAGTGTAAGTTCATAAATCTGCCGGCCTACGTTTTTAACACCTCGATGAACGCCTCCTGGGGGATGTTCACCGAGCCAAAGGACTTCATCCGCTTCTTGCCTTCCTTTTGTTTCTCCAACAGTTTGCGTTTTCGCGTGATGTCGCCGCCGTAGCATTTGGCCGTCACGTCCTTGCGCAGGGCGCTGACCGTCTCCCGGGCAATGATCTTGCCACCGATGGCCGCCTGGATGGCCACCGCGTATTGCTGGCGGGGAATAACCTCCTTCAATTTGGCCGCCAGGGCGCGCCCCCGGCTTTCCGCTTTGGCGTGATGCACGATGCAGGAAAAGGCGTCTACCGGCTCGGCGTTCACCATCATCTCCAGCTTCACCATGTCTGATTCCATATACCCTGCGTGCTCATAATCCATCGAACCGAACCCGCGCGTGATGCTCTTGATGCGATCGTGGAAATCAATGAGAATCTCGTTCAAGGGTAAGCGGCTTGTTAGCATCACCCGCCGCGTGTCCAGGGTCTCGGTATGGTCCGCCAAACCCCGCTTCTCGGAAATTAAGGCCATCATGTCCCCAATATATTCGTTAGGACAAATCACGAACGCCTCCACCATGGGTTCCTCGATCTTCGCGATGTAATTGGGCTCTGGCAAAAAGGCCGGATTATCGATGTCCTTCACCTCCCCGCTGTTCATCGTCACGCGATAGATGACGCTCGGATAAGTGGCGATGATGTCCATGCCGTATTCGCGCCGGAGCCGCTCCTGCACAATCTCCAAATGCAACAGTCCCAAAAATCCACAACGGAAACCGAAGCCCAGCGCCACAGAAGTCTCCGATTGATAAACAAAGGCCGAGTCATTCAATTGCAGCTTGCCCATGTTTCCCTTGAGATGCTCGTAATCCGAAGTGTTGATGGGGTAAATCCCGCTGAAGACCATGGGGTGAATCTCTTTGAACCCTGGCAGCACCGGCGAGGGATGGCGCGCATCCGTCAGGGTGTCGCCCATTTTCACGTCCTTCGGACTCTTGATGTTGGCGGTGATGTAACCCGTTTCGCCTACTTCCAGCCTTTCCCGCGTGTAGGGCTTTGGATTGAAGCTGCCCACTTCCTTGACCTCGACAGTTTTTCCCGAATGCAAGAGTTTCACCTGCATTCCAGCTTTGAGTTCTCCGTTGAAAACGCGCACATGCGTTACCACTCCTTTGTAAGTGTCGAAATAGGAGTCAAATCCCAATGCTTGCAAGGAGCGCGCTCCCGTCGGCTTAGGCGCAGGAATACGCGTGATGATCGCTTCCAAAATGTCTTCGATCCCAATCCCTTCTTTCGCGCTGGCCAGAATCGCGGATTCTGCGGGAATGGCCAAAATATCTTCAAGCTGAGTCTTGGTCAACGGAACATCGGCGTGGGGCAGGTCGATTTTATTAATCACCGGGATGATGGTCAGGTTCTGCTTCATCGCCAAATGGACGTTGGCTACGGTTTGGGCTTCGACCCCCTGGGCCGCATCGATAATGAGCAATGCGCCTTCGCAGGCGCTCAAGCTGCGCGAGACTTCGTAGGAAAAATCAACGTGGCCCGGCGTGTCGATCAGATTCAACTCGTATGTTTCCCCGTCCTTTGCCTGGTAGAGCATGGTGACCGGGTGGGCTTTGATGGTGATACCCCGTTCCCGTTCCAGATCCATCGAATCCAGCAATTGCTCCTGCATATCGCGCGTCGTAATGGTGCCTGTGCGATGCAACAGGCGATCCGAGAGGGTCGTCTTCCCATGATCGATATGGGCGATGATGCTGAAATTCCGTATATGTGGCGCGTCCATCAATTAATTCGGAGTGGGAATTGCGAGGGCGCGGAATCAAACATAGCATTCCGCTTTGACTGCTGCACACGCGCTTCCCGCATCCAAAGCTCGCAGGAACATACCGCCCTCTGGCGTGAAGGAAAGGGGAAAGTGTCATGTTGCGCAGTTTGGCCCACCCAGCATCCCTCCTTCGCCCTCCTCCACTTGGAAGGCATCGACGCGCAAAGCGGGAAAACGGTGTGGCGGGCTCAGAGCTACTCTTTGAACCCCTGAACTGTAGCAGCCGATGTCAATCGGCTCTGATGTTTTATCCGAGAATAGTGAGCCGACTCACCTCGCTGCGGCGCAAGCTGGGCCTGCATCCGGGCGCTTGGGTGGGAAGCGACGATTTTGACGAGCCGTTGCCGGATGAGTTTTGGCTGGGTCAGGAATGAAACTACTCCTCGATACACACGCTTTTTCCAGGCGGCGCATCAGGATCCAATCTAGGTCGCCGCGAACGAGCTGGATACGTTCTTGAATCTGACCGTAGCGGCGTCTCGGTAGAGCGCCGCCATTCTCATCGCGGGAGTTAACGGCACTCTGCCGAAGTGCCGCTGCGAGTTCCTCGGTGAGGCGCGCGCTGGGGCGCGCCGTTGCCGTTCCCCGAATGATCTGCCGCATCGTGTCCAAGCCCGCCGCCATGAGATCCTTGCCGTCGAACGGTGTTTTGCCCGTGAGGAGTTCGTAGAGCAGCACGCCCAGGCTGTAGATGCCGCTGCCGTCGCGCGAAGCGTTTGGAATGCGCGGAGCTTGCTCCCGCTTTTCGCGCTCTCTACTGGCTGCCATACAAAAGCGCCGACAAGCTAGTCGCACTCCAAAGGCTTCGCCAGTTTTGCGCGCAAACGGGTGAGCTATTGACAGCAAGCTTGCGCAAATGAACCCGTTAAGTAGTCTGTCAATCATGAGCAGACAATCGGTTGACGTCACCATTCCACACCACATTGCTGAGCTTGGGCGGTCCGTGCTGGAGGGCGGGACCCTTGATCGGGCCGAGGGAGATTGGCTTTTTCAATTGGAGAGCGCGCCTGATATTTTTGATTTGATGTCGTGGGCCAACCGGATCCGGGAGCATTACAAGGGAAAGAAGATTCACCTGTGTTCCATCGTCAACGCCAAAGCGGGGGCCTGCTCTGAAAATTGCAAATTCTGCGCCCAATCAGCCGCATACCAAACGGACTCGCCCCGTTATGGGTTTATCGAGCCTGAACCGGTCCTGGAAGCGGCCGAGGAAGCTAATAAATATGGAGTGACGGCGGTGGGCTTGGTGGCGGCGTGGCGGGGGCTGAAGGAGGGGCCTATGCTCGATGAAGTTTGCGAGCGCATTCGGGACCTGGCGCGAAGCGGAAAGGCGCGCCCGGATGCGTCCCTGGGCATTATTGAAAGCCAAACGGTGGCGGACCGTTTGAAGGAGGCCGGCCTGGAATGTTACGGGCACAACCTGGAAAGCTCGAAGCGATTCTTCCCGGCTCATTGCACCTCTCACAGTTATGAAGACCGGGTGAATACCATCGGCTACTTGAAGAAAGCGGGCATCCGGATTTGTTCCGGCGGCATTATCGGCATGGGGGAGACCAGAGAGGATCGTTGCGAACTGGCGTATTCCCTAAAAGCGATTGGCGCCAATGTTGTCCCCATCAATATTCTCAATCCGATTGCAGGGACCCCTTTCGAGAAGATGCCCGCGCTGCCACCGCTGGAGATTCTAAAAACCATCGCTTGTTTTCGGTTCATTCTACCCCGGCAGGAAATCATGATTGCGGGCGGCAGGACCGTAAATCTGCGCGATGCCCAGAGCATGGTATTCATGGCGGGCGCGAGCGCGTTGATGGTGGGCAACTACCTGACCACGCTCAACCAGCCGGTCGAAAAGGACCTGCAAATGCTCAAAGACCTGGGCCTTGAACCTTGCTGGGACAAACACGATTTCTCCGATCAGGAGGAAGCCCCCGAGCTGGCGGCGGCCGCGGGGTGAGATTTCCGGAAAGCACATGTCCCGCGTTGAATCACTGAAGCGCCGCCAGACTTTTCTTTTAGAGCCTGCCTCCCGATTTGTCCTTTCCCAGCCGCTCCGTTATGGGTAATGGTGGTTGGGTGGTGCGGAATTGAAGACGTGACAAGCATGGAACGACTTGGCAGAAACCAGGGCCGCTATCAGGGGGAATGCATCGCCGATATCTATCAGATTCTGAGCGAGATCGAAGGACTCGCGAGCGGGACAGGATGGGAACGCGATTCTTTGGGGCTGCCGGGCGGCCGCCCGCTATTCGCCTTCCACCGCCATGTTTCGATTCCCAAAAAACGAATTTATATTTCTGCTGGCATTCATGGAGACGAGCCGGCCGGCCCACTGGCCGTGTTGAGACTATTCCAGGATAAACAGTGGCCCTCTGACCTCGGAGTTTGGCTTATCCCTTGTCTCAACCCTCAGGGGTATGTTCGCAATTGTCGCGAGAACGAGGATGGAGTCGATTTAAACCGCGATTACCGCTCCCGCCGCGCGGCCTTGGTGAGGGCGCACGTGGACTGGCTGAAGCGGCAGCCGCGCTTTGATCTGACCTTATTGCTCCATGAGGATTGGGAAGCGAACGGCTTCTATCTCTACGAACTGAATCCAAGTTTGCTTCCTTCGATCTCTGCAACCATCATCAGGCAGGTTCAGGAAGTTTGCCCCATCGATGGCTCACCCTCCATCGAGGGACGACCCGCGAAAAATGGTATAATTTGCGCCAACCCCGATCTGATGAAGAGGCAGGACTGGCCGGAGGCCTTTTATCTTGTCCATGAGAAATCCGCGCTCAGTTATACCTTGGAAGCGCCGTCCGACTTCCCCCTGACTATACGAGTGAACGCCTTGGTCGCCGGGGTGCGCGCGGTTTTCGAGACGCTGAAAGTTGAGGGATAGAACCGTTGCGAGGACAGCGTTTGCCGCTTTTCCTTATTGATATCGAGTTCAAAAAGAAATCCCTTGCATCTGGCCGTTCGCCTTCCTATATTGTGCGTTCTTTCTAAAGAAAGCGATCTAATATGCGACGTCCTAAGGGCATTAAAACCAAGAAGTCGGTGGCCAAACGGTTCAAAATCACCGCCAATGGCAAGGTGATGCGGCGGCACGCGGGCAAGCGCCATTTGCTCCAAGGCAAGGGACCACGCCGCCGGCGGCGCTTGGGCTCCGACAAACAGGTCGATGCCACTGACACCTATCGGATCACCCAAAGCCTGCCTTTCAGCCATTGATTGAGACGCCGCTCCCAACCTCATACTTTGAAATTAATCTAATATGCGAGTTACCAACGGCCCAGCTTCCAGAAAACGCCGCATCCGTACCATTAAAGCCGCCAAGGGCTTTCGCATGCGCCGCTCCAAACTTTACCGATATGCCGCCGATGCGCTCGACCATGGACGCGCCTACGCGTTTCGCGATCGCAAAACCAAGAAGCGAACGTTCCGAGCGCTTTGGCAGATCCGCATCAACGCCGCCGCCCGTGCCGCCGGCACCACCTATAGCCGCTTCATGGAAGGGCTGAAGGCGGCCAAAGTCCCTCTGGACCGCAAAATTTTGGCCGACATCGCCGCTACTGATGCTCCCGCATTTAGCGAGTTGATCAAAATCGCCCAAGCTGCGTTGAAGACCAAAGCGGCCAAGGTCTGAAAGGGCCTTGGGCTCGAATTTCGTGTCCAATTCGGGTGAAAGTGGGCGCTGCCTAGGGAACTCCGAATAGCCCCGTGAGAGGCGCCGATGCCGTCATTTTTAGATCAACTTGAGCCGCTCAAACAAACCGCCCTGGCGGAACTGAAATCCGCGCCTGATCTGGCTGCCTTGGAAAAGGCCAAGGTGATTTATCTCGGCGCTCATGGGAAATTCACCGCCCTGCTGAAGCAGTTGGGCGTTTTGAGCAAAGAGGAAAGACCCATTGCCGGCAAACTTATCAACGAGGCCAAGTCCGAACTGGAACGCGCGTTGGCGGACCACCGCGCTGAGCTCGAACTCAAAACCTCTCTTCCCAATGAACCAACCGACTTCACGCTGCCGGGCCGCCGCAGGCTCCTGGGCAAGCTTCACCCGCTCACCCAGGTGACCGATGACATCGTCCGCAGCTTTCGCAAGCTCGGATTCGTAGTGGCCGACGGTCCCGAAATCGAAAATGAGTACCACTGTTTTGATGCCCTTAACACTCCTGCGGATCATCCCGCCCGGGATACCCAGGATACATTTTATCTGACGCTTCCTGGCGGAGAGGCCAAGCAGGGTTCCCAATCCCCCTCATCCAATGGCTCCGATCGCTTGCTCCTCCGCACTCATACTTCATCGGTGCAAATCCGAGTGATGGAAACGCAGCAGCCTCCCATTCGCATCATCGTGCCGGGCCGCACTTATCGGCGCGATAATGCCGATGCCACCCACAATCCTACTTTTCAACAAATCGAAGGACTTTACGTGGACAGGAATGTCACCGTGGGGGATTTGAAGGGCACGGTCGAATTCGTTTTTAAAGAACTTCTGGGCGAAGAGGTGAAGCTTCGTTTTCGCCCGCATTATTTCTCCTATACGGAACCAAGTTTCGAAATCGATTTCTCCAGTTCGCTGGTGCGCAAAATGGGGAAGGACTGGTTGGAGATCGCGGGGTGTGGGATGGTGCACCCGCAGGTGTTTGAGAACGTCGGTTACGATCCGGAAGTCTGGACTGGTTGGGCCTTTGGCTTCGGCATCGAGCGAATCGCCATGATTCGATACGGCATCAATGACATCCGTCTGTTCTATGAAAATGATGCGCGATTTTTGAAACAGTTCTAGGGGCAGCCCGATTATGAGATACTGTGCTGGAAATGTGCGGGTAAAACCATCTCAGGCCTGGCGTTTAACCCTCCTCCTGGGGGCGCTTTGCGTGAGTTCGGCATGCTCCACGGGCAGTACCGCTAAATCCCAATTGAAGACCAGGAACGTTTTCCTCATCGTCACTGACGGTTTTCGCTGGCAGGAAGTTTTCACCGGCGCGGAGGAAGACTTGATCGACATTAACAGCGGCGGCGTTAAAAATGTTGAAGAGTTGCGGAGCAAATTCTGGCGCGAGACTCCGGAAGCCCGGCGCGAGGCCTTGCTCCCTTTTTTTTGGGGCAGGATTGCGCGACAAGGGCAGCTTTATGGAAATCAAAGCAAAGGGAGCGTCGCGCGTGTTAGCAACGACAAACGCTTTTCCTATCCAGGCTATAACGAGATGTTTTGTGGGCGCGCGGATCCGCGCATTGAGAGCAATAAGAAAATCCCCAACCCAAACGTGACGGTATTCGAATGGTTACAAAGGCGCCCGGGGCTCGATAAGCGGATCGCTGCCCTCGCAACCTGGGATGTCTTTCCCTCAATTTTGAACTGCGCCCGCAGCGGAATGCCAATCTGGCCCTCGTGGGGGGCGAAGCCCAATGGCATTGTTGCGTCTCGGGCGCTGACGCTGCTGGCGCAGGACACAACCCAGCTCTGGGAAGACCTCATCTTCGACTCATTCATGCAGCATGCCGCCATCGATTATATCAAAGAAAAAAAGCCGCGAGTCCTGTTCCTTGGTTATGGGGAGACCGATGAATGGGCGCACGACGCCCGCTACGATCTTTACTTGCAATCGGCCCATCATGTGGACGGGTTTGTCCGAGCGCTATGGGAATTGGTCCAATCAATGCCGGCCTATCGCGACAAAACGACCTTCATCATCACCACGGATCACGGGCGAGGCGGCGGACTCTCCACCTGGAAAAGTCACGGGGAAAAGATCGACGGGGCGGAGAACATTTGGATGGCGGTGCTTGGCCCGGATACTGCCCCTTTAGGGGAACGCTCGCAAACGCGACCCGTGGGCCAGAACCAGATTGCCGCCACTGTGGCTGCTCTCCTAGGGGAGGACTATCGCAGCGCCTTCCCTCAAGCCGGCGAACCGATTAACGACATGTTCCGGGCAAAGTAAAATGAAAGTCACACTCAACTGGCTCAAACAATACGTCGATTTTGACTGGTCCCCGCAAGAATTGCGCGAACGGTTGACCATGCTCGGCCTGGAAGTTGAGAGCATGCAAAACGTCGGCGGGGAATTTGAAGGTGTAGTTGTCGCGCAGATTCTTTCCAGCGAAAAACATCCCAATGCGGACAAGCTGTCGGTGTGCCGCGTTGCCGATGGCCACGCAGAACGGCAGATCGTATGCGGAGCAAAAAATTATAAGGTTGGCGACAAAGTTCCTCTTATCCTGCCCGGCGCCTCTCTCCCGGGAAAACCTGGCGCCCAGCCCTTCACGATCAAAATTTCCAAAATGCGCGGAGTTGAATCGCAGGGCATGCTCTGTTCGCCCCAGGAACTCGGAATGACTGATGATGCCGAGGGATTGCTGATTCTCCCCCCCCAGGCCAAAACAGGTCAACCCTTTGCTGAGTATTTAGGCCGTTCTGCCAGTGACGTGGTTTATGATCTGGAAATCACCCCCAATCGCCCGGATTGGAACAGCGTCATCGGCATCGCGCGCGAGATCCGCGCGGTGACGGGAAATTCGTTAAAGCTGCCAAACCTGGTTCTGAAACCAGAGGCTTTAGGCGAGGCGATTGAAGGCTTGGTGCAAGTTAGGATTGAAGATCCGGAGTTGTGCCCGCGTTATACGGCGCGGGTATTGCGCGGGGTCAAAATCGGGCCTAGTCCGGATTGGTTGCGCCAAACTCTGGAGAAGGCAGGAATCCGCAGTATTAGCAACGTCGTGGATGTCACGAATTTCGTGATGCTGGAGGTCGGACAGCCGTTGCACGCATTTGATTACAAGTTGCTGGCCGGGGACGCAGGCGCGGTTGCCTCCCCCACAATTATCATACGTCGGGCGCAGGATGGAGAGCGCTTCACTACTATCGATGGCAAGCCGCGCGCTTTGACCAATTCGATGCTCGTCATCGCCGGTCCGGACCGCGCCATCGCTCTGGCGGGCGTGATGGGAGGACAGAACACGGAGATAAATGAGCAGACAGTCGATGTTCTGATCGAAAGCGCCTGCTTCAAGCCGCAGAACATTCGGGCCACCTCCAAACGGTTAGAACTGCGGACGGAGTCTTCTTATCGCTTTGAACGCGGGGGTGACGTGAGTATTTGCGATTGGGCCAGCCAGCGCGCGGCGCAATTGATTCTCGAGACCGCTGGCGGACGACTTGCCAGCGGAGTTGTGGATGCTTATCCCCGCCCTCCTGTAGTTAAGCCCATTATTCTCCGGCATCAGAAGGTCGGCCAATTGTTGGGCGTGAATATCTCCGCCCACCAAAACGTGGACTACCTTCGCGCTCTTGGCTTGGAGATCGTAAACGAGCAGGCGGGTGAAACGTGTACCGTGCGAGTTCCCACTTTCCGCGTCGATTTGAAGTCCGAAATCGATTTGATCGAAGAAATCACCCGGCTTTATGGCATTGAAAAGATTCCCCCGAGCGCTCCGCGCGGCGCGATCGGCTCACATGCTTATGATAAGGTGCACGATGAAATATCCGAAGCGCGACGCCTTCTGAGCGCTCTGGGTCTGGACGAGGGGCAGGGGCAAACCCTAATTTCCGACGCCGCAGCCAGTCTCGCCGCGCCTCAGGCAATATACCTGGAAAATCCCTTGAGTAGTGACATGAACGTGCTCCGTCCAAGTTTGCTGCCAGGGTTGCTTGATGCCCTTCGACACAACGTGAGCCATAAGAATAATGATCTCGCTCTTTTCGAGATAGGCCGTGTCTTCGTTCCGGCGGCTCAGGCCTTGCGCGAGGAGCGCCGCCTTGCCATCGCCTTGACGGGGCGACGAAATCCCAGCTACTGGACTGGCGAAAACCGGGAAGCGAAGTTCGACGCTTATGATTTGAAAGGGTTCCTCGAAGAATTCCTCGAACAATTTGGGGTGCGTGGCGCGACCTGCGTCCGGCGGCCTGAGCGCACGGCGCTGTTTCTGGAATCAGCTTTGGTTCAACTGGGAAAGCAGTCCCTCGGTGAACTCGGCCAGTTGTTGCCCGCCCTGGCCAAACGTTACGATTTGCGGGATGCAGTCTTCCTGGCGGAGTTGAATATCGATCTGCTCCTGGCCCGGCGAACGCGGGAGAAATCCTTCCGCTCGCTTCCAAATTATCCATCCGTTCGCCGCGACGTGGCCATGCTCGTGCCGGAAACGACCTCCCACGAAGCTGTGCTCAACTCGATTAAACAAGCCCGGCCTACCGATCTGGAAAGCGTCCAGTTGTTCGACATTTTTCGCGGAAAGAATGTGCCGGCGGGACAAAAGAGCATGGCTTACGCCTTCACCTACCGCAACCCCGAAGGCACCTTGACCGACGTCGTTGTAAACGCGGCGCATGAAACAATAGTCGAGCAACTCAAGCGCAGTCTGGGCGCGACGATTCGCGAAGGGTAAACTGGTGTTTGTTTAAGAAATTAACCAATTCTCTAAACTCATTTTCCGTCCCCAAAAGGGATGGAGATTCCACGTTGAAAATTGCTGTTTGCTGCTGGCGCCTCACCCTCGAACCTTGGGTGTGAATGCTTTTCTCTTTTACGTTGCCGTCCTGACCCTCATGCTTAGGGAATGGCAGCAATCATCGCAATCGTGGGCCGCCCCAATGTTGGCAAATCCGCCCTCTTCAACCGCATCGTGGGCCGGCGTATTGCCATCGTGCATGATGAACCAGGCGTGACGCGCGACCGCATCAGCGCCGAGGCCGAATGGGATGGCCGGCCCTTTAGTTTGGTAGATACTGGCGGCCTCGGGCTTTTGCGCGGAGAAAAAGCCCAGGACGTCATCACCCAAGCCACCTATGACCAAGTGCAGTTGGCGGTTGATGCAGCCACCGTGATTATACTCGTGGTCAATGTCCAGGAGGGGGTGGTGCCTCTCGACCGCGAGGTGGCCGATCGGCTGCGCCGCTCCGGCAAACCAGTGTTAGTAGCGGTGAACAAGACGGACAATTTTCGCGCGGAAGCAGGCGCCGATGAATTTGCCACGCTCGGTTTCGAAAAGGTCTTTCCGGTTAGCGCCATTCATGGCCCAGGTGTTGACGCGCTTATGATGACGGCTCTCGCTTTGCTTCCTCTCGAATCCGCCCCTCCTCTCGCTGCCGGCTCGGAAACCGAGGCCGGAACCCTCCAAGCAGAGCCTGTGAAACTCGCCATCCTCGGGCGTCCGAATGTGGGCAAGTCTTCCCTCATCAATGCGCTCACACAATCCGATCGGGTCATTGTCAGTCCCGTGCCGGGGACCACTCGAGATGCGGTCGATGTGCCCTTTGACATCGAGACTGCCGGGGTCCGGCAATCCTACGTGCTGATCGATACGGCGGGGATGCGGAAAACCCGCAGCATCGGGAGTTCGGTGGAATTCTTCAGCGTGAAGCGGACTGAGGATTCCATCAACCGATGTGATCTTGCCATCCTGGTGCTGGACGCGGAGGCTGGCATTACCGAGCAGGACAAAAAAGTGGCCGATAAAATTGTCGAAGCGCGGAAGGCGTGCATCGTTCTGGTAAATAAGTGGGATTTGGTCGAGGAAAGCGTCCGAAAAGCGCGCCAAGAGGAAATAGTTCGACGCCATAACAAAAAGCGGAGGGAGACGGGCCAGAAGCATGCCTTGACCACCCTCGGCGAGTTTGGCGAATGGGTGCAGGAGAAATTGTTTTTTCTGGACTATGCCCCGGTCATTTTTACTTCTGCTCAGTCCGGCTTTAACCTTGATCGCCTGCTGGAAGCAGTGCGGTATGTGGCGGCGCAGTTGCAACAAAAAATTCCGACTGCCATCCTTAACCGCACCTTAATGGACTCGGTGGAGCGTCGGCAACCCATCAGCGCGGCGGGTCATCGCCTGAAGTTTTTTTATGCCACCCAGGTCAGACAAGCCCCTCCCACTTTTCTCCTCTTCGTTAATCGGGATGAGCTCTTTTCCGATGGATACAAAAAGTATTTGGCCGGTGAACTGAGGCGCGCCTTCGGCTTCGAGGGTTGCCCTATTATTCTCGTTCCCAAGCCCCGTCCAAAAACCATCGAACCCGTGCGCAGAAGGAGGAATTAGTGACCCGCTCTTCTGCTGAACCTCCGAGAGAGGGCAGGGGAGAGAATCCCTAAGAGCCTGTTTTAAAATTGCATGGGGTCCTGCGACGAGGGATTTCGCCTGTGGCCAAGGGGCGGTGAGGCCGGAGCATCCCCGCAGCGGGCTGTGACGGCCGAGTCAACGCAGGCCGCAGACGATAGACCCGCCGCCCGGAGGGTTTTCGGGGAACAGGCCGGCTGGCTTCGTTGCTCCTCGGTCGCAGATCGCTCGCGGATATGCTCCCCTCGTGGCGCCTCGCCATCCGGCCTTTTCCCCGAAAACAGCACCCCACGGAATTTTAAAACAGGCTCTAAACCCGCCCTCTGCCCTTTTGAACCCCTGATCCGCCAGGCGCCTCTGCTTTCAGCCTTTCATCAGTCCAGGAGAGGGTCGCGAAAATGATTCATTACCGGGCGCAGAGGTCCACCGAAAAGAACCCAGGAACGTCTCAGTTGAGGTTTTGCGGGACGTATTTCTTTGCCTGCAAGGTTATACACACTTGGGAATAACCGTTGAAAGACCCCTCCTATCAAAGACTTTCACATCGTGCCTTGGGCCAATAACCAGTTTGTAACTTTTTTGAAGATTTTTGTTGATCACCCCAACATCTTGTGGTTACTCTCACATATGGTCCCTACGGAATGGGGTTGCAGGTTGGCAAAAGACCCCCGAACCAGAGATATTAACAGGAACGAGTCGTGAGTTTCTCTGAGTTTAACCCAGGGGTGGCCGGAAAAACTGGAATTTAACTATTGGAATGAAAGGTAAACCATGATTGATACTCGCGATGAGGTTATGTCGTCCGCCGCTTTGGATGCCCGCCGCCGCTCGGCCTCCGTTTCTGCATCTCGCCCGCCCGCCCGGAGTAAGCCCCTTTCGAGGAAGACTCTCCGAGTGGAACGAGTTTTTAGTGATCCTAAGATAAAGCCGTTCGATCAAATCGCCTGGGAAAAACGCACCGCTGAAATTAGCGATGACGGCGGAAAGATCATCTTTAAACAGGAGAACGTCGAAGTGCCCAAATCCTGGTCGTTGCTCGCGACCAAGGTCGTCGTTTCAAAATATTTTTACGGCGAGCAGAACACGTCCGAGCGCGAGACCTCCGTTCGTCAACTCATTCATCGCGTCTGCCGAACCATCGCCGATTGGGGGATCCGCGATGGATACTTCAGCAAGGAAGGCGGAGAAATCTTCTTTGATGAATTGACCTGGCTGTGTGTGAACCAGTACGGAGCCTTCAATTCCCCAGTCTGGTTCAACGTCGGTCTTTACCACCAATACGGTGTTGGCAAAAATTCCTCCAAGGGCAATTGGTTTTACAATCGCAAGACCGGTGAGGCTGAACGCGCCAGCACCCAATACGAATATCCGCAGGGCAGCGCCTGCTTCATTCAATCGGTCTCAGATAACATGGAAGACATCATGCGCCTTGCCTATAGCGAAGCGATGCTCTTCAAATACGGCTCGGGCACGGGCACTGATCTGTCACCGATCCGCTCGAGCAAGGAAAAACTCAGTGGCGGCGGACGTCCTAGCGGTCCCATGTCATTCCTGAAAGTCTATGACCAGGTGGCCAACGTTGTGAAATCGGGCGGCAAGACCCGGCGGGCCGCCAAGATGAATACCTTGCGCGATTGGCATGGCGACATCGAGGAGTTCATCGACGCCAAACAAAAGGAAGAAAAGAAAGCCTGGGCGCTAATCGAGCAAGGCTATGATGGCTCCTATAATGGCGATGCCTACGGGAGCGTGATGTACCAGAATGAAAACCTCTCCGTGCGCATCAGTGATGAATTCATGAACGCCGCTGCCGAGGGCAAGGAATGGTGGACGCGCTCGGTGACCACTGGACAGCCACTCCACAAAAAAGACGCGCGCACTCTCCTGAACAAAATCGCCGAAGGCACATGGACCTGCGGCGATCCGGGTTTGCAATACGACGGCTCGATTCAGAAATGGCACACCTGCAAAGGCACCGAGCCCATCCACTCGACCAATCCATGCTCTGAATATGTGTTCCTGAACAATACCGCCTGCAACCTGGCTTCCTTGAACCTGATGAGATTCAAGCGTGACGACGCCACTTTTGATGTCGAGCGCTTCAAAGCGGCGGTGCGCCTGTTCATTACAGCGCAGGAAATCCTCGTCGATAACGCGAGCTATCCCACCAAAGACATTGCCGAGAATTCGCACATCTTTCGCACCTTGGGGCTTGGCTATGCCAATCTTGGTTCTTTGGTAATGAGTTATGGCCTGGCCTACGATTCAGATGAAGGCCGGGCCTTAGCGGGCGCGATCACCTCCATCATGACCGGTCACGCTTACGAACAATCGGCCCAGATTGCAGAGGGAATGGGCGCTTTTAAGGGTTATCACGATGCTCGCTGCGCCCATGTGTCTAAACCTTTGGCCAAATCCAATATGGAGTCAATGCGGGGCGTAATGGAGCTGCACCGGGCCGCCGTGGAGGGGATTCAGCCCAGCCAGGACTTTAATTATCTCAAGGAAGAAGCCCGTAATTGTTGGACTCGCGCCTTGGAACGCGGCCAAAAAGCGGGCTATCGCAACGCCCAAGTCACGGTCCTGGCGCCCACCGGCACCATCGCCTTCCTGATGGACTGCGACACCACTGGCGTTGAGCCCGACATCGCCCTGGTCAAATATAAATTGCTGGCCGGCGGTGGCATGCTGAAAATTGTCAATCGCACCGTGCCCGAAGCCCTTCAACTTCTGGGCTACAGCGCCGAAGCAATCAAAGCCATCGTGGGCCATGTCGAGAAATATGACACGATCGAAGACGTGGGTGAAAACGGAACGGGCATTCCCAGCGGTTTGAAGCCTGAACACCTGGTGGTCTTCGACTGCGCGTTCAAGGCGCATCGGGGCAAGCGGAGCATCCCGTACATGGCCCATTTGAAAATGATGGCTGCGGCCCAGCCGTTCATCAGCGGCGCTATCTCGAAGACCGTCAACTTGCCCCCGGATTGCACTGTGGCAGACATCCTTGAGGCCTATGTGCAAGCCTGGAAGATGGGTCTCAAATGCGTGGCCATTTACCGCGATGGCTCCAAGCGTTCCCAGCCGCTTAATACCAAAAAGACGAATGACGGCGGACGGGGAGAATATGCCGGCAGCGACCGCGTCGGGGACTTGGAAGCGGAGCTTGCGAAGTTGCGCGAGCAGGCTGGCCAGCCGTTGCGACGCCGCCTTCCGGAAACCCGCACCGCCATCACTCACAAATTCGATATCGCCGGGCACGAAGGCTATTTGACAGTCGGCCTGTTCAACGATGGCCATCCCGGTGAACTCTTCATCACCATGGCCAAAGAAGGTTCGACCATTGGCGGGTTGATGGACAGCATCGGAACGCTGACCAGCATGGCCTTGCAGTATGGAGTGCCCCTCGAGGCGCTGGTGAAGAAATTTGCCCATCAACGATTTGAGCCGTCGGGTTTTACGAATAATCCTGACATCCGCAATGCGGCCTCGATCATCGATTACGTATTCCGCTGGATGGCGCTCCAATTTATCCCGGGCTATCGCGAAGCGAACGGTGCCATCAACCACAACCAACCTGAGTTGCCCATGCCGGGGCTCCTCGAGGAACTCAAAAAAAAAGTGAATCGGCCCGTGTCTGATCTGGCCTTATCCGAGGACACGGAAATCATGGCCCGGAAACCGGCCAACAATTTGGGCAATGGCGGCCATCAAGGCAATGGATCAAACGGTCATGGACGGACAATCAGCAGCCTCAATGACGCCATTGCCCATTTCCAGCAGGACGCGCCCACCTGCCCGAACTGCGGTCACATCGCCGTTCGCAACGGCGCTTGCTACAAGTGTCTGAATTGCGGCGAGAGTCTGGGCTGCTCGTAAATTTTGGGTCCCGAGGAACTGGAGCCGGGGAGTAAACTCCCCGGCTTTTTTTGTTTTTCACTGATGTGATGGCTAAGTGGGCTGTATCTTGTTAGGTTGCGGCACGATGCGAATCTTATCGGGCATACAACCTTCGGGCGCGCTCCATCTCGGGAATTATTTCGGGATGATGCGTCCTGCCATTGAGCTACAGGAGAAGGGAGAAGCTTTTTATTTCATCGCCAATTATCATTCCATGACGTCGCTCTTTGCCGCGGAGGAACGCCGGCAAAACACACTCGACGTCGCGCTGGACTTCCTCGCTTGCGGCCTCGACCCGAAAAAGTCTGTGTTTTTCCGCCAGTCCGATGTGCCGGAAGTGACTGAGTTGGCCTGGATGCTCACCACCATCACCCCTATGGGCCTCCTGGAGCGATGCACAAGTTACAAAGATAAAATCGCCAAAGGGATTTCTCCCCATCACGGCCTCTTCGCTTATCCAGTGCTGATGGCCGCTGACATCCTGATCTACGACTCGAATATTGTGCCGGTAGGGGGTGACCAGAAGCAGCACCTGGAAGTGGCGCGCGATATCGCAATTAAGTGGAACCAGGCTTATGGGCAAACTTTTGTCATTCCCGAGCCACAAATTCGCGGGGACGTGGCAGAGGTGGCTGGCGTGGATGGCCAGAAGATGAGCAAGAGCTACGGTAATACCATCGAGATCTTCGGTGAAGAGAAAGCCACTCGCAAAAAGATCATGAGCATCGTCATGGATAGTCGCGCGCCCCAGGAGCCCAAGCCCGACGCGGAAAAAAACCTCGCCGTCCAACTGCTCCATCTGGTGGCGCCCTCGGAGACAGCGAAGGATTTCGAGGCCCGTCTTCGTGCCGGGGGACTGGGCTATGGCGATCTAAAGAAAGCCTTGTTCGAGCATTATTGGAGCGCCTTTGCCAGAGCGCGCGAAAAGCGAAAAGAACTGGCTGCGCATCTCGATTATGTGACGCAAGTCCTGGCCGAAGGGGCTGCCCGAGCACGAGCAGTTGCCCAACCCGTTCTAAAACGGGCCAAGCTGGCCAGCGGATTGGATTAAGAGCCTATTCCGGCCACCCATTTGGTCCTTGCTACATCAGCTTCAGCTTTGGCAAATCTTGGGAGTCCACCAGCCCCACAGGTTCGTTCCGCGAATTGACGACGATTAGATCGTCTATGTTTCGGGCATCGAAAATCTTCAAAGCCTCCACAGCCAGGGCATCGTCCCGGATGCAGATTGGGTTGGAAGTCATGACGCTGCCGAGAGGCTCTCCCAGGATTTCGCCATCCACGGCCATGCGCCGGCGCAAGTCCCCATCTGTGAAAACACCCACCAGTCGGCCGCGATTATTGACGACGCTGATGCTGCCTGATCTGGCATGTGTCATCAGAAGCAACGCCTCTCTCACCAGCAAGCCTTCGGGGGCGACCGCATTCCGGCAGTCAGTCCGCATAATCTCGCGCACCCGCAGGAGCAGGGCCCGGCCTATGGCGCCCGAAGGATGGTGTTTGGCGAAATCCTGCTTTCTGAACCCCCGGGCTTGCAGAACCGCCATGGCCAGCGCGTCACCCATCACCATCATCGCCGTCGTGCTGGCCGTGGGGGCGAGATTGAACGGGCACGCTTCTTTCGGCACTTTGACGCTCAGGACCACGTCGCTATAGCGGGCCAGCGCCGACTTGGGCGCGCCGGTGAGGGCAATCATTTTGACGGAAAACCGCTTAAGAGCAGGAAGCAAGTTCAGTAACTCTTCCGATTCCCCGGAATAACTCAGCGCCAGAATAAGGTCCCCATCGTTAATAATGCCGAGATCTCCATGCATCGCATCGACGCTGTTGAGCACGACGCTGGTGGAACCGGTGCTGGTCAACGTGGCCGCGATTTTGTGGCCCACGTTGCCCGATTTTCCGATGCCAAGGATAACAATCTTGCCTCGGTGCGCCAGGCAATGAAGGATGCACTCGATCGCCTGATCGAAAGTCCGGTCAATCTGGGAGCGGACCGCTTTCAAAGCGGCCAATTCTATGTCGAAGACCTCGCGGGCACGGGCCAGATGCTGCATGGGCCCAGACTATCCGCGCGGAGGTCAGGATTCAATCCAGATCGTGACTCAAATAATGAGTTCGGAATTATCCTGGCTGGAATCCGTCCTTTTAACGAAAGTGGTGGTGTCCGCAGGCCGTTCTCCAGAAAAAGTAACCGCTTCCTTTAGCGCTCGTGCTTGGGTTTGCGACAGAAGGATTTCGGTATTTGTCCCGGTTTTGGGCACTTGCTGTCCTGATCGCATAGGCGAGGTTTCACCATCCAGCCAGCGAAGCAAGCGCCCCCACATGGAGGGTTGCTCCCCCTCCTTCAGCTTAATTTCTAATGAATAGCTCATAATGCACCCCCAGTAGCTATAGGCGTACCACATTTGATCAGTCCGATCCGTCCCGAGGCATTTGAGTTGAGCTGGCGTTCTGCCATATTGTGTGCGGCAGCCTTTGTCCACGGGTGCTGGGCCGGTTAAGAGCAAAAGGCCGCCAAATTGTTTCTGGATATTTCAGAAGTCCTCTTTACACTCCCAACTCGTGCTTATCACATAACTTTTTTTAACAATTGTGGCAAAAACAGCGCTCATCACCGGAATCACGGGCCAGGATGGTTCCTATTTGGCAGAACTTCTCTTGGCCAAAGGCTATGAAGTGCATGGCATTATCCGACGGGCCAGCACCTTCAATACCGCCCGCCTCGACCACATTTATTCGGACCCGCATCACCTGCGCACTTCCTTGAAATTACACTATGGTGATTTGAGCGATGCGAGCGCGTTGGCCCGATTGTTGGGCAAAATTCAACCAGCCGAAATTTATAACCTGGCCGCTCAAAGCCATGTGCGTGTGAGCTTCGAGGTCCCGGAATATACGGCCGATATCACCGGCACCGGAACGGTGCGCATCCTCGAAGCCATCCGTGAGACTGGCCTCAACCCGCGTTTTTACCAGGCCTCGTCTTCTGAAATGTACGGAAAAGTGCAGGAAGTGCCCCAGACGGAAAAAACACCTTTCTATCCCCGAAGCCCCTACGGTTGCGCAAAGGTGTTTGCCTTTTGGATTACGGTCAATTTTCGCGAGGCCTACGGTTTGCACGCTAGTAACGGAATTCTTTTCAACCACGAATCTCCCAGAAGAGGGGAGACGTTCGTCACCCGGAAAATTACTCGGGCGGTGGCCCAGATTCGCGCCGGTCTTCAGCAAAAGCTCTACCTGGGTAACCTCGATGCGAAGCGCGATTGGGGCTATGCCAAGGAATTTGTGGAGGCCATGTGGCTGATGGTGCAGCAGGACAAACCTGATGACTATGTCATCGCCACCAATGAAACGCACAGCGTGCGCGAGTTTTTGGAAGCCGCCTTTGGCCATGTCGGTCTGAATTGGGAAAAATACGTTGAAATCGATCCGGCGTACTATCGCCCCGCAGAGGTCGATATCCTGGTGGGCGATTACGCGAAGGCTAAAGGCCTTCTGGGTTGGGAACCAAAAACAAAATTCCAGGATCTGGTCAAACTCATGGTCGATGCTGATGTCCAAGCCCTGAAAGAGGAGTGCGAAGGGAAACCGCGTTTTCCTGTCCGGACCTAACTGTGATGCTTCCCGGAGCCCGGCGCTCCCAATCGGTCTCAAGAATGTGCCTGCTCCGAGTTGTGGCCCCGTCGAATAAGATGGACAGCGAGAATCAGGCAATGGGAAGATAAGCTGGTAATCAATGAAAATGTTTATCCAGTCTGCTCTCCTGCTATTCGTTATGGCTCTTCTCGCCGGGTGCGCTTGGGTTCCTCAAAAGGTAACCATTGCCCCTCACCTGCAAATGCCAGCTTCGAATCTGGGCAATGGCGCCACCGTGGTTGTCAGAGTGCTCGATACCCGCCTCTCTGTTCGCATCGGGTACCGTGGGATGGATTCCAAACTGGCCGGGATCACCACTGATGAGAATCTCGCATCCATTTTCCAGCAGAGAATTATCGAGGGACTGACCCGGCAAGGGTTCAAGGCGGTGGCTGCGAGTGAGCAACCGGCACGGGAATTGAAAGTGGAAATCCGCGCTTTGCAATACACCACCGACATGGATTTTTGGAAAGGAACCATCCGAACTAAAGCGGCCATCCAGGCTTATTCAAAAACAGAGGACGCCGTTTATGATAAATTGTACGTGGCGGAGAGACAACAGACAGCGATGGAAGCGCCAGGCGCCAAAACGAACGCCAGCTTGATCAATGGAACTATCTCCGATGTTTTGCAACGCCTCCTGGCGGATGAGAAGCTATCCAGGCTTCTGGCCAATTAAAAGCCTCGCTATCTTTCAGCCTGGAGGCCAGCCTAGCGCGCGTCCTCCAAGGAGATGACAATGGAGATGGGGCACGGATTCCCCGCCATCAGACCCGTTGTTGATCACCAAACGGTAGCCGGTTTCCTTGACGCCCAGTTTGGCGGCCAATTCGGCGGCTTTCAACAAGAGATGTCCCAAAACCTTATGGTCCTCTGGATGGGCTTCAGCAAGACGGGAAATGGGCTTCTTGGGCACGATTAACACATGCACCGGCGCCTGCGGCTTGATGTCTCGGAAGGCCATCACGAGGTCATCCTCATAAACGATGTCGGACGGAATCTCCCGAGCGATCACTTTCTCAAAAAGCGTCTTGCTCATAAGCTTTCTTTTCTAATTTCAAACGGCTTTCCACTTTCCAGATTGCGCCTACAAAACCACCAGCGAGCACGTTCCATTGCCTTTCTCGGCACTCAGACAGGTGCGTAAATACTCGACGATTTGGTCGTTCAGTCTTTGACAGCGCCTGCTCCATCGCTTTGCCCCTGTCAGTTGTTTGACGCAGACCCGCAGGCCGCGGAAGCGGACCACTTGCGGGGAGAGGTCCAGGTTGCGGCGCAACGCCTCACGTAAAGACAGGAAAAAAAACAGTTCACAGCCTTTGCCGGATTGAAAGGCGAGCTGCAACAAATCAGCCTCGGCCACCCGGCGTGATTCTGAGTGCGGCAAAGTCAGCTTGGTTTTGAAACCGAGGCTGGCCAGGCTTTGTTCGAGGGCCAGGGAGAATTCCGCCAGCGTCACCGAAGTCCTTCCCAGTTCCTGCTTGAAATAATGCAGCACCGCATTGGCCGCGTTTTGGATCACTTCTTTCTCCAGGCACTCAATACCCTCCCCCATTAACTCAATGGAGACTTCCGCTGCCGAGCAGGGGATGCTTTCGCCGTTGGATGTTTCAAATGCCAGGCAATCGGGCCGTAAGAGTATCATTTTTTTTCTCCAGTTTTTTGACTTCCTGCACAAAATCAGTCGCTTCGTCAAATCGTCGATAGACGCTGGCAAAACGGACGTAGGCCACAGGGTCCAAAGCTCTCAATCCGGACATGACTCGTTCACCAATCGCGTTGCAAGGCACCTCGCGATCAAAGCTGTTGGAAAGATCCTCCACGATTTCTTGAACCAGGTTTTCGATTGCTTCCTGGCTCACCGGCCGTTTTTGCGAGGCCTTTTGCAGGCCCAACGAGAGTTTTTCCCGGGAAAACTCCTCTCGGCGGCCATCACGCTTCAGGACCATCAAGCGGCCCCGCTCAACCTCCTCATAAGTGGTGAAGCGGTGCGCGCAAGAAATGCACTCGCGACGGCGTCGAATGGCCGATCCAGCTCGGGAAGCCCGAGAGTCGATCACCTTATCATCCTGGCATCCGCACTTTGGGCAACGCATAGCAAAAAACCACTCTATAGAGTAGCTTGTGGCCAGCTAAAACGCAAAATGTTGGGGTGTCAAGCTATTTTGTTTCATTGCCTCCCCACCGCTAAGCCTTCTAAGGTCTGTCCCAATGTCCGGCTCGGCGACGATTCTATTGGCTGCAATTGGGGTCCTGTTCATTGGATTTTCAAAAGCGGGGTTCGGTGGCGGTCTGGGCATGCTCACCACACCGCTCTGCGTCCTGGCTTTCAGCGATGAAGGTAAGAAACCGGCTTTTGCGATTGGCGTCCTTTTACCACTCCTTTGCGCGGGTGACGCTTTCTCCATGTATCACTACTGGGGTAAATGGGAACGCCAGAATCTAAAATACCTGCTGCCCGGCGTGGTGGTGGGAGTTGTAATCGGGGCGCGCTTGATTGGGAAATTCTCAAGTCGCGAACTCAACCTCGCCATCGGGATGTTGGCAGTCCTTTTCGTGGTGTTTCAATTGGTGAAGGAGAAAGTTTATCGAGCGGAGGGTTCGTTCTCACCGAACCACAAGATCGGGGTCCCATTCGGAGTGGGCGCGGGCATCACTTCGACGTTCGCGCACGGGGCTGGCCCGCTCGTGAGCCTGTTTCTTATCCCTCAACGGATGTCCAAGGAGTTTTACGTCGGAACGAGCGTGCTGGTCTTTACCTGGATCAATTGGATTAAGATGCCGTTCTTTATCTCTCAAGGCATCATTACATCTGAGACGCTCTTGATTGGTTTGAAGTATTTTCCGTTGGTGCCGCTGGGAGTCTGGCTCGGAATCTGGCTCAACCAAAAAGTCTCGGAGCGGCTGTTCCTGCGCTTGGTTTATCTGGTCACTTTTTTCGCCGGTCTGCAGCTCATCCTCAATCTTAACCTGGCGAAACTATTTCACTAATCGCGCGCGCGCCCGGCGGACCGCCGCTTCATAAGCGGGCGGCAACTTGGTGGCATGTCCCTCGGCGGACCACCAACGGGGCGTTTCGGTGTAAATCCAAACATATTCATCTGCCACAAGCAGCGCCTGACCCAAACTGGCCTCGAAAACTTCTGGGGGGAAATAATTTTTCGAAAGATCGTTTTCATCCCATCCGAGTTTGCGCCAGTCCTGGTCAAGCCAGAGGCCGAAACCGAACGAAAAAACCTGATGATATTTCAACGGGTCGTTCACGATTGGCAGAAGGTCCTCTTTCATGGCGCTGTAGGCGATGGGAAAGCGGCTTGGATCTTTGTAGCCGTACGAGGATTCGTGGCCGTCTATGAGGCGAGTCTGGCCCTTGGCCGATTCGACCATGCCATCGAGAAAGGGAGCGAGCAACCCGTAATGGCAATCGGCCAGGGAACCTCTGCCGGAGGAGGATTCAGTCCACGGCAGACTATAGCCGAAGGTGAGAAACACCGTCAAACCAGGGTAGCCTTTTTGAAAGGCCTTCATGACCTCGCGCCCGCGCTGGCGCGCCTGGGCGGCATAGCATTCCCAACCCTTTGCCTTTGCGTCCTTTTGTTTACGGTAATCAAAGAGCTGGCCCTCATACTGTTCGATATCGAACGCCACGCCCTTACATTTCCCCTCCCGAGCTGCCCACGCCGCTAACCGGGCATTGTTCAAGATGGCAGTGTGGTCGTCGAACCAGTCCAATCTAGCCGGGGTAGTGTTAAATCGGAGGAAATTCTGGGTGAAGCGCCGAAATTTGGCAGCCTTGAGCTCGTCCACGCCCGGCCGCAATTCTTCCTCCGTGTAGCTGCGGTTTCCCCAGGCTTCCCAGGTAAAACGGCTCTTGCCGCCGGCGGGCTTCCTGGCATCGATATGAAAGATGCAGCCATCAAAGGGCGATCTCTCCATTTCTTCCCAATGCTCGCGCATGAAAGCGGTGTCCGGTTCGTCCCAGCCAAACTCGATGAGCCTCTTTTGGGCGGCGGATGTTCCCAGCGCGGTCATCAGCCAAACGCAGAGTCCCAATAAAGAAATGATGATACGCATGATGAGGATTGTAGCAGGGCTTGGGACAGAAGCGCCAGCGCCGCGTTGAACCAGTTTTGTCGGTCGGCAGTGCTAGCCCTCCTCTCAACGCGCGCATTAATGTGGGGAGCTCGGGAGAACCTTATCCGGTCTTTTTCAAGATGCGTTTGTCCCCCTGGCGCACTGTGATGCCATCCCGATCCAGGCGTTCGAGTATCGGCAGCATGATCCGCCGGCTCGTAGCCAGGGCTTGACGCAGATCGCTGACGGTCCCCGACCCCCGCTCTCGAAGGAATGTTCTGATGGCGGCTGCTGCCCGTTCAAAGCTTTCAGTCAACAGGACCACCTCTTCTCCGAGTTCAACCGCTTCGCCCGTCTCGAGCAGAAATCGCAGGGCTTGCTGGGCGAGAGGCTCGGGAGCCAGTTCTTTGCGCGAAGGCGGCTCCAGCGGTTTGGCGGCCAGGGTGGCGCGCACTCTGGCTCCCGCCGTTTGCAGATGAGGCGGTAAAGCCGGGCGATGCGAGGCCCGCCGGATGACGGCGCCCATTTGTGCGAATCCGGTTTTGCAAAGCTCCTCTACCAGGACATCAAAAATCTCCGGCGTGGACAATTTATCGTCCAGTGCGGATCGGAGCTGGTTGAGCAACAGGCCTCCTCGTTCCGGGTGGGATCGATGTTCTTCGACGATTGCCGCCTCGGCCCGATGACGCAACGCCTGCCACCAGGCCGCGTCCGCGGCCAGATTGCCTGAAAGAAAAACTTTCCCAGCGATGGCAAGTCCTGAAAGGGCTTGTTGGATTTCCTGAGCGCGGAAGCCGGACCTCAACAACTGGGACGGACGTGACACCACTCCGTCACGCTTGAGCCGGGCTGTCAGACATAGAGCCACATCTTGGAATGATTCGGCCATCTGCCGCAAACACGTTGCTCCTGCGGCGCTGCGAAAATTTTTGCGGCTTGCATCCACGTCCAATATAACCCCGCCGGCCAGCGTGGCTTGCTCTGCCCAGTCGCGCAGGATGAAGCGATCACCCATGAAGGCGAAAATGGGTGTGTCAAATCGCAGTTGGGCCAGGGCTTGTTCGCCCGGACCAATTTCCTTCTGCTCGAGCAGGTAGAGGCGGGCTGGCCAGTTGCTGCTGCCATGATGAACACGGATTACAATTCCCTCTTTCAAAGGGCGCGCCGCTTTGCTTTTGGAACCGCACAGCCGCGAGGACTTCGTCAGAATCACGTCGAGCGTCTGGCTGGAAGCGCCCAATTCTGGAAGTGTCACCACATCCCCGCGGCGCGCGCCAGAGGCGCCGGCCACGTGGGCACTTTTTCCGGCCACGGAAATATCGGGAAGGTTCAGCGCGGTCCGTGTCCCAGGAACGCTCGCTTCCACTTCGCAGTTATGGCTCTGAATGGAGCGAATGCGCGCCTCCAACCCGCTCGGGTTAAGGACAACCGCCTGGCCTCGCTTCAGAACGCCCCCGATCAACGTCCCTGTTACCACCGTGCCGATGCCATGAAGGGTAAATACTCTGTCCACCGGCAAGCGTGGTTTTGCTATGTCGTGGGGCGCGGGCGTTTCAGCCAATATTCGGCCCAAAGCCTCCTTTAATTCCTTCATGCCCCTCCCACTTACCACCGAAGTCTTCACAATGGGGGAATTTGCGAGAAAGGTGTCCTGCAAATTCTCCCGGATCAGACTGGCCGCATTGGCAGCGTCGTCCTCGACTAGATCAGTTTTGGTGAGCGCGATGACTCCGCGGCTGACGCCGAGGTAAGTGAGGATTTGCAAGTGCTCCTCTGTTTGCGGCATCCAGCCGTCATCTGCTGCTACCACCAGGAGCGCCAGGTCAATCGCGCCTACCCCTGCCACCATATTCTTAACAAAATCCTCGTGCCCAGGAACGTCCACGATGCCGATCCTGAGTATTCCCGCCGGGGAATCACCCGGCGCCAAAGGCAAGTCCAGATGGGCAAATCCCAAATCAATGGTGATGCCGCGAGCCTTTTCCTCGGGCAGACGATCAGGGTCAATCCCTGTGAGCGCTTTCACCAAAGCGCTCTTTCCATGATCGACGTGACCAGCAGTCGCCACTATGAAATGTTTAGAAATCACCTTGCCTCTTGATAGCTCCGGCAGAAGCCAAAGACCAGAAAGATCCGCGCGCTCTGCGCGGTTCGTCTTGAATAAGAAGACTTGAATGTCGTCCAACAAAGGCCCAATATCATCAAAAATAAATTAAATTATGAAAAAACTTCTTGCTCTCGCATCCGTCCTTTTCCTTTTCGGTTGGTCCGCTGTCGCTGCTGATACAACCGTGAAAGTCAGCAGTGTTCACCTCTGTTGCAACAGTTGCGTCAAAGGGGTGGAGAAAGCGCTCTCCGGTGTCTCCGGCGCCACGGCGCAATGCGACAAAGACGCCGGTACTGTCACGATTACGGCGCCTGATAAGGCGACCGCCAAGAAAGCGGTCAAGGCTCTCGTCGCGGCCGGTTATTTTGGCACTTCCAGCGACCCTGACATAAAGGTCAAAGCCAAGAGCGGAGCGAAAGACGAAAAAGTCCAGACGCTCAAACTTACGGGCGTGCATCTTTGCTGTAACAAATGCGTGACCAGTGTGACCGACGCCCTGTCCAAAGTGCCGGGGGTCAAAGGGAATACAGCCGCCAAAGGAGCGGAGTCCTTCGAAGTCACCGGCGATTTTAATGCGAAAGAGGCCTGCGTTGCCTTAAACAAAGCCGGGCTTGCGGGCAAAGCAGCTAAGTGAGCTGAGAGCCTGTTTTAAAACTGCGTGGGGTCCTGCGGCGAGGCCGGAGCATCCCCGCAGCGGGCTGTGACGGCCGAGTCAACCCAGGCCGCAGACAAAAGACCCGCCGCCCGGAGGGTTTTCGTACGCCGACTGGCTTCGTTGCTCCTCGGTCGCAGATCGCTGGCGCATAAGCTCCCTCGTCGCGCCTCGCCATCCGGCCTTTTCCCCGAAAACAGGACGCCACGGAATTTTAAAGCAGGCTCTGAGGGAAGTGACGGGATCGCCGCTCCTCTCACGCCGCGTGACCTCAAGGAGCTTCTCGGAGCCGAAAGAATCGTTCGGCACTGAAGGCAGGAAGAAGCACGCACGTTTGGGTGCCATTGGTAAATCGGGGTTGCGCCACCGCTGACCACGATGGGCTTGGCGAAAGAGTGGACGTTGTCTGGAGTTGAAAGCCTTTTGCCAGGCTCGGCCAACAGATCAGGACATTGGCATTCGTTCGCGTGATGGTCAGCTTAAACCGACTCGTCAGTAGTTCGGTGACTTGCGTGGACCAGGCGTCCGGGCCGGACGGATACATCTGGATAGTCCAAAAATGATCCGGGTTGGCAGGATCAACACAGGTCGTGCTGTAATCCCCCCATCGACTGATCCCGGTGCGATCGGTGTTCTGGAAGCTGGTTACGCCAGACTTAAGCAGCAGGAGATTCCCAAAAGTAGTCACTCCGTTGACTGTTTCGCCCGCCACCGCGTAAGCGCTGACAAACGTATTTGAGCTGGAGCCATTGCAGCCAATCACGATCACATTATTGGTGTTCGAGGCAATAGACGGATAGAATAAATCGAGATTGGGGTCCGTAATGGTGCCTGATTCGAGCACCACGTAGTTCGTGGCGTCGATTCGATACCAGCGAAGGGCGGCCCGAGTGTTCATCTGAGTCCCATGCACGGCGAACAGCACCCCGTTGACCCGGTAAACAAATGAACTGAAGCGAGCGTCACCGTCGTCAAGATTTGACGTCCCGTCAGGTTGCGGCGGATTAATCGGCACGCTATAGGAGTCCACAGGAATCGTCGTGGCAGGGCTAAGCAGTGCCGGGCCGGGGCTGACCGTATTCAGAATGGTGGAAACCTTGAGCGTGGTTTGCGGCACAGTGCCTGTGAGACCAGCGACTGCCAACACGCTTCCACGACTGCTTCCATCGACAGCCACCACCGGTTGCAGGACCTCGCCGCGTGCGGAGTAGGTCAGGGTCCCGAAAGAAGTGCGGTGCGCAATGGAAGGGGTGCCAGCCAGCAGATCCGCCTTGGGAATGGAAACCAGCGTCGGACCGATCGCGTTTTGACTGGAGTCAAACAAGTCGGCCGAGAGATAAACACCTTCCGCATCCAACCCCAGAGTGGGAAAATCAGCGAAATCAAGGCCGTTTATATCACCCGGAAGGGCCACTCCTTTCCAGGAACCAGTAGGATCCGAGGTTGCAGAAATGGCCAAAAGGAAGCGATTTGTGGTGACCGCGCCGCTCGGGTCGTAATCCACTTGCAGCGCGAACCAACGCTGCGCGCTTGGATCATAAATGAGGCGAGGGTCGGTTACGAACCACTTATTCGGCACATTTACTCCTGCGTTACTCAAGAAACTGAGGCCCGTCATCGTGCGGACCCGGACGCCATTGGTTTTGTTGTAAACAGAGAAACGGCCATTAATTAGTTCGACGAAGTGATTCGGCCCCACCGCGCCATTGGGATCGGGCGGCAGGAGGGACGAGTCCTGCCCGAAAGTGCTTCCGATGAAGTTCTGCCCGATTCCGACCACCAGGGTGGCGCGAGCGCAGTCCGGAAGAAATGCGCCGAGGGTACAGGCCAGTACAATTCGAGCTCGGATGCTGAGAAAAACGCTCATCGCAACCGGACAGAATAGCACAATCAGGGCCAGACGCGGCCACACAATTTGATTGCCCTGTCGCAGAATAATCAAACCTGGCGTGAAATCCCGCCCGAATAAACTATTTGAATCCCGGCTATCCCCAGCTCTATCCCGGCTTTGACTTCTGCGCGAAAAAACTGCTGGCACCAGAACGCGAAAAGCTGTACACCTGCCAATCGAAAGGCAACGTGAACCAAACCATCCAATATCTGCAATCGGAATCGGCGGAGCAAGGGATTGAAATTGGGGTTCTGGTCAACTTTCTTCTGATGGATGCTATCAATGCTGGCGCCAGCGACATCCACATTGAACCGTGGGAAAGCACCTTGGCAGTGCGCATCCGGCTCAGTGGGGTGCTCACCGAGTTAGTGCACCTTCCGCTGGAATTAATGGAGAAAATCTCCGGCCGCTTCAAAGTCATGGCCAGCCTGATTAGCTACCAAACGGGTCTGCCGCAGGAAGGCCATGCTTCAGCCGGCCCCGAGTTGGGCGGAGTCGAATTGCGCATTTCCGTTTTTCCAACGGTCCGCGGAGAAAAGATCGTGGTGCGACTTTTCGACCCCAGCAACCGCAGCTTCGAAATGAGCAGCCTCGGCTTCGACGACGACACCTTAAAAACTTTGACCACCCTGTTATCGCGCCCGAGCGGATTAATCCTGTTAACAGGCCCCACCGGTTCCGGCAAGACGACCGCCATTTATTCCGCGCTCTACCATATCGTGCAGCGCGCCGGGCCGGCGGTGAGCATTAGCACCGTCGAAGATCCGGTGGAATTCAACCTTCCCATGATCAGCCAGGCCCAGGTAAATCCGGCCCAGGAGTTCACCTATCCCAAAGCGCTTCGTTCGCTCATGCGGCAGGACCCGCAGGTCATCATGGTCGGAGAAATCCGCGACCCTGAAACCGCTACCATCGCCGTCCAGGCAGGGCTGACCGGACATTTGGTCATCAGCACGATTCACAGTGGAATTGCGGCCGGGGTATTTGCCCGTTTGATTAACATGGATATCGAACCATTTCTCCTCGCTTCCAGCATCATCGCCGTATTGGGCATTCGGCTGATCCGCAAAAATTGCGCTTACTGCTCCGAACCGTATCAGCCGGAATCGGGTCTGCTTCGAGCGATTCCTGAAGACATGGCTGCCAATACGAAGTTCCTTCGCGGCACTGGTTGCAAAGAGTGCTTGAACACAGGTTTTAAGGGGCGCTCCGCCGTGACCGAATTGTTGGTAGTGGACGAGGTCTTTCGCGATGCAGTCCTGCAAAAGATGCCCACCCGTTCGCTCCAACAAGTGGCCATTCAGCAAGGCATGCAAACCATGTGGCAAAACGGCTTGCGCCGCGTTCACGCCGGCCAGACTACTGTCGAAGAAATCATGCGCGTCATCGCTGTGGATCAACTTTAGCGGCCCTGTTCCAGCAATTTGACAATTATCTTAGGAATTCTGGCCCTGCTAAGCCTGGTCCTCACGCTGTGGCAGTGGCTAGTCGCGTTTCGTTTCCCGCTCCATCAGAGGGAAGAATCCTGCCGCGCCTCGAACGCTCGCGAGGCTGAGGTTCCGTTAGGCCCGCCGGTCACTTTGCTCAAACCGCTGAAGGGCCTCGATTCTGAGACGATGGATTGCCTGCAGAGTTGGCTTGGTCAGCAACACCCCGGCGAATGGCAAATCCTTTTCGGAGTGGCCTCCTCTGATGATCCAGTTTGTGATGCCGTGCGCAACTTGATGGCGCTTCATCCAAACGTGGATGCGCAATTGGTGATCTGTCCGGATAACCTGGGCGCCAATGCCAAGGTTTCAACGCTCATTCAACTCATGCGGCGGGCCCGGCACGACATCATAATAGTCAGCGATGCGGATGTGTGGGTGCCCGAGGGCTTTCTCGCGCAATTTGCGACTCCATTCCAAGATCCCTCACTGGGCCTGCTGAACTGCTTCTACCGGCTGACGGCAGGAGTTCAGAGACCCGGCGCATTGAGAGTTGGAACTCCCGCCACTGCCGCCCCCTTCGTTCAACTCTCAACTCAAACTTCTCTCAACCTTTCCACGGTAGCCATGCGGTGGGAGGCATTCGCGGTGAACGCAGATTTCTGGAGCCAGGTTTTGCAGTCACAATCGCTCAAGCCGCTCGACTTCGCCCTCGGCGCGGTCATGGCCACCACCCGCGCCCAACTCGAAAAAATGGGTTCCTTCGAGTCACTAGCCGATTACCTGGCGGACGACTATCAGCTCGGACATCGCATCGCAGAGAATGGAGGCCACATTTCTATCTCGACCGTGGTTGTTGAGTGCCGGAACGGGCCCATGAATTGGAAAGAAGTGTGGGCCCACCAGATTCGATGGGCGCGCACGATTCGCGCTTGTCAGCCGCTGCCGTATTTCGCCAGCCAGCTTCACAACAGCACTCTCTGGCCTGGGCTCTGGGCGCTATCCCGTCCCACCGCTACGGTGTTCGCGATGGCTGGCTGTTGCCTCCTGACACGCATGGCGGCGGGGTTTTATTGTGAGAGCAAGCTGATGCGCCGGCCCGATTTAAACTCCATCTGGCTGGCGCCGTTGAAAGACCTGCTCCAAACCGTGATTTGGGTCCTGGCCTTTTCCGGCGCGCAAATCAAGTGGCGAGGCCAGAAGTTCCGCATCCAACCCGGCGGAAAGCTAGCCGCCCTCCGGGGGCAAAAATGCGGGCCCAGTGGAAAATAGCAGGAATGTCCCCCTCATTTGCTGTCTAGACTTCGAGCAGATGAGTCCCCGTCTCTTTCCAGATCGGAAGGACGAGTTCCACGAGTCTCCATTTATTTCCGAGATTAGGGACTCTAGAACCTGTTTTAAAATTGCGCGGGGTCCTGCGGCGAGTGATTTTGGCCGTGGCCAAGGCGGCGAGGTCAGTCGTTGCCACCAACATCCTCTTCGCCTCGCTGCCTTCGGTCATTTGCAATCGTCCATCTTCCATCCTCCTCTGTCCTCCGCCCTCTGTCCTCCGCCCTCCGTCCTCCGCCCTCTGTCGTCCGTCCTCCGCCCTCTGTCCTCCGCCCTCCGCCCTCTGTCCTCCGCCCTCCGCCCTCTGTCCTCCGCCCTCTGTCCTCGGCCCTCCGGTCCCGTCCTGAAATAGGTTGGTACTTTTAAGTAAGAAAATCAGGATACCAATGACTGTGATTCGTTATAGCAAAGCATTCAAAATGCAATTAGTGCGGGAAGTGGAAACAGGCAAAACGTCTGCGGCCGCCGTTCAAC
>JBBRPK010000053.1:0-34208 GCA_038228235.1 Verrucomicrobiota bacterium
CCTCCGGGCGGCGGGTCTTTTGTCTGCGGCCTGCGTTGACTCGGCCATCACAGCCCGCTGCGGGGATGCTCCGGCCTCGCCGCCTTGGCCACAGCCAAAATCACTCGCCGCAGGACCCCACGCAATTTTAAAACAGGCTCTCAGGAGACACGGGTCTCGATAACCTCACCGGCGGCCATGAAAACGAGTTCGCGTTGAAAAACTTCCCGAGCCAAATCTCCTTTGAGCGAGGCGGTGATCGCCTCTCGCAGGACCGGCCCGCTGGCTTCCAGTTTGAAAACGAGCTTGCCGGGCAGGATCTCGGTCATCACGCGGCTAACATGTTGCTCGTGGGTGCGATCCAGCGAGTCGGCTATCCGGAGGACTGCCCCCAATCTTTGTACCACCAGCCGGTCATCAGCAGACAGCATGGCGAAATCCTCGTGCCTCATCTTTGGCATGGATTTCCGATGATAGCGGGCGACTTGCGCAATCAACTCGATTTCACGAGGAGAAAAATGGGTCCAGGGATGCTCGCGAATCATGCGAGCGGATTCCTTATGATGGCCGGTTTTTAAATGGTCGAATTGGTGGCCGATATCGTGCAGATAACCTGCGGCTTGCAACAGCAACCGCTCGCGTTCTCCCAAACCATGCAGACTGCACAGACCGTCGAAGAGTTGCAAAGCGAGGTTGGTGACATGAGCGACATGGAGCGGCTGCGACTCCCTGGTCCGCATTAAGACCAAAACTTCTTCGAGAGCCGTGTTCATTATCAGCCCAATTTAAGGGAGGAGGATCATCATCGCAAGATGGTCCGGAGGAGCGCAATGTTTATAGAGGCGAGCAGAGTTTCGAAGTGAGCAGCCATTGGAGCGTGGCACAGGCGCCAACTCGCAACGTGGCCACCTCCAACTTGCACAAGCCGCCCTTTTTCATCTCCAAGGCCAGTCCAGGTTTGCCCGTGACTAGAATCGAAATGGAACGGCTGAGGTCCGGCTCATGCCCGACGAGCAGGATATCTCCAATGCGTTGGCGCGGATGATTTAACTCTTCAACGAGTTCTTTAAGATGGTTTCCGGGCGCGAGGTGGTTTGAGATTCTCAAGAGCTTCTCAGCTTCCAGAACTTCTGCGACGATTTCTGCTGTTTGTTTGGCGCGCACATAAGGGCTGGTGAGGATAAGATCGAAAGAAATCTTCAGATGGCGCAAGAGCGTGGCGAGGCGTTTCGTTTTGGTTCGGCCCTCCACCGTGAGGGGGCGATCGCTGTCCAGTTTGAAGCCGGGGATGGTTTGTTCGACCGCCAGGCCGTGGCGGAGCAGGAATAGATTCATATCAGATAGACCGTCCCGCAGCTTAGATTAGCGAAGGAACGATTCCCAAGGGAAAAAAGCGCTAGTAGATGGACATTGTCTGTGTTCGTCACCGGATTGTAACTTTTAGCCTTTCCTCCTTTGGAATATGCTGCAAATTCAGCACGAGTGAGAGTGCAGACAAAACAAAACAAACCAGTCGCGTTCGGCCCAGCCCATTTCATCAACCGTGAATTGAGCTGGCTGGAATTCAACCAGCGTGTGCTCGATGAGGCGCTGGATCCGCGAAATCCCCTGCTGGAGCGGGTGAAGTTCTTTTGCATTTTTAGCTCGAATCTGGATGAATTCTTTGAGGTCAGGGTCGCCGGCATCAAACAGCAGATGGAGAGCGAAGCGGTCGAACGCAGCCTGGATGGCTTGACTGCCACCGAAACCTTCCGCGCCATCACCCGGCGGATTCGGCGAATGGTGGAACAGCAATACGCCTGCTGGCGCGATGACCTTCGACCGTCGTTGGCGCGGCATGGCATTCGCTTTCTGGAGATGGATCAATTGGATGAGGCGGATCTGGCCTGGATAAAAGATTATTACCGCGCGGAAGTCCGGCCCGTGCTGACGCCGCTGGCCATTGATCCGGCGCATCCATTCCCTCAACTGCTCAACAAATCGCTGAACATGATGGTGCAAGTGGAAATGGCCCTGTCCGGCCAGCCGTTGCGCCACCTGGCTGTGGTGCAAGTGCCGCGCGGTTTGCCCCGCCTGCTTCAGTTGCCGCGAGAGAATTCTTCCCAGGATTATGTTTTCCTCGGCCCTTTGATTGGTCATTTCCTTGCCGATCTGTTTCCAGGCACGACGATTCTCGGGTATTGGCATTTCAGGATCACCCGCAATAGCGAGCTCTATATCGATGAGGAGGAAATAGCCAATCTGCTCAAAGCGGTGGAAAATGAATTGCATAAACGGCGGCGAGGCGATGCGGTTCGTCTGGAAGTGGATGCTGACTGCCCGTTCGATATTTGGAAAGCTTTGCTGGGGACGTTTCGGCTCAACGAAGAAGATTTGTACATTATTGATGGTCCGCTGAACCCGACACGGCTCATGGCCATCTACGCCGGAGACCACTCCCCCGAGCTGCGCGACCCGCCCTTCGTCGCCCCGCTCGCTGAGCCATTGCGCAATCAAATTGATCTGTTCGCCGTCATTCGCAAGCGTGATCTGTTGCTGCACCATCCCTACGAGAATTTCACCAGTGTGGTCGATTTTCTGGAGCAGGCCGCGGCCGATCCGGATGTGCTGGCGATCAAACAGACCCTTTACCGCACGGGCGGGGATGCGCGCATTGTCGGGGCTCTGATGAAGGCAGTCGAGAATGGGAAACAAGTCGCCGCGGTCGTCGAGTTGCGCGCGCGGTTTGACGAGGCGAACAATATTTTGTGGGCCCGGCAATTGGAAGAGGCTGGAGTGCACGTGGTCTATGGCCTGGTCGGTTACAAAATTCATGCCAAGCTTTGCCTGGTGGTGCGGCGAGATCAGGACATTATTCGCAGCTACGTCCACTTGAGCACGGGCAATTACAACCCGACCACCGCCCGTCTCTATACGGACTTGGGCTTATTCACTTGCCGGCCCGAATTCGGCGCGGATGCGGCGGCGCTATTCAACCTCCTCACGGGCATCTGCCAATTTCAGCCAATGCACCAACTGCTGGTCGCCCCGTTTGAATTGCACGACCGGATTCAAACGCTCATCGAACGCGAGGCCGAAAATGCCCGGCGGGGTTTGCCCGCCCGCATTGTGGCCAAGATGAACTCGCTGGTGGATCAAAAGACCATCGAGGCCCTCTACCGCGCTTCCCAGGCGGGCGTGAAAATCGATTTAATTGTCCGCGGCATCTGCTGCTTGCGGCCCGCTCTCAAGGGGATCAGCGAGAACATCCGCGTGCGCAGTATTGTCGATCGCTTCCTGGAGCACAGCCGCCTCTTCTATTTTGAAAATGCCTGCCAGCCCGAAATCATTCTCAGCAGCGCCGACTGGATGCCGCGAAATTTCTTTCGCCGCATCGAGATCGGCTTCCGGATTGAGGATGGGATTTTGCGCGAGCGGCTGATCGGCGAAATCCTGGCCCTCTCGCTGGCTGATAATACCAAAGCCCATCTTTTAAACTCGGACGGTTCATATCGACGCGCGCAGATTTCGGCGAAAGAAAAACCCCGGCGCAGTCAGTTTGAATTCATGGCCCTGGCAAAGAGCGAACTCCCAGCAAAGCGTTCCCGCATCAAATCGAAGTACCCCCGGATGGAACTCGCCCCCCGGCCCCACGCGAAAAAGAGGAGATAAGGCAAACGTTTGCAGGACGTGTTTCCAGCGCCCCTGCCGGGGCGCGGCCTCGGTCGGGCCGCGTTTTCCAGGGGCTGCGCGGACTTGCCCCCGGCTAATCTCCGTCAGGGCACCCTCCGGGTTTTGATTTCGAATCCCTCAATCGTGCATTTTGCATGAACTGAGGGCGTTGGGTAGCCCTACCTTTAACTGCCGTTCGCAGCGATCCGAGGTAAACCGAGGTATTCCGAGGTAAACCGAGCCTTCCAGGATTTTTCTTTTTTCACGGCTTGGGTGTTCCGGCTGGTTTTAGGCACTGAGAAGACTTAGAGCCTGTTTTAAAATTCCGTGGGGTCCTGTTTTCGGGGAAAAGGCCGGATGGCGAGGCGTGACGAGGGGAGCATATCCGCCAGCGATCTGCGACCGAGGAGCAACGAAGCCAGTCGGTCTTTTCCCCGAAAACCTTCCGGGCGGCGGGTCATTTGTCTGCGGCCTGCGTTGACTCGGCCGTCACAGCCCGCTACGGGGATGCTCCGGCCTCGCCGCCTTGGCCACAGCCAAAATCCCTCGCCGCAGGACCCCAAGCAATTTTAAAACAGGCTCTAAGGTAATTTGTAGCGTATCCCGCAGTCCCTTCAGCTAAATCGTCGTAGCCTTGGCAAACGCGAGTTGGACGACTTCCTCCGCCGCGATGTCGGAAACCAGCACGCATACGACGGCACCCTCCTGCCAGAAAACGGCGGTCACGCCTTTGGTCTGATAGGTGTAAAACTTGATGCCTTTATTCTCGCGGAGGGTAGCGCCTTTGGGCAATTGGCCGACCTGGCCGGCATACATCTGGCAAACGAGCTGTTGATTGGTCAGCCCGCGATAGACAAACAGCGCCCGCGGTTGCCGGCCTGGACGCTGAACTCGTCCACCCACAAGCCGGTAGTTCATCATAGCGAGATCAAAGACGCGCGTGTTGAACGGCACTCCGCGGCTGGCGAAAAAGGCTTCCATCTGCTTCACGTCGCCCGTGCTGAGTTCCAATGCGAGCTTCTGCGCCTGGTAAGCCCGGTAATCCTGCGCCATCACTGAAGGCAGGTTGGATGGTTTGAGGAAGTAGATGAACGTCAAGAGGGCTGCCGCAACTAAAACGGCCGCTGCCGCGAGCATGGGCTGGGGTCGTTTCCGCCAAAAGGCTGGCTGCGCGGTAGCGGCGTCGGAAGCAGAGTCGTGCGCCCGGAAAGATTGGAGGACTTTTTCGCGCAACTCGGCAGGCGCAGGCGTCGCTGCGAATTGGCGAGCGGCAAACTTTTTCGTCCACCACATCGCCTCGTATTCGCGGCGGCATTCGGCGCAGGTCTCCACATGCCGCTCGACTTCGGAGCATGTCTCCGCGTCGAGCCGCCCGTCCAGCCAGTCCTGGAGTTCGTCTTTGTAATGTCGGAGTGGTGTCGGCATATCAGACTCGCGGCCTTCCGAGGAAACCCATCTTGCGAGCGTAATCGCGCAGTTCTACGAAGAGCACACGCCGGGCGCGGAACAGTCGCGAGCGCAACGTTCCGACCGGGCAGTTCAAGACCGCCGCCGCCTCTTCGTAGGTCAGCTCTTCGACGTCCACCAGCAAAACGGCGGCGCGGAAGTCTTCGGGCAATTTGTCCAGAGCCTGGCCGACTTCCGGCCCGTGCCAATCCAATTCCGAGCCGGCCAGCACGGCGAAGTCATCGTCCCACTGTGGATCCGCCAGTTCGCGATGATAGGTCGCTTCCAACTCATCAATCGAAACGGTCTCAGGTTCCCGCTGCGCCTTACGGTATTTGTTGACGAAAATCGAATATAGAATGGTAAACAGCCAGGCCTTGCAATTAGTTCCCTCGGTGAAGTTGGCGAAGGTCCGGAAAGCGCGCAGAAACGTCTCCTGTACCAGGTCGCTGGCGTCCTCAGGCCTGCGGCTCAGATACAGGGCTTTGTTGTAAAGGACATTCAGAAAGGGCAGCGCCGCCGCCTCAAACCGAACGGCGGCTGCTTCGTTATCATCGGGAAACGAGGATGCCATGAACAACGAAGCCAAAATTAGCCCCCTGGCCGCTCGCAGGCCAGCGACTTATTTTTTTATTTTTTTCGCATCGGGAACTTTTTCGAGCCCGCCGTTGTTTAGCCTGATGTAGTAGATGAACTCTCAACCAAAATACAAAACATGAATCGCAAATCATTCCTCCAACTCACTGCACTCGCTCTGGCGATGCTCCCCGGCGCCCTCATCGCCGAAAACAATTCCTGGAATCGGGGCGCTGTTTACACGATGGACAACTCCAGCAGCGGGAACAACGTGCTGGTCTTCCAACGCGACGCCGACGGTTCGCTCACGCCGGCAGGTAATTTCCCCACCGGTGGCAGTGGCACCAGCAGCGGCCTCGGCAACCAAGGCGGCGTGCTCCTCACGCGCGATGGACGCTGGCTCTTCGTCTGCAACGCGGGGAGTGACGACATTTCCGTCTTCGCCGTGACCCGCAACGGCCTCATGCTCACGGACAAAGTCAGCTCCGACGGCCGTCGGCCCCTCAGCCTCACGCTGCACCGCAACCTGCTTTACGTCCTCAACGCGGGCGGCGCGTCGGGCGACCATGACAATATCACCGCCTTCCTGTTTGCCTTTGGCAAATTAACCCATTTCCCAGGCTCAACTCGCACCCTGAGCGCCGATAACACCGGGCCGGCAGAGATCGCCTTCACGCACAATGGCGATGTGCTTGTCGTAACCGAGAAGGCCACGGGCGTCATTGACACCTACACGGTGGGTGACGACGGGTTGGTGGACGACCACAAAATGTTTGCTTCGCCCGTCCCCACACCGTTTGGGTTCGCCGTCGGTAGCGGAAACCGCATCTTCGTCTCCGAAGCAAAAGGCGGAGCGGCGGATGCGAGTTCCGTTTCGTCGTATGAAGTCTCAGATGACGGTGACCTGGCCGCCATCAGCAGTGCGGTGCCGACGACCGAAACCGCCGCGTGCTGGGTGGTGTTGACGCGCAACGAGCGTTACGCCTACGCCTCGAACACGGGTAGCGGCACCCTCTCCGGGTATCGCGTCGGCCACGACGGCAGCCTGCAACTACTCAACATCGACGGCATCACCGGCACGACGGGCGCGGGCAGCAAGCCCATTGACCTGGCCTTGAGCCGCGACAGCCGTTACCTCTATAGTCTGAATTCAGGCACCGGCACGGTCAGCGCCTTCCGCGTGAACGCCAACGGTTCGCTTCAGGGGCTGCCTGGCTTGAGTGGCATTCCCGCAGGCGCGAACGGCCTGGCGGCGCGTTAGTTGGCCTCCGCGTTTGCTCCGTTTCGAGGGCGTCAATGGTTTCGCTTGGGTTGGGTGGAAGAGAGTTCTCCGCTTCCTAAAGAAAACTTTGTTCTGGCCACGGAGAGCCACCATGGGTTATATTGGCATGGTATGAGAATTATTCTTGCTTTGGCATTGGTATTCTGCAGATGCGCCTCCTTGTTTTCGGACGAATCGAAAATGATCCCAGTCATTGAAAAGAACGGGACCTCTTACGTGGCCGGCACAGAACTTGCGCGCGCTGCCGCCATCGCGATCAAGAAACTGCCGGGCGGTGATCTCGTCGTCGCGTGCTCACGCGAGCGTTGCGTCCAACTCAAAGATTTTTTCCAAGAAGGTGACGAGATCTGTGTCGGCACTGCCGCTTTGACCAAGGCGCTCGGTTTGAACGCGCGCTTTAGCGACAACCGGCGTCAGGTCCGGTTTGAAGTCCTGTCTCAGTATCCGCCGACGGGTGATTCAGCGGCCCGCGTAGGCCAGCTTGCGCCGAACTTCCGTCTGTCCAAACTGGATGGCAGCACGGTGTCGCTCGCCGATTTTCGGGGAAGGCGGGTGCTGATTGAGAGTTGGGCAAGTTGGTGAGGATGCCGCAACGATCTGCCAGTTTGGCAGAGATTCTACGAAAAACATCGCGCCGAAAACTTTGAGGTGTTATCCATTGCCGTCGATGTTCAAGGGCCAAAGGTCGTGAGACCCTACGTCGAGAAATTTGGCGTCACCTACCCCGTGGCGGTTGATCCATCCGATGTTTTCGGCCAGGCATTCGGGTTGAAAGCCATTCCCGTGACCTTCCTGGTGGACGAGGTCGGGATTGTCCGTCTCCGCGGTGGCGGCCCTTCGCCGGAGTTGCTGGCGCAGATCGAAACTATTCTCAAAGAACCTCAAACCTCCGTTCGAGGTGAGTCACCGCAATTGCTCGTCACCGCGAGCAAGGCTGATCTTGAGCAGAAGGTGGCCGCAACGCCAAACGACTGGAAGTCTCGACTGGCTCTTGCTCGGATCTGGGACGAAGGAGGCCGCTACTCGGAAGCCATAGCTCAACTCGGGGAAGCCGCCCGGTTGCAACCCGGCGACGGCAGCATTCCGTTCGTCTGGGGGCTGGTTCTGCTCCATCAGGGGGAACGACAAGCTGCCTTGTCCAAACTCAAGCAGGCTCGGGACCTCGACCCCGAAAACTGGAGGGTTCGCAAGCAAATCTGGGCCATTGAGCATCCTGAAAAGTTCTATGACGGTAACTCGCCGGACTTCGGCTGGCAGAAGGAAGAATTGGCGAGAGAGAAGAAATCAACCAAGAGCGGGCGCTGAGATGTTCACGCCAGCCGCCTGAGGGCACTTGCGCTTTTCTGGCCGCTTGAAGCGAATCGCGGTCCAAGGTAGTGTTCGGTTATGAGATTGGACTTGAAAGGCGTTGCGGATCGCGAAATGTTCCCCGTAATACTGGCGTTCTTTTGCATGTTGCTCCTTCGCGCGCCCAACGCCACGGCTGTACCCGTTCCGACCAATGATTATTCCGCCGTCGATGCGATTTTCACCAAACATTGCCTGGAGTGCCATGAGGCCAAAGACCCCGAAGCGAACCTGGTGCTGGAAAGTTTTGAAGCCCTGATGAAGGGCAGCGAAAATGGCATGGTCATTGTTCCCGGCAAAGGCGCCGAAAGTCTCCTCGTGAAGATGATCGAGGGCGCGGTGGAAAAAGAAGGGAAGAAAAAAATCATGCCGCCGGGCAAACGGGAAAAATTGGGGCCAGAGGAAATTGCGCTGGTGAAGGCCTGGATTGATGGCGGAGCCAAACCTCCTGCCGGAAACAAGGTTCGAGAACTGGCTGTCCCGAAGATTCAACCGAAGGTCCCGCCGCGCAACGCCATTAACGCGCTGGCTTTTGCTCCTGGGCCCAAACTGCTCGCCGTCGCTCGTTATGGCGAAGTGGAACTGCACTCGGCGGAGAACCATGCGCTCCTCCGCACGCTCACGGGTCATCGCGGGAGTGTGAACGCGGTTGTTTTCTCCCTGGACGGCAAACAGCTCTTTACCGCGGCGGGTGAGCCGGCGCTCTTTGGCGAAGTCCGGCAATGGAACGTCGCGGATGGGGCATTGATTCGAGTTTTTGAGGGGCATCGGGACGGTTTGTATTCCATGGCGCTGTCACCGGATGGGGCGATCCTCGCCACAGGTAGTTACGATCAAAAAATAAAGCTTTGGAAAGTGGCAACTGGTGAAGAAATCAGAACTCTCTCGGGCCACAACGGCTGCGTCTTTGGTTTGGCCTTTCGCCCGGATGGCAAAATTCTGGCCAGCGCCAGCGCTGACCGGACAGTGAAACTGTGGGACGTGGCCAGCGGCGAGCGGCGCGACACTCTTTCCCAGTCACTCAAAGAACTTTATGCCGTGGCTTTCAGTCCCGATGGCAAGCGGCTCGTGGCAGGCGGCGTGGATAATCGAATTCGGATTTGGGAAATCAGCGAAAACGCCGCCGAAACCACCAACCCCCTGCTGGAGGCCCGTTTCGCCCATGAAGGGGGGATCCTCCGCATCATCTATTCGCGCGACGGCAAAACGCTTCTGACTTCGGCGGACGACCGGAGTGTCAAGCTTTGGACCGTGCCGGAAATCAAAGAGCGTTTGCTTTTGGAGAAGCAGCCGGACTGGGCGCCTGCCCTGGCTCTGGCGTTAGACGACAGGGTAGCGGTGGTGGGGCGCTTGGATGGAACGCTGCAGTATTATGACACTACCTCAGGCAAGGTTGTGCCTCCGTCCAAACCTGAATTGGCGCGAATCGTGCCGCAGGCTGTCCAACGCGGCCAGGAAACGAAGCTCAAACTGGAAGGTTCCAATCTTCTAAACCTCACTAAATTAAAACTGCTCAACCCAAAATTGTCCGGGGAATTCCTGAACGAGCCCGGCGCAAAAGCGGGCGAGATTTGGATCAAGCTCATGGCGGCATCTGACTTGGGCCGCGGGCCTTACGAACTTTTAGTGGAGGGGCCTGGTGGCGAAAGCGGCCACCAAAAGTTTTACGTGGACGATGTGCCTCAGATGTTTGAAGCCGGTGGCAAGCAGGGCACCAATACGTTCGCGACTCTGCCCGTCAGCTTTTGGGGGGCCTTGGACCCCCCCGGCGATAGTGACAATGTGGATTTCGAGGCTAAAGCCGGCCAGACCATCCTCTTTGATCTCGCCGCAAAAAGCCTGGGGTCGAAAGCCAGCGCGGTGCTGACCCTGGCGGACTCGGAAGGAAAAGTGTTAGCCAGCGCCAACGATTTCGAAAGCGGCAACGATCCGCTTCTGGCCCATACCTTTTCTGCCGATGGCCATTACACCATCCATGTGGGCGACCTGATGCTTGGAGGATCGAAGGATCATTTTTATCGGCTGTCCATCGGCGCCTTCCCATTTGTGACTGGTTGTTATCCGTGGAGCCTGGGCACGAACGAGCAGAGAGAGATAGAGTTGATCGGTTATAATCTCCCGGCGGACCACAAGATAAAGATTAAGGGGGACAAGGCAGGGGAAATGGAGCTGCCAGTTGACGCTGAGAAATTTCGCAGCCGCCGCTCTTTCAAGCTCATCGTAGGGGACGGTCCCGAGCTGGTCGAAAGTGAACCGAACGACCTGCCCGAGCAAGCCACGCCTATCCCAGTTCCCGGGGCGGTTTGCGGGCAAATCTGGTCTGCCCACCAAAGACCGGACGTGGATCTATTTCGTTTCCAAGCCAAAGCCGGGCAAAAATGGATCGTTGAAACGGTCGCCGCCCAGCGCGGTTCACCTCTCGACACCAGGATCGAAGTGCTCCATTCAGATGGCAAACCCGTAGAACGTTTGCTCATGCAGGCGGTGCGCAACTCCGCCGTGACCTTTCGCGGCATCGATTCCAATTCGGCCGATTGCCGGGTCGAGAATTGGGAGGAGATGGAGTTGAATGAATGGCTCTATCTGCAAGGAGAAGTGGTCAAATTGTTTCGCGCCCCGCAGGGACCTGATTCAGGTTTTATCTTTTACACCTCCGCCGGAAAGCGGCGCGCCTATTTTGATACTAGCTCCACTGCTCACGCGCTTGATGAACCGTGCTACATCGTGGAACCCCATCCGCCGGGCACAAAGCTTGCGGCGAATGGTCTCCCGATTTTTATGCTCCACTACGCCAATGACGATGACGGTGAGCGCAGGATCGGATCCGATTCGCGGGTGCATTTCACTGCCCCGGCGGACGCAGCCTACCTCATCCGTGTGAGCGACACGCGCGGCTTCAGCGGCGATCGTTTCGTGTATAGGTTGGTGGTTCGCGAGCCGAAGCCTGATTTCAAAGTCACGCTGAATGGCGCAAATCCGACTGTCAATGCGGGCGGCGGCCAGAGTTTCTCGGTGACGGTCGATCGCCTGGATGAATTCGATGGCGATATCCAGGTAGATATTGCAGGCCTCCCACCTGGCTTCACAGTTTCGACTCCCCTGCTGATTCAACCAGGCCAGGCCGAAGCCAAGGGGACAGTCAATGCAGCCGTCGATGCGCTGCCTCCAAACGAAACAAACTCGGCGCTCACAAAAGTGACTGCGACCGCGCTCATCGATGGCAAGCCGGTCACGAGAGAGGTGAACAATTTTGGAAAAATAAAGCTGAGCGAGAAACCCAAACTCTTCGTTTCCCTTGAGCCTTATGCCGAAGGAAGCTCCACTAACGTCTCAGCCAGCATGAAGGGCAAACCTCTGGAGTTGACCATTGCGCCCGGCCAAACCATTCCTGCCTGGTTGAAAATTACGCGCAACGGTCATGAGGATCTGGTGACCTTCTTTGTCGAAAACCTTCCTCACGGCGTGATCGTCGATAATATTGGCCTGAATGGAGTGTTAATTCCAAAAGGAGAAAAGGCGCGCCAGATTTTTTTCAATGCTGCCAAATGGGTCCCCGAAATGGATCGGCCTTGTTATGCCATCGAACAACAGGCAGGGAAGCAAACGTCATCTCCAGTGCTGCTGCACGTCAGAAAGCCCGGCTCCAAGATGGCGGCGGCATCAAAATAAACAGGAAATCGAGGCGGCGGGAAAGAGTTTTGCTAGCCAACTTTTCATCGAACACGTAAAGTCTTTCGTGAAGTGTATTCTTTCCGCACAGAACGTGATCCGATGCGCGCCACAAGCATTTGCATTTAGAAACTGCCTTTGAAAGCGCGTGATCACATGCAGGCTTGGTCCTTGCGCTTGCGAGGCTGGATGGAGAAGGGAAGAAATGCCGAGCCCCTGGTAACGGAGCAACCTCTGCGTGGCGAGTTGTTCAGCCTGGAACACCTGGCCCGCCATGCCAAAGCCCTGGCGGCGGATCATCGCGTCGTCGCCACGTTAGGTTCCAACCGCCTGCTGGCTCGACTGGACCACAACGAGGCGGTCCTCAGGTCCTACAATCGCGCGACCCATGCCGTGGACCAAAACCGCCGGGTGACTCATGCGGCCGAGTGGTTACTCGACAACTTTTATTTGATCGAGGAGCAAATACAAATGGCCCGCCGGCATCTGCCCCGCGGCTATAGCCGGGAGTTGCCGCGCCTTGGAAATGGCCCTTCGGCAGGGCTTCCCCGAGTTTATGACGTGGTTCTCGAACTGATTTCGCATGTTGATGCCCAAGTCGATGCGGAATCGCTCAGCGCCTTTGTGGCAGCTTATCAAACCGTGGCTTCATTGAAACTGGGCGAACTCTGGGCCATTCCGATCATGTTGCGGCTGGGGCTGATTGAAAACCTGCAACGCGTCACCTCCCGGTTGAGCATCGGCCGGCGCGAGCGCGACCTGGCTGATTTGTGGGCGGATCGGTTGCAGGAGATGGCGGAGAAGCACCCCGCCCACATCGTGGTCGTGGTCGCTGACATGGCCAAGGCCGATTTGCCTCTCTCCAGCTCGTTTGTGGCGGAGTTCTGCCATCGGTTGTCGCGGCAAAACCCGATGGTGCATTTGGCGCGGAGTTGGCTGGAACAGCGGCTGGCCGAACAAGGGCTTTCGATTGAGGCGTTGGTCCACCTGGAAAGCCAAAATCAAGCCGCCGACCAGGTTTCCATCAGTCACAGCATTAGCAGCCTCCGTTTCCTTGGCGCGATGGATTGGCGGGAGTTTGTGGAAACCCTCAGCCTGGTCGATGAAATTTTGCGCAAAGATCCGGCAGGGGTCTATGGGGCGATGGATTTTTCGACACGCGACCGCTACCGCCATGCCGTTGAAACCCTTGCGCGCCATTGCCGGCTTTCTGAGGCAGAAGTGGCCGGCAAAGCTATCGCCCTGGCCGAAGCAGGAGCACGAGAAAAAGGGAACGCCCATCGTTCAGCACATGCAGGTTATATTTTGATTGGCAAAGGGCAGCCTTTGCTTGAGGAGGCGGTGGAAGCACGCTGGCCCTGGGAAAGAGCGGCCGAGCGGGCCATACATCGCTTTCCGCTGGCCTTTTATGGGGGCGGCGTTTTCTTCTTCACCGCCGCGAGCACCCTTTGGCTAATGGAACCGCTCAAGCGGCTGGAAGCCGAACCCTGGAAACTCTTTTTCTTCGCCCTCCTGTTCCTGATCTGCTCCAGCCAGCTCGCCGTCGCCTTGCTCAATTGGCTCTCCACCTTGTTAGTGCGCCCCCGCTTGCTGCCCCGCCTGGACTATTCCCTGGGCATCAAACCTGAGAGTCGCACCATGGTAGTTGTCCCGACTCTGCTTGTCAGTCTGGACGGAGTTGACCATCTGATCGAAAGCCTCGAAATCCATTATCTCGCCAATCGCGATCAAAACCTCCAGTTTGGCTTGCTTACTGATTTCCGGGACGCCCCGGAGGCCGTCATGCCGGAGGATGAATCGTTGCTTCAGCGGGCGCGGGCCGGGGTGGAAACGCTGAACAAGAAATATGACTCCGATCGGCCCAACATCTTTTTCTTGTTTCACCGGCCTCGCCGATGGAATGATCGGGAAAGAACCTGGATGGGTTACGAACGTAAACGCGGCAAGCTGAGCGAGTTCAACACCATGCTCCGAGGGGGCTGTAAGGACCGTTTCTCCGAAATTGTGGGAGACACTTCGCTTTTGGCCAGCATCAAATTTGTTATCACCCTGGACACCGATACCCAACTGCCGCGGGATGCCGCGCGCCGGTTGGTGGGCGCAATGGCCCATCCCTTGAACCGGCCTCAGTTCGATGCTCGGGGAATCGTCACCGAAGGCTACAGCATTTTGCAACCGCGAGTGGGCGTGAGCCTGCCCAGCGCAGGCCGCTCCTGGTTTGTGCGGCTTTTTGCGGGCGAAGTCGGCATTGATCCCTACACGCGCGCAGTATCAGATGTATATCAGGATGTGTTCCACGAAGGCTCGTTCATTGGAAAAGGCATCTATGATGTGGACGCGTTTGAAAAAGCCGTGTGCGGGCGTTTTCCCGAGAATTCGGTGCTGAGCCATGACCTGCTCGAATCGTGCCATGCCCGTTCCGCCCTCGTAAGCGATGTGGAGTTGTACGAGGAATATCCCTCTCGCTACAACACAGAGGTAAACCGGCGACACCGCTGGATTCGCGGCGACTGGCAAATTGCGCAGTGGTTGCTGCCTCGAGTGCCGAGGGCGGCGGGGCCGCGGATCACCAATCCACTCTCCGGTCTATCTCAATGGAAGATTTTCGACAACCTGCGGCGGAGCCTGGTGCCGGGTTCCCTGTTCCTGTTGCTGCTAAGCACTTGGTTGTGGTTGCCGGAACTGGCGTGGTTAGGAACGTTGCTTGCGCTTTCCATCGTTCTGGTTCCAGGATTGTTGTCCACCGTTGTCGAAGTTTTCAACAAACCTCAGGACCTCCCGCTGGTGCTGCACCTCCGGGGCCTCGCCGCTTCCTGCGGACGCCAATTTGGCCAAGCGCTTCTTATTCTTGTCTTCCTGCCTTACGACGCTTTCATGAGCGTGGATGCAATTGTGCGCACGCTCTTGCGTTTGCTGATGACGCGACGCCGTCTGCTGGAGTGGCAAACCGCCAGTGAGGCCGAGCGCGTGGCTCGCGTGGATTTGGCTGGGTTTTATGCGGCCATGTGGATCGCGCCTGCCGCGGCCTTGAGCAGCGGGATTCTTTTAGCTGAGTTGCAGCCGAACCAATTCCCTCTGGCCGGTCTTTTGCTGGGTTTGTGGTTCCTTTCGCCGGGGATTGCCTGGTGGATCAGCCAGCCCATCAAGCCCCCCAGGCCTGAACTGAACGAGGAGCAATTGGCGTTCCTCAGGAGAACAGCGCGCAAGACCTGGCGCTTCTTCGAAACTTTTGTCACCGCGCAGGAGAATTGGCTGCCGCCGGATAATTTCCAGGAAGAACCCGTGTCGGTCGTGGCGTCGCGCACCTCGCCCACCAATATGGGATTGGCGTTGCTGGCCAATCTGGCAGCCTGGGATTTTGGCTATTTGTCCTCTGGGGGACTCCTGCAGCGCACGCAAAATGCGTTTGCAACCATGCAACGCCTGGAACGCCATCGAGGCCATTTCTATAACTGGTATGAAACGCGCACGCTTAAACCTTTGCTGCCGCTCTATATCTCCAGCGTGGACAGCGGGAATCTCGCCGGACATTTGCTCACCCTGAGCAGCGGGTTGCGCGAACTGCCCAAGGAGAAGATTCTCCGGCCACAACTCTTCGCTGGGTTGAGCGACACGGTGCAAATGGTCGCAGAATTGGGCGGCAAACGAACTGAATGGGAACAGTTGCAGAAACTACTGGCCAAAGAGCCCTCAACCCTCCGCGCAGGAGTTGGGCTGCTGCAGCGCGCCGCCGACCAGGCGGCGGGTTTCGCCGCTTCCCTCGGGCCAGAGGCGGATGAGGAGTTGAAATGGTGGAGTCAGGCTTTGGCGCAGAATTGTCGAGAGCATCTGGATGATGTGCTTTTTGCCGCACCCTGGCTAACGCCGGGCTCGCCGCCAGCCCTGGGGAGCAACCGTCGCGAGGAGGCTCGAACCTCTGACTCCGCTTCTGCTGCCACAAGCCTCGAAGGAAAACTGGCCAGTCTTGATCAGATACCCACTCTGCGCGCCATTTCGGAATTGGATGAAACACTCTGTCCATTAATTGCGGAAGAAATGCGAGCTTTGGGTGCGGCCCCCAAGGAGAAAGAAAGACAAAAAGCCCTCGCAGAATGGTTGCGCTGTTTGCAGGAGGCGAGCGACCATGCCACCCAACGTCTCCACGCGCTGGAAGATCTGGCCCGGCAAAGCGGCGAAATGGCCGAGATGGATTTCACCTTTTTGTTCGATCCGGCGCGTGACTTGTTCTCGATCGGCTTCAACCTCACCGAACGGCGGCGTGACGCCAGTTTTTATGACCTGCTGGCCTCTGAAGCGCGTTTGTGCAGTTATGTCGCCATCGCCCAAAGGCAGGTGGCGCAAGACCACTGGTTTTCCATGGCTCGCCTGCTCGTGGCTTCGCACGGCGACGCGGTCCTGGCGTCATGGAGCGGATCGATGTTCGAATACCTCATGCCACTGTTAGTTATGCCCAACTATGAAAGGACATTGCTCGATCAAACTTATCGAGGCGTGGTTCGACAACAAATCGAATATGGGCAACTGCGCGGCGTGCCCTGGGGCATCTCCGAGTCGGGCTACAATCGGACTGACATTCATCTGAACTACCAATACCGCGCTTTTGGAGTGCCCGGCCTGGGATTGAAACGCGGACTGTCGGAGGACCTGGTGATTGCTCCTTATGCCACCATGATGGCCTTGATGGTGGCGCCCCGGGAGGCTTGCGAGAATCTGGAACGCCTCGTGAGAGAGGGACGCGAAGGGCCCTGTGGTTTTTACGAGGCAGTGGATTACACTCCTTCACGCCTGCCCCCCGGCCAGAGCAGTGTCACGATTCGCTCCTTCATGGCGCATCATCAAGCGATGGGCCTCTTGGCGGTGGCTTATGTGGTGCTGGATCGCCCGATGCAACGGCGCTTCGCGGCGTGCCCCTTGTTCAAAGCGGCGGACCTGCTTTTACAGGAACGCGTTCCTAACACCGCCGCAGAGGTTCTTTCTGAAGATTTGGAATCGAGTGAATCACGAAAAGTGGCCGGGGAAGGCGAGGGAGGCATGCGCATTCTCACTAATCCCGGCTCGCACGCGCCGGAGGTCCACCTGTTGTCCAATGGCCGCTATCATGTCGTCATCAGCAGCGCCGGTGGAGGTTACAGCCGATGGCGCGACCTGGCCGTAACCCGCTGGCGTGAGGATGCGACGCGCGATGCCTGGGGCTCATTTGTTTATCTCCGCGATGTGGCTACGGGAGAATTCTGGTCCAACGCTTATCAGCCCACCTTGCGAACGAACAAGCGCTACGAAGCCATCTTCACTCAGGCCCGCGCCGAGTTTCGCCAGCATCTTGCCGGCATAGAAATCCATACCGAAATTAGTGTTTCTCCGGAAGACGACGTGGAGTTGAGGCGTGTGACGCTCATCAATCATTCGAATGCCACACGGGTCATTGAAGTGACCAGTTACGCCGAAGTGGTGCTGGCGACCCCCGCGGCGGACGCGGCCCATCCCGCTTTCAGCAACCTGTTCGTCCAGACAGAGTTCCTGCGCTCCTCGCCTGCCCTCCTCTGTACCCGCCGCGCCCGCTCCGAAGGTGAGAAACCGCCATGGCTCTTTAACCTGATGGTCGGACAGGGCGGCGAACAGGGGGAAATCTCCTGTGAAACGGACCGGGCTCGTTTCATCGGTCGAGGGCGCACCCCTGCGAGACCAGCCGCTATGCAGGATACCGCGGCCCTTTCCAACACCGCCGGCCCGGTTCTGGACCCTATTGTCTCGTTGCGCCGCACAGTACGATTAGGTCCTCACGAGAAGGCGCGGGTTGACCTCGTTCTGGGTATGACGGAGACCCGGGAAATGGCGCTGGAGATGATTGAAAAATATCACAACCCACGCATGGCTGACCGGGCCTTGGATCTGGCCTGGACCCACAGTCAGGTCACTTTGCGCCATCTAAATGCCTCGGAGGCGGAGGCCCAGCTTTACGCGCGGCTGGCCAGCGCTTTGATCTATGCCAACCCAGCCCGCCGATCCACGCCCAGTGTATTGCTCAATAACCGGCGCGGTCAAAGCGGCCTCTGGGGCTATGGCATTTCCGGCGACGCTCCCATCGTCCTGTTGCGCATCAGCGACCCGGCGAAAATCGAAATCGTGCACCAACTCATCCAGGCGCATTCTTACTGGCGGATGAAGGGGCTGCCCGTGGAAGTCGTGATTTTGAACGAGGACGTTTCGGTTTACCGTCAATCCTTGCATGAGCAGATTATGAGTTTAATTGCCTCAGGGCTTGAGGCGCAAATGCTGGACAAACCAGGGGGCCTTTTTGTCCGGCGGCAGGAACAGGTCTCCAGTGAAGACCGCATCCTCCTGCAGGCGGTGGCGCGTCTTGTCCTCGTGGATGAAAATGGGAGCCTGGCCGAACAACTGGAACGCCCAAGCACCCCCGATCCGCTCGTGCCAGCTCTCACTCAGACCCGCCCTGCGTTCAGCGAGCCGCCCAAGCCGCTTCCCACCCGGGATCTGATTTTTCATAATGGGTTCGGCGGTTTCACCCCCGATGGCCGCGAATACGTTATTACCTTGCGGCCAGACCAAATGACTCCCGCTCCCTGGGTGAACGTGTTAGCCAATCCGTATTTCGGGACGGTCATTTCGGAGAGCGGCAGCGCCTATACCTGGGTCGAGAATTGCCACGAATTTCGCCTCACGCCATGGAACAATGATCCAGTCACTGACGCCACCGGTGAAGCCTTCTACATCCGGGATGAACAGAGCGGACAAATTTGGTCCCCGTCGCCATTACCCGCGCGCGGCGCGACGCCCTATGTCACTCGCCATGGTTTCGGATATACTGTGTTCGAGCATACCGAGAACGGGATTATCTCCGAGTTGACCGTGTATGTGGCCATGGATGCGCCGGTGAAGTTCGCGGTGCTGAAATTGCGCAACATCTCGGGCCGGACACGGCGTCTGTCCGCCACTGGTTATTGGGAATGGGTATTGGGAGATCTCCGCCACAAAAGCCTGCTGCATGTCCAAACCGAATTGGACCTCAAAAGGGGCGTTCTGCTGGCGCGCAATCTTTACAACACCGAATTCGCCGAACGCATCGCCTTCATCGATGTCAACGACCCCACGCGAACGGTCACGGGGGATCGCAAAGAATTTCTCGGGCGAAATGGAAGCGTGTCGAATCCAGCCGCTCTAAAGCGGGCGAGACTTTCCGGCAAAGTCGGAGCGGGTCTGGATCCCTGCGGCGCGGTCCAAGTCGCATTCGATTTGGCCAACGGCCAGGAACGAGAAATCAGTTTTCGGCTGGGTGTGGGCCGCAGCTTGGCTGAAGTGCAAAACCTGATTCAGCGCTTTCGCCGCCCGGAAGCCACCCGCATCGCACTGGAAGGAGTTTGGGAATATTGGAATAGGACGCTTGGAGCGGTGCAGGTCGAAACTCCCGATCCCTCCGTAAACGTGATGGCCAACGGCTGGCTGTTATATCAGACGTTGACCGCCCGCATCTGGGGCCGGACCGGATTTTATCAATCCGGGGGAGCCTATGGATTCCGCGACCAATTGCAGGACGTGATGGCGTTGGTTCATGCCGAACCAGCCCTGATGCGAGAGCATCTCCTGCGCGCCGCTGCCCACCAATTCCGCGAAGGGGACGTCCAGCACTGGTGGCACCCCTCGGCAGGGCGCGGCGTGCGCACGCATTTTTCCGATGATTATTTATGGCTGCCCTATGTGACCTGCCGTTACGTGGCCTGTGTGGCGGATACAGGGGTATTGAATGAGCCGGTTCCCTTTTTAGAGGCCAGGCCGGTCAAGCCCGAGGAGGAATCGTACTACGATTTGCCGAACCGTTCCGACGAGTCCGCCCCGCTCTATGACCATTGTGTGCGGGCCATCGAACGCGGACTCAGGTTCGGCGAACGCGGCCTGCCTTTAATGGGTTGCGGCGACTGGAATGACGGCATGAACCTGGTCGGCGCTGGCGGGCGCGGCGAAAGCGTTTGGCTGGCCTTCTTTCTCTATGATGTGCTCACTCAATTTGCGGAGTTGGCTCGTGGACGGGGGGATAAACTTTTTGCCGACCGTTGTCTGGCGCAAGCCTCGCAATTGCGGGAAAACATCGAACTGCATGCCTGGGATGGCCAATGGTACCGACGGGCCTACTTCGATAACGGCGAACCGCTTGGTTCCCGAAGCAATCCCGAATGCCAGATCGATTCTCTGCCGCAAAGCTGGTCAGTCATCAGCGGGGCGGGCGATGCGCAACGCGCGCGTCTGGGGATGAACGCGGTGCGGGAACGGCTCATCCGCCGGGAAGCGGGGCTGATTCAATTGTTCGATCCGCCTTTTGATCATTCTTCCCTTAATCCTGGCTATATCAAAGGCTACATTCCGGGCGTGAGAGAAAATGGCGGCCAATATACCCATGCCGCTATTTGGACCATCATGGCCTTCGCGCTCCTCGGGGAACACGAGCGGGCCTGGGAGCTTTTCGCGCTTATCAATCCTATCAACCATGGCGCCACTCCTCCGCAAATTGCCACCTACAAAGTGGAACCTTACGTCGTCGCCGCAGATGTCTATGCCGTCCCCCCACATACCGGTCGCGGGGGATGGACATGGTACACAGGTTCTGCCGGATGGATGTATCGTTTGCTCATTGAAACGCTGCTCGGAGTAAGTCTGGAGGGTAATTACTTGCGCCTCACGCCACGCCTTCCGCAAACCTGGACCACTCTGAAAATTCGCTATCGCTACCGGCAAACGACCTATCGCATCAGCTTCATCCGGCTCCCCGGCGGACCGCCCGGCGTCAGCCAGGTTTCACTGGACGGACAAGCCTTGCCTGGGAATACAATCCCTTTGCTGGACGATCGCCGTGAACATTCCATCGAGATGAAAATCGGGTGAGAGACCGGCCTGTTTACTGTCCACGCTTCAGCGGGTCTTTCCGGCGGGTGTCCAGCTTGGCTCCCGCAGAGTTAGAAACCTCAAGGATGGGGTGAAGCCGATTTTGACTTGAGCGGCGTAAAATTGCCTTGTTCGCAGCAGTGGACGAAAGATTCAGTGACAGATTTGAGTTCCTCCCAACGCGCCCGGATGGCCGCGGCTTCTTTTGGGGTGACTTGATTGTCCGCAGCCGCAGTGGCAATGACGGCCAGAAGATCGGCAAACTCCTGCACAATTTCATTGGTAGCCGGAATCAAAAATTCGGGGTGGGGACAGGTGGTTTCCGGGTTCTTGATGAAAAACCCGCCGGCGCGCTGACAGATCCATTGCACGATTCGCAGGTCCCCGGTGCAGCGATGCAGCGCTTCAATGCGGTCAAGGGGGTTAGCGGTCCCACTGCTGGTGGGTTGGTTGGACGGTTCGCCCCACTTGTAAATCATGGAGAGCGAGAGTCCGAGGTCGGCGGCGGCCTGCTTCGCGCTCCCTTTCTGAAAGACTTCCCGCAACAGCTCGTGGGATTGCATGCCGCAAAATTGCTGAATTCGACCCACAACGGCAAGTGGGAACTGTCGGCGCGTGGGTTAACCCGACGCGATAGAGTGGGGCATAGATTAAACAGGAATTTCACCCATCCTTTGCGTCATTCAAAAACCAGTCTCTTCCGCCGATGGTTTTCCCGCTTGCATACCGTTCCTTTTGTAGGTCCACTCAGGTTAGGGTGAAGTAGAAAAGTTATGGAGTTATTTGTGCTCTATGCAGCCGGGCGCGGGCCAGCTTTTATAGCCATAAGGCTAGTGGTCTTGAGCCTCTCCATTCTTCTTGTCACCCCGTCAGGCGCGCGAGGCCATGGGGACATCCATTTGCAGATTCAGGAAGTCACCAAGCGCATTGAGCATGATCCGATAAATGGCGACCTTTACCTCAAAAGAGGGGAGTTGCACAGGGCTCATCAGGATTGGGACGCGGCGGAAGCGGACTACGATCAAGCCAGAGCGCTCAACCCGAAACTCGTTATCCTGGATTTGGTCCAGGGTAAAATGTTTCTGGAGGCCAATTGGCCATTTTCGGCGAAAGTCGCATTAGACCGTTTTCTAATCCGCCACACCAACCATGTGGATGCGCTGATTACACGGGCCCGCGTCCTGGTCAAACTAGGCAGGCGCCTCGAGGCCGCGCAGGACTATAGCAAGGCCATCGCTGGCGCGGCTCAGCCGCAACCCGAAACATTCCTGGAACGATCCCAGGCGCTGACTGGTGAAGGGCAAGCCTACTTTGAGGAAGCGCTGCGGGGGCTCGATGAGGGGATCAAGAAATTAGGGCCTTTGGTCGTGTTGCAACTTTATGCCATCGACGTCGAACTGAAACGGAAGCGTTTTGACACTGCTCTGGCAAGATTGGAGAGCGTCGCCGCGCAGTCCCCACGGAAAGAAACCTGGCTGGCCCGGCGCGGGGAAATCCTGCAACAGGCGGGAAGACTGAAGGAAGCTAGAGAAGCTTACCAGGAAGCCTTGAAAGCGATGGCGGCGCTGCCGCCGGCGCGGCGACAAGTGCCGAAGATGCTTGAATTGGAACAACGCGTCCAACTCGCTTTGGAATCCACCGGGGGGCCGATTCAGAAAAAAATCCAGAACCCTTGAAGGGACAAACCTGTGCGGCTTCCCTCGCCCGCATCCGTCAGCCTCTCGGGCGGCGGTGTTCTCCCTTTCGTGGATGGTGCTTTCCTGGTCGTGGCGGCTTTCTCTTATCCCTCCCCCTATGAGAAGGAAGATCGGCGGTGGGAAGCGCCGGTTCATCCTCCGGTCTACCACCTGGCCCATGCATGGTGTGCATGTGCATGTGCATTTGGAGTGAAAACGGCACCTTCGCATTACAAATAGGGCACTTCACATTACCGCTCATAAACAAATATAATCCACACAAGTTGACACCAAAAGCAAACCGTACCTTGACACCGGTCTTCTGGCACTTGCTCATTAGTGTCCGCCGTTTGCAGCCGGAGGTTTCCAAAGTGGTGCGCGCGGGGAGACTTGAACTCCCACCCCTTACGGGACCAGATCCTAAGTCTGGCGCGTCTGCCATTTCGCCACGCGCGCAGCGTTCCGTGTTACCCGCTACACTCGATTCACAGGGAAACCAATAGCTCTCTTCCCGCAACACCTTGCCAGAGCAAGGATTCTTTTACCGCAAAGCAGGTATGTCCGCAAGTGGCAAAGGCTGATTCAGAGCGATTCTCATGATTATGCGCGACAAGGCAACACCAGGCGCCCTTCCCTCAGCGCGTTTCGCCGCCCCTATCAGCACTTGCAAAACAATTTTGATGTTATATATATTTAATAATATCAATTCCGAATCCGGGCCTTCGAAGTTGGCGAGAAGCCTTTGCCGCGGAAATGAAGAAGCTTCATATGAAAACGCGTTTAATTCTCTGGACGATGGCCGGGATCCTGTCCGTTGCCGGCTGGAATTCGGCCGCGCAGGATGCCGACTCAGTACAGATCCCCGGCCCCCCGAAGCCCCTCAAGAGGACTGATCCAGCTTGGCCGCCTACGCCTGTCATGAAGGACACCCAGCTCGTGGACAAACTTAAAGCCGCCGGAGCAAATCTATCCCCGCCAGTGCTGGAAATTGTCAGAATGTCCGATGCCGGAACCGATCCCGCGGTTATTCAGGCCTTCGTGGAGAACTCGCCTAACTTTTATAACCTCAGGTCAGCGGAGATCATCTACCTCCACGATCATGGCATCCCCAATACGATCATCACTGCTATCATCCAGCGCGGGACGAAGATGCGGGAACAACTGGCCGTGGCCCAGGTCAGCACCGCTTCCCAGGCCACCCAACCCCCCGCCGTTGACGCGAGCGCTTATACCGCCGTCCAACCGGCTGCCCCTACCTACGCGGCCCGTCCCAGCTACGCTTATTCCGCTTACTATCCCAGTTACGTTTACACGGAACCCACTTATTGTTACCCGCCCTATCCGAGTTTCGGCTTTTATTTTTCCCGCCCGGTTTATTTCGGACACTCTTACGGACATTCACTGGGGATCGGACATCGTTTTTCCGGGCGCTTCGGCTCCGCACATTCCTTCGGCGGTCGGCATTGGCATTGAAAGAACGGTAACTATTCAAGTGCGGCGCGCGGACGCCCCCCTCCGCAGCGACCAGTGAGTGGCCTGCTCCTGTAGGACGGATGCGGACAGCAAATAAACCAGCCCAACGACAAATCATTCAGACACCCACCGATAGCGCGGTGGCCGCAAAAGAACTTACTCTGTCTGTTAATGAAACTTGAACGAAGGAAAAAAGCCCTGGCTCCAGGCGTGTCGTTTTCCCCGAGCAAATTTTCCGTCCCTCTCCATTTTTTGTCCGAGGCAGCCGCTTTGTTGAAATGGCGGCCAGCGGATAAGCTCCGGTCCAGTCGTTTGCGGCACCAGTAAATCAAGCCGATCCAGAGCCGGCCCGGCATCACAAACCATGACAATTCTAAAAGCTCTCAGTGCCGATGATCACGCGGTCGTGCGTCGCGGTCTAAAACAAATCCTCCACGAAACTTCGGATATTGTGGTGCCCGGCGAGGCGACGGACAGCGGAGAAGTCCTTGAGCAAGTGAGGGCCCGGAGCTGGGATGTGCTGGTGCTGGACATTACCATGCCTGGGCGCAGCGGGCTGGACATCCTCAAGGAGATCAGACAACTGGCCCCGAAACTGCCTGTCCTCATCTTAAGCATGCATTCCGAGGATCAGTTTGCCAGCCGGGTCCTGCAAGCCGGCGCATCGGGCTATTTGCCCAAGGAGAGCGCCCCCGAGGAATTGGTCAAAGCCATTCGCAAAGTTTGCAGTGGCGGGCGGTACATTAGTGCGGCCCAAGCCGAAAAGCTCAGCTATGTCTTTGAATCCGGCAGCGATAAATTGCCCCATGAATCTCTTTCCAACCGCGAATACCAAGTGCTTCGAAGGATAGCCTCTGGCAAAACGGTGACCCAAATCGCGGACGAGGCGAGCCTCAGCGTCAAAACGATCAGCACCTATCGCGCTCGCATCCTGGAGAAAATGCGAATGCGGAGCAACGCGGAGATGACTCATTACGCAATCAAAAACCAATTGGTGGATTAGCCGCGATGTTGTATTTGAAGCAACCCGAGGTTAGCTTCGTCTATCAGGACAATGATGATGCCCATAAACAAGCAATGGCAGATACCTCGGCGGACGTTTTTGAAAGGGTTAGGCACTGCCATGGCGCTGCCACTGCTGGAAAGCATGGCCCCAGGCGTCTCACCAGCCGCCGCTCTGGGAACACCAAGTTCCCCGCGGCGCCTGGCTTTCATCTTTGTCCCCAACGGTGTCAATATGGACGATTGGACTCCCTCCGCGGTGGGTTCGGATTTCGCGCTGCCGCCGATCCTCCAACCCTTGAGAGCCGTCAAGGATGACCTGCTCGTCCTGAGCGGTTTGGCTCAGGACAAAGCGCGCCCGCACGGCGATGGCGGCGGCGACCATGCCCGCGGTTCCGCCACATTTCTAACCGGTTGTCAGGCGCGCAAGACCCATGGGGCGGACATTCGAGTGGGAATTTCGGTGGACCAGGTTGCGGCGGCGGCTCTGGGAAAAGCCACCCGCCTGGCTTCCATCGAACTGGGTTGTGACCGGGGTCAACAGGCCGGGAATTGCGATTCCGGTTACAGTTGCGCTTACTCATTCAACATTTCCTGGAAAACCGAGTCCACGCCGATGCCCCCGGAAATCCGTCCGCGTCTTGCCTTTGACCGGCTATTTTCCAATGGCCGAAAAGGCGAGCTTGCGGAAAGCCGCGCCCGGCGTGAACGCCATCAAAGAAGCATTCTCGATTTCGTAATGGAAGATGCCAATCGGCTCCGGGTCGGCCTCGGTTATACGGATCGCCGCAAGCTCGACGAATATCTCACCGCCGTGCGTGATCTGGAATTGCGAATCGAGCAAGCCGAGAAATTCGCGGCCGCTTTTCCAGACTATGCCAAGCCAAGCGCGGGCATCCCCAAAGATTACGAGCAGCATGTTCGGCTCATGTTCGACTTGCTCACGCTGGCTTTCCAAACCGATACCACACGGGTTTCCAGTTTCATTCTCGCGCATGACGGGAGCAATCGACCTTACCCATTCATCCAGGTATCCGAAGGCCATCACGATCTTTCTCATCATGGGAACGATGCGGCCAAGAAAGAGAAAATTGCCAAAATCAACCGTTTTCACATCACCCAATTGGCCTTCTTCCTCGAGAAATTGAAGTCGACAAAAGAAGGGGAGGGGACGTTGCTGGATAATTGCATGATTGTTTATGGCAGCGGAATCGGGGACGGCAATGCCCACAATCACGATAATCTGCCGGTATTGCTGGCTGGCAAAGGCGGTGGCACCCTCCGAATGGGCCGCCACGTTCGCTATGAAAAGGAGACACCCATGACCAATCTCTATCTATCCATGTTGGAGCGGGTCGGCGTCCCCGTCGAGCGCCTGGGGGACAGCACGGGGCCGTTGGCCGGACTTGGATGAAAAGGGGAGTTCGGCGGACGAGGACGTAGTGAACTCCGGAAAGCCAGCAGGGGAAAAAGCCGAGCCGTCCTTTTCCCAACATCAACCTTTGTCGCTCGCCGGCTTCCCCGTGGCCATCCTCGCCGGCGGGATGGCAACGCGGCTTCGTCCGCTAACGGAGAAAATACCCAAGGTGCTGGTACCGGTGGCCGGCAAGCCGTTTTTGACTCATCAACTCGAATCGCTCCGGGCCCAAGGGGTGAGGCGCGTTGTCCTGTGCGTGGGCTACCTGGGCGAGATGATCGAGCGCGAGTTTGGGGAGGGGCTGCCCTGGGGCATTGAGCTGGAATATTCTTTTGACGGCCCCGCTTTGCTCGGCACGGGAGGCGCTTTGCAAAAAGCGCTGCCGCTCCTCGGTGAGAGATTTTTCGTGCTCTATGGAGATTCCTATCTGCCGATCGATTTCCGCCCCGTGGCGGATTGCTTCGAACGCAAGGGCAAGCTGGGGCTGATGACTGTCTTTCACAACCAAAACCGCTTTGATACCAGCAATGTCTGGTTCGAGGATGGAGAGATCAAAGTCTATGATAAGAAAACTCTAATCCCGCAAATGCAACATATCGACTATGGGCTGAGCATTCTTTCCAGCGCCGCTTTCAAAGAGTTTCCGCCCGGTATCGCCTTTGACTTAAGTGAGGTGATGCAGCGGCTAGTGACACAAAAACAATTGGCGGGTTTCGAGGTGCAAGAGCGTTTCTACGAAATTGGTTCCCCGCGCGGTTTAGAGGAACTGGAGGCGCTGCTCAGCGCGCAGCAGACGCCGAAAAAGGAAGGGCCCTCGTGAGCAGCGGGCGCCAGTTGTGTTCAGATAGACTTTGGCTATCTGCCGTTTGCCTGGGAACTGGAATTTTAAAACAGGCTCTTAGATCGCCGGCCCCTCTTTAATTCCAAACCAGCAAAACGCGCCGAGCATCCCGATGATGGCGCCGACGCCCAGGCCCCACTCCCAACCAAGCTGGGCGCCGAGCCAGGGTGTAACCATGGGTGCAAGCAGGCCGATTCCGTTGCCGCCGGTATTCATGATGGCAGCGGAGGTGCCACCCCGGTTGTGGCCGAGGTTGATGGCGACCGTCCAGAAAGACGCTTCACAAAGACCGAGCACGCCCAGGGAAATGGTGAAACAGCCCACGATCCAGGCACGCTCCGTGGCAAAGAGGCCTCCGACGAGAAACAAGGCGCTGAGCATCATGCCGAACTTCGGCACGATGGTCCTCCCGCTTTCGCCGCGCCAGCGCACCGCCTTATCTGTGAGCCAACCGCCGATGGGCATGCACACCGCCATGGCCAAGTTGGGCAAGCCCGCGAAGTAACGGCTATCGGCTTTGTCCATGTGCAACACGGAATCGAAGTAATAGTGAAGCCAGTAAAAAAAGAGATATTGAAAATAGCCCACCGCGGCATAGCTGAGCGTAAGGAGCAAAAGGTTTCTTCCGCGATTCCGTCGGACGGTCATATCAGAAGTGTGATCGAGCAGGGAGCCCTTCGGTAATTCCGAGCCGGGCCGCAAGATCGCAGGCATGGGCGCGGCTGGCAGTTCCCGCTCCTCGCCTTTGTTCCGCGCGCGGGCGGCTTGCGGGGTCTGATTTGAAGGCTCGGGTTTGTCATTGGCGAATGCCAGCCAGGCCAGCGACAATAGAACGGTGGCGCTGGCAGTGATGAGAAAAGCAATGGGCCAATCAAGGCGATCAATAAGCGAACCAAAGATCGGATGAACGAGCGCGTAGGCGAGAATCGATGCTCCGGTGATGAGACCGTTGGCCAAAGCCTGCTGTTCGGGCGGAAACCAATTTCCCGCGGCGCGGGCCGCTCCAGGATGCAGCGGGGCGCTCAGCAATCCCATCAATGACCTCACCACCAGCAGAGCCAGCCAGACCTGGCCGGCGGCGAAGACCCCAAAACCGATGGCTCCGGTCAATCCGCAGAACAGCGCGGAGCCCAAGCCCATGCACCCTAGCGCGAAACGCGGCCCACGCCGATCGATCAACCAGCCTCCGGGAATCATAAACAGCGTATATACGACGAGGAATGCAGAATAGATAACTCCCATCCGCTGCGGTGAAATGCCGAACTGCTGCATGATTCGCTCGTCTCCCGCACTCGTGATGCTTGCTCGATTAAAGTGACTGATGAAGCAAAGCCCCATGAGGAACGCAAGGATTATCCAACGGCGCCTGGAAGGTCCTGGGAAAGGGAGTTCATGCTTCATGGTTCGAGTAAAAAGATTAAAATCGAAAAGAAAAGGACTCACCACTAAAAAAGTTATCAGTCATCAGTCATCGGCCAGCACCAGCAGGGCAGGGGATTGGCACAATCTTCGGAAGGACGAGTTCCACGAGTCCCCATTTTGCCAGCAATCTCCCCCTCTTGCTCTGGAAGCGCAGGGCCGGTAGAATTGTTAAGATGACAAATGAAGTCGGCCGAGTTATCCGCTTGCGCGGGGTTCGGCATAACAATCTGAAGAATTTTGATCTCGATTTGCCGATCGGCAAGCTCATCGTCATTACAGGCTTGAGCGGTTCGGGGAAGAGTTCGCTGGCTTTTGACACCCTTTTCGCGGAGGGCCAGCGGCGCTATATTGAGACGTTTTCTGCTTATGCCCGGCAGTTTTTCGACCGGATGGATAAGCCGCAAGTCGATCGGATCGATGGCATCCCTCCGGCCATCGCCATTGAACAGCGGAATTCCGTCAAAACGACTCGCTCCACCGTCGGCACCATGACCGAGCTTTGCGATTATCTAAAGCTGCTTTGGCCTCATTTAGCGCAGCTCTATTGCCGCAAATGTGGCCAGGCCGTGCGCAAAGAGCCTCCCCAATTGATTTGGGAAACCACTAAAGGAGGGAATGGAAAACCGCTCACTCGGGCCGGGGAGGCGCTAGTGACGTTTAATCTACCCCTTTCCGAAAAGCTCTCGCTGGGTGAATCGCTGGCCCTGATTTCCAAGCAGGGTTACCAACGCCTCCTCTGGAGAGGCGAAATTCTTCGCACGGATGCCGCCGCCGGGCGCCTCCAACACAAGATGCCTGCGTCATTGACCATTATTCAAGACCGGCTCAAGCTCACGGAAAGCAACCGGGCCCGCTTTGTTGAGGCCTGCGAACAGGCCTATCATTTTGGCAAAGGCCGGCTGGCGGTACACTCACTGGAGGCGCCTCTCGATGCCATTCAGTCTTCTCTGGCCGTGGCGTCCGAGGACGAGCGCACCTTGGGGTCTGCCGTGGTGATAGAACGCACGGAGCGATTTTCCAACCACTTTCATTGCGCGGGCTGCGACCTCGAATATCGTGAGCCTTCCTCCGCTCTGTTTAGTTTCAATAATCCGGTCGGGGCCTGCCCTGCCTGCCGCGGCTTTGGACGAATCATCAGCATCGATTACGATTTGGCCCTGCCTGACCGTTCCAAAACTTTGGGGGAAGGAGCCGTTAAACCCTGGCAGACAGGTCAAGGCGCCGAATGCCAAACCGATTTGCTGCGCATGTGCCGGCAACGGAAAATCCCAGTCCATGTGCCATTCGCCGAGCTGCCACCCAAGGTCCAGGACTGGGTCATCAACGGAGATCCGGACTACGATAAGGATGAGGATCATAAATGGCCGCGGAGCTGGTACGGCATCAAAGGTTACTTTCGCTGGCTGGAATCGAAGGCCTACAAGATGCATGTGCGTGTGTTGCTCTCCCGCTATCGCGCCTATTCCACCTGCCCGGTTTGCCAGGGCCGCCGCTTTCAGCCCGAATCGCTGCTGTTCAAAGTTGCGGACAAACAGGGCCATCTAGTAACCCTGGCGGATTTCTATCAACGTCCCGTGGAAGAAAGCTTGAAATTCATTGAAGAAATAGCTGCGCGGGTTTCCACCAAAGCGGCCGACCCTATCGCCCTGGCGCTCAATGAGGTGCGTTCGCGCCTCGGGTATTTGGTGGAAGTGGGCCTTGGCTATCTGACGCTGGACCGGCCGACTCGTTCTCTTTCCGGCGGCGAAACTGAACGCGTGAACCTCACGGCTTGCCTGGGGACTCGCCTGGTTAACACGCTGTTTGTCCTGGATGAGCCGAGCGTGGGGTTGCATCCGCGCGATACTGTCCGGCTGGTCCGGATTTTGGAAAGCCTGCGCGATACTGGCAATACTGTGGTCGTGGTCGAACACGAAGCCAGTGTCATGCGGGCGGCCGATCAGGTGCTCGATCTCGGCCCTGGCCAAGGCGAAGCTGGGGGACAAATTGTCTTTCAGGGTCCGTTCAAATCGCTGCTCAAGCATCCTCATTCTCTGACTGGCCAGTATCTGAGCGGCGCAAAAAGGATCGAAATTCCAGTTCGGCGCCCGGTAACTCTCTCCACTCCCAAACTGACCCTTTTTGATGCCACGCGAAACAACCTGAAAAGTCTCACCGCGGCGATTCCCCTTAACCGCTTCGTCTGCCTAACAGGCGTGAGCGGCTCCGGCAAAACCACGCTTGCGCGCGAGGTGCTGCTGCCCGCTCTTGAAGATCGGTTTAGGTTTCAAGCCTCTGCCTCGGCTGTGGTAGAGAGTCTTGAAAGTTGCGCGCTTAAAGGTTGGGAACAACTCGGGCGCGTCGTGCTGGTGGACCAATCGGCGCTCGGCAAAACGCCCCGTTCCAATCCCGTTGTCTATATCGGTGCCTTTGATGATGTTCGCGAACTTTTTGCCCAGACTGACCTCGCTCGCCAGCGAGGCCTGAGCGCCAGCGCGTTCAGCTTCAATTCCGCGCAGGGCCAGTGCGAGCGCTGTCGGGGGGCGGGCTTTGAGAAAATCGAAATGCAGTTTCTAAGTGATGTCTATATCCGGTGTCCGGACTGCCACGGGCGCCGCTACCGCTCTCACATTCTCGAAGTGAAACTGGCGGCGACGGCGGCAGCATTGCCGGCGCCGGCGCGTTCTCGATCCAAAAAGACCGCTCTCCGCGAATGGAGCATTGCTGATTTGCTCGAATCGACCGTGGATGATGCGATTCAATTTCTTCTGACCTTTTCCCATCTCCCTCCAGGCCGCCGGGCCGCCAGAAGTTTGCGCCTCCTGCAGGAGGTCGGCTTGGGTTATCTGAGATTGGGCCAGCCCATCAATACGTTGTCTGGCGGAGAAAGTCAGCGGCTCAAGTTGGTCAGTCATCTGGCCGAATTCGAGCGATCCAACGACGCGCAGAGCAAGCCAACGCTTTTCTTGTTCGATGAGCCTACGACGGGTTTGCACTTCGACGACATCCGAGTGCTCCTCAAGGTGTTTCAACGCCTCGTGGAGGCGGGCCATTCGCTGCTCGTCATTGAACACAATCTGGAAGTTATAAAATCTGCAGATTGGATAATCGACCTGGGCCCGGAAGCTGGAGAACGAGGAGGCAAACTCGTCGTTCAGGGCACGCCCGAGGAAGCTGGCGCTTCCGACAAAAGTCACACCGGCCGCGCTCTTCGCGAGGCGGGTATTTGCTGACGGAAATCTCGACCGGCCTTGATGGGTGGACACCAGACGGCTTACCGTTGAGCCAGCCGATAGAGCGTGGAGCTTCCGTTACATCGATCGGTCACGACGCAGTTGGTGCCCACGATGGCTAAGCCATTTGTGAGTGCGTTCCATACGCCTGGTGGATCGATGTTCTTTCGACTAACCAATGTCCAATCCTGGGGAGGGCTGGAACTGGGCCAGCTAATCTCCACTGTCTGCCCAGCGTGCTTAACGGCAAGACGCGGCAGCGGCGGAATGAAAGTGAGAGAGGTGGGGTATTTTAGCGCGGGATGCATCGCGAATACATCCAGGAATGCGCCCGTGCGGCCATGGAACCTCAAGATCTGGTGTGTCGCGGTACTGCTCACATACAGATTGCCGTCGGGCCCAAAGGCTAAACCTCCAGGTTGACTTAACCCGCCGCTTCCGGGGGCGACCACATAATCGAGGAACATGCCATTGGTGCCATTAAACCGAGCGACGGCGTTCGAAATCCAACTGGCTACGTAAAGGTTTCCGTCGGGACCAAACAGAAACGTTTGCGCATCACGCAACCCACCTCTGCCAAGCGGCACGAAGGTATCGAGCAGGGCTCCGGTGCTCCCGTAACACACGATGCCGCGGTTACCATCAGAAACATAAAGTAGATCATCCGGGCCAAACAGCAGGGCGCGAGGCGCGCCCGCATCGAGAATAAACTTGTCCATGAACGCCCCCGTGAGCCCGTTATAGCGCCAGACCTGTTGCAGAGATGGCGATTGAGGCCAATTACTACAAAGAACGTAACAGTTGGTGTCAGGCCCGAAGATCAGACCCCCCGGGGTCTGGAGACCGGCGCCGGTGAAGTGTCCAAGATACTGTCCATTGCGATTGAAGCGATAAACGTCACCAGAGCCCAGTGTATTGCCCGTCACATAGATCTTGTTGTCGGGCCCCTGGGCCATCCCTGCATAGCCTTCACTTTCTTGCCCGAACTGATCGATGAAAGTCCCGGTGCGCTCGTCAAATCGCAGCACGGAAGGGGTAGTGTAGCCATTGTCCGAAGGAATCACCAACAGATCGGCACGCGCAGAACTTCCAGAGAGGAGATAAAACATGGCCGCACAACAACAAATGATCGGAAGGCGCAAATTCATAAACATCATAAACACGCTCATCAGTATGCGCACATACTATCACCACCCGGAACTTCACGGAATCAGGCGATCCCCCCATTAGACACGGGGGTAACGACCCAGCAGGACCACCGCCTCTCCGGTTGCATCATCCTCAAGCGGCCCGGAAAATGACCGCAAAGAACGGAGAGAAAACGCTGAGAACGCAAAGAAAACGCATGTTCTGCGTAAGTTTGCCTGGTCCCAGGAGGCGGCATCCCGCAGGAGCATGGCCTCGTTCCTCTTTGCCGCTCTCTCTGCGTTCTTTAAGCCCTTTGTGTTCAATCGGCGAAAAATCCTGTCCTGCGCCCCTTTCTTCTCCCGAGGGTCGTTTTGTCTCGTTTTCGCGGAAGTTACACGCGAATCTCTAATTCGACATGCATCGCACCGGAGCGGTTATTTTTGACATGGATGGGGTGATCGTAAACAGCGAACCGCTCCACGAACGGGCCTTCTACGACGTGATGAATCAACTCGGCTACGGCGAGCATCACGGCATTCGGGTGGCCGATTACATTGGACGTTCTGATTTCGAGCTTTGGAAGGATTTTATCGCCCGCCATCGGCCCAGTCAGTCGATGGACGAATTGCTCGCGCTTAAACGGCAGCGCCTCATCCAATTGATGGCTCACGCCGATCCCATCTTCCGTGGGCTGCCGGAGCTGGTTGCGAAGGTGGCGGCGCATTATCCCCTGGCGCTGGCCTCAGGCTCCGAACGACCGTTCATTGAGGCAGTGTTGGGCCTGAAAGATTTGCGCCGCTTTTTTCCGGTGGTGGTTAATGCCGCAGATGTAAAGCATGGCAAGCCGGCCCCGGATATTTTTCTGCTCGCGGCGCGCTTGCTTGGGGCGGTCCCCGCGAATTGCTGGGTGATTGAGGATTCCAAACCGGGCGTGATGGCCGGTCTGGCGGCGGGAATGCGAGTCATCGCCATTACCAACACCCATCCCCCGGAAGAACTCAGCCAATCGACGCATGTTGTGCGAAGTTATGATGAAATCGAACGCCTTCTGCTGCCGCCAGGGCGAGGCCGCGTATAGAGCCTGTTTTAAAATTCCGTGTGGTTCTGTTTTCGCGGAAAAGGCTGGATGGCGAGGCGCGACGAGCGAGCATACCCGCCAGGGGTCTGTGACCGAGGAGCAACAAAGCCAGCCGGC
>JBBRPK010000054.1:0-33876 GCA_038228235.1 Verrucomicrobiota bacterium
AACAGGAGCTAACGGAGGGAACAGAGGAAACCCGTTGCTCATCCTCAGTTGGCTCCGTTGCCTCCTGTTCAAGACCATTCCATTTTTCAGATTCATAATCTCATTGGCGTTCAGGGGACGCTGACGCCCACGCGGTAGAAGAACGGTCCGCTTCCGACCGCGTTGGTGTCGGTGTAGGTGCTCGTGCCGGATTGGCCGAAGATGTTCGTGGCCATGGCCGTGAATGAGGAAGGCGCAGCCAGGCTCGGGCTGCGCTCCAAAAAATAATTCACGCCGGGAACGCTCTGCCAGCTCACGGTCACGTTGGTGCCATCGGTCGCGGGGGCGAGGAGGCGCAAGACGGAGAGCGCGTTGGTGGGATCGGTTCCGGTGCGCCATTCCTGCCAGTTATTCATGCCGTCACCGTCCGGGTCCGAAGCGTCCGTGTTCGAGTCAATGGGCAACCCGTATTGTTGCAGCCAGGCGTAGGAAATTCGTGAAGCGGGAGATTGGAATTCGTAGGCCCCGATATCCACGGTGCCACCGGCAATGCGCGGATTGCCGTCCAGGTCGGTGCTGCCGGGAGCGTAGGCATTGTAGCCGGCATTGATGCACGGGGAGTTGGATTGGAGGTGCAGGTTGCTCCATGCGTTCGTATCCAGGAAAAGCGGCGCGTTGGTGATGTTGCCAAGGCTGATTGGGATGCCGCCACCATCCGGGTCCGGCGTGGTGCAACAGTAGTTCAGGGTCGTGCCACAATCATAATTGTCCTCATAACTGCCACACAAGGGCTCGGACAAGGTATTGAAATAGACGATGCAGGTATTCAACGTGCAGCCGGCCGCTCCGCCGCCGCCACGGGTGACGCTGATGTTGGAGAAGGGGTTGTAAATGAGGTCAACCGAGTTGCCGCTTAATGTGCAGTTATTCAGCGTGCAGAAAGCTGCCCCGCCGCCTTGTGCGAACGCACGGATGTCCCGCAAGTTGGAGCTGAAGAAGACGCTGGCGGAGTTGCCGCTTAACGTACAGTTATTCAGCGTGCAGGAATATGTGCCGCCGCCTTGTGCGATGAATTCGCCGGCGAGGGACTGGGCCCCCTCGTTTCTGACGCTAGCCGAGTTTCCGGTCAAAGTGCAGTTATTCAGCGTGCAGAAAGCTGCCCCGCCGCCTTGTGCGAACGCACGGATGTCCCGCAGGTTGGAGCTGAAGAAGACGCTGGTACTAACCGAGTTGCCGCTCAAAGTGCAATTGTTCAGCGTGCCGCCGTGAGCGCCACCACCAGCGCCACCACCCTCACCATGATCAAAGGGCGGGTACAAAACCTGAACATATGCGAAAATATTGTTGCCGATGATGACACAGTTGGAAACCACCGTAGTCGCCGATCCACACCGCACCCCGCCGCTATAACCACCGGTCACGGTGAACCCCGAGAGGCTCGAATTGCTGGCTAGGGACACGCACGGCCCGCCTCCGGCAATGGTTGTGAACTGCGGGCCGTTCACGCTGCGTAGTGTCAGCGGCTTGGAGACTCCAACGCCGCCAGAATATGTCCCATTCGTCACCAGAATGGTGCTGCCTGGTGGTGCTGCAGACAAGGCAGCTTGGATGTTCGTGGCCGCCGTGGCCCAGGACGTGTAGGGCGCCACCGGGTTCAGATTGGCAGCCGACACGTAATGCAGGCCTTTCTCCACATGAATTACCAGGGGCGCGCTCACTCCTGCGGGATGACTGTCGTTAAACGCCCACAACATGACCGTGTAGTCTCCCACACTGGCAAAACTGTGGGGCAAGCCACCCGCCTGATTGATCGCGAAGGTTCCGTCATCAAAATCCCAAAAATTGACCGTGGCATGGCCGTTGATCTGCGCGGTGAAATTCAACACAAAACCCGCCGCCACGGCGGTGTAATCGGCCGCTATTCTCACGGTCAAAGGCCCGGTGGCCGGGCCCGCGTGGAACTCATCGCAGCCGATGGACGGCGGGCTGGCCCAGGCCTGGCCATCAATATCCACCCCAGTGCTGAAAGCGCTGCTGCCTGCCGCCACACAGGGCGAGTCGGCGCTCAGGTGTGTCGCGTCGGTCAATTGCGGATCAACGGAGATATTACCGGTGCCCGGTGGCAGCGGTGTCGTGCAACAGTAGCTCAGCGTGCAGGCGGAGTAGTTCCCACCCGTGTTGAAGTAGGCGATGCAGTTATTCAGTGTGCTCTCGTGTGCGCCCCAACCGGAATTGCCGGTCACGGTGCAGTTGTTCAGTGTGCCCCCATACGCTCCGCCGCCACCGTAGCCGGCCGAATTGCCGCTCAGCGCGCAGTTCTTCAGCATGCAGTACGCCGCCCCACCGCCGCCATACGAGCCAGCCGAGTTGCTACTCAAGGTGCAGTTGTTCAACGTGCTGGCATACGCCCCGCCACCACCACCATAGCTAACAGAGTTGCCGGTCAATGTGCAGTTGTCCAACGTGCTGTCAGAAGCCCCAGCGCCGTAAGAAGCCGAGTTGCCGCTCAGCGCGCAGTTATTTAGCGTGCAAGAGTACGCCCCGCCGCCCCCGTAATCCGCCGAGTTGCCGCTCAACGTGCAGTTATTCAACGAGCATTGGTACGCCGCCCCGCCATAGCCGGCATATAGACCACCGGCCATGTTGCCACTCAAGGTGCAGTTGTTCAGGGTGCTGCCATACGCCCCGCCGCCGTATTGCCGCGCCGAGTTGCCGCCCAGCGTGCAGTTGTTCAACGTGCATCCAGCCGCCCCACCGCCGTCATAGTACGCCCCGTTACCGCTCAAGGTGCAGTTGTTCAGCGTGCCCTGATATACCCCGCCACCGCGACCGTAGGAAGCCGAGTTGCCCGCCACCACACAGTTTGAAACCACCACCCCGTTCGTTGATTCAGACCACAATCCACCACCGCTCGACTCGCGGTTCGTGGGGGAGTCGGACACCTCGCGGGTGGCCCCATTGGTCAAAGTGAACCCGGACAGGCTGGCGCCGTTGGTGAGATACACGCACCGGATCGCGCCCTCACCGTTCCCGTAACCATCGCCGCCGCTAGGCGCTTTTTTGCCTTGGATCACCGTGAACTGCGGGCCGTTGACGCTGCGCAACGTGAGCGGCTTATCCACCGCCACCCGGTTCGTCATCGTGCCATAGACCGCCCGCCCGCCGCTGGCGTAGAGGCCGTTGGTCACCACGATCTCGTCGCCGGCCACGGCGGCATCCACGGCGTCCTGAATGTTCGTGGCGGCGGTGGTCCAATTCGTGTAAGGCGGCGTGGAGTTGGTGCTCCCCGGTGAGACGTAGAGCGTGGCAGCGGAGAGGTTGGAGAATGCAAGCAGTAGCATCGCAACTGTCAGAACGAATGTATTTTTCATAATTTCCTCTCTAAAGCATCTGGTCGTTTTGGGTGTTTCGGCGCGAGCCAAAAACAGAATCTGAGCTGGGGTTGCAGGCTTTCCGGCTTCTTGCGTTCAGGTTTTGCTTTCTCGAGTTCATAGGCTCATACATCCATACGAGATTGGGGGACAAAAAGTATCACGGCAGGCTGGGAAAGTTGGGAAGGACGAGCCGGCAACCCAGGGAGGCCGTATCCCCTTGGTCGAGAAAGGTCACTTCGGCACCGACGGATCGACACCCGGCGCGGGTGGACCCTCAATGAGCGCCTTGGCTTCCTTATAGGCCAGCCAACCAATCACCACGTCGTGCGAGAGCGTTTCCCCCGCTACGAGCGGTTTGCTCTCATCTTTGGGCAAGGGCGGGATTTGTGCCTCGGCCTGGCTGAAAAGCTTCCGGGCCTCTTCCGGTCGATCTTGCCGGAACAGGCTCATGGCACGAAACAGGCGGGCGGTTCCCTGAATCTCGCGACGCTGATTAACCGTCTCTGGCGTAACCGTCTGCTCCGCGACAGCGAGAGTTTTTTCGGCGGCTGAGTATTGGCCGTTGCGGTACTCGGCGAGGCCGAGCCCGAGGTGAAACCACGGCCGGGAAGGGCTGCTTTTCCCCAGTTCCGACGCTTGCCGCGCAAGACTGAGCGCCTTCCCAAGCAGGGCGGTATCGGTGGAAGGCCGCAGGCAACAGGCCTTCGCGGCTTGCTCCGCCGTCCCGGCCTCGTGGGTTCCTTCCGCCTGTTGAATCAGGCGGCGGCGGGTGGCTTCATATTCGGCGTCCTGGCCGAACCATGTTTGACATGTAGCAAGCATGAGCGAGTTAAGGGTGTACCTTGGGTTCGATTCGGAGACTTGCTCCAGAAGGAGCATCGCCTCCTTGTGATGACCGATGGAGCAGTAGGAAGCCGCCAGATTTTCCATCGCTTCGGCCGTGGCGGCATTTTCCAGCCCGCTTACCTTGCGGCGAAGCGTCAGCACCTCCTCACGCAGCTTGAGCGCATCGTCCCGACGATCTGCCTGATCGTATGCATTCGCCCGATCCACCATCGCATCGAGCGTGTCGCGGTGTTCCGGGCCACTTAGCTTGCGGCGGAGTGCCAGCAACTGTTCCCGAAGCTTGAGCATCTCATCGCGGCGACCGGCATCGCCATAGGAATGCGCGAGGTATTCCATTGCACGAAGCGTATCGGGATGTTCCGGGCCGAGCACCTTTTGGCGGAGAGTCAATACCTGCTCCTTCATTTTGAGCGCCTCGTCCAACCGGCCGACTGCGTGGTAGGAATCCGCGAGGTTTTCCATCGCCGCGAGCGTGGCGGGATGTTCCGGGCCGGTCACCTTGCGTTGGAGTGCCACCACCGCCTCGGACAGCTTGAGCGCCTCGTCCCAGCGGCGGGCGACGAGGCGGGAATAAACCAGGCCGGTCATCGCCACGAGCGTGGCGGGATGTTCCGGGCCATTCACCTTACGGCTGAGCGCCAGCACCTCCTCGAGCAGTTTGAGGGCAACGTCGGGGCGGCCGGTATTGGCGTAAGAATTCCCCAGTCCCTGCATCGCCGCGAGCGTGGTGGGATGTTCCGGGCCGTTCACCTTACGGCTGAGCGCCAGCACCTCCTCGAACAGTTTGAGGGCAACGTCGGGGCGGCCGGTCTCCGCGTAGGAAATCGCCAGGCTGTGCATCGCCGAAAGGGTGGCCGGGTGCTCCGGGCCGAGCACTTTGCGGCGCAGCGCGAGCACCTGCTCCCGCAGCTTGAGCGCCTCGTCCCCGCGGGCGGCATGGCCGTAAGTATTCGCCAAGCTATGCATCGCTGTTAGTGTGTTGGTGTGTTCCGGGCCGGAGACGGCGAGGTAATAATCGCGAACCTTCTCCTGCAGGGGGATGGCCTCGCGATAGAGTCCCAGCGCGAAGTAGGTAGCGCCGAGGGTGGCTTGGAGTTTGGCCCGGCGAGCGGGCTGGCTGGCCAGATCGGTTTCCACCTTCTTGGCCGCGGCGCCGAGCGATTCGGCGACCGTTATGGTCCGGCCATCGCGCGCAGGATCAGCGCTTTGGAACACCTCCGTCAGGAATTTGGAGATGGCTTCGGACTCGACGAGGCGCTGGCTGGCCAAGGTTTGAGCCCGCGTGGCCCGCAGCGCCTGCCAGGCGCTGATGCCTGTGGCCCCGAGCAGTACCGCCGCCAGAACCGCAGCAGCGCCGAAGGCGAGCTTGTTGCGCCGAACCAGTTTCTGGAACCGGTAGAGATTGCTTGATGGACGCGCCACCACCGGCTCATCCGCCAGGTAGTGTTCCACGTCCCGCCCCAACCCGTTGGCGGTTTCGTATCGGCGGGTGCGGTCTTTTTCCAAGGCCTTCATCACGATCCAATCCAGCTCTCCCCGAACCAGACCGCTGAGTTTGACCGGCTCCATCTGCCGATGTTTTGCCACCTCGGTCAGATCGGCAGCCATCATGGTGCTCAATCGGGTCGAAGGCCGCGGTGGTTCCTCTTCGCGAATGATGCGCCGGATCTCGTCCAGACCCGAGCGCAGCAACTTGTTCGAATCGAATGGGGTCTGCCCGGTCAAAAGTTCATAGAGCAACACGCCCAGCGAATAAATGTCGCTGCGGGTATCGATGCCCAACTCGCTCGTCTCCGCCTGTTCCGGACTCATGTAGGCCGGGGTGCCGATAAATTGCTCGAAGGCCGTGAAAAGCGTCTTGTCCGTCAGCCGTTGGTCGCTCGTGGCTTTGGCAATGCCAAAATCAATCACCTTGGGCACTGGAACCCCATCGCGCAGCGTCACCAGGATGTTCGAAGGCTTGATGTCCCGGTGGATAATGCCCTTTTGATGCGCGTGCTGCACGGCCTGGCAAACCTGGATGAAGAGATCAAGCCGTTGGCGCGTGGAAAGGTTATTCTGATCGCAATAACTGGTGATCTTGATGCCCCTCACCAGTTCCATCACAAAATACGGACGTCCCATTTCTGTCGCGCCCGCGTCGAGAACCTTGGCAATATTGGGGTGATCCATCAAAGCCAGCGCCTGGCGCTCGGCCTCGAAGCGCGCGATGACGCTTTTGGTATCCATCCCCAGCTTGATGACCTTGAGGGCGACCTGCCGCCGAACCGGCTCCTGTTGTTCGGCCATATAGACCACGCCGCAGCCGCCTTCGCCGATTTGCTGCTGGAGCTTATAGCGACCAATTCTGTCGCCAAGTCGCTCCTTGGGACCAGCAGCCACGGTCCTGGCTTCGGGGGCCATCGCGGGACTGTCCATGAAGGCTCCCGCAACATCGTGGGCGCGGAGCAGTGCCTCGACGCGCTTGCGCAAAGGGGCATCGCCGGAGCAGACTTTCTCGAGGAACGCGGCGCGCTCCTCTTTGGGCAACTCGATGGCAGCATCGAAAATGCCCCCGGGGGATTGTTGCGATTCGCTCATATCGTTGTGCTTCTACCCATCATACGAAATCGGGGGCCGAAAAGTAGCACCATCGCAGTGATTCTTTTTCCAGAGTGCGCATCTGGGATTTTTCCTGAACTCGCGCTTTAGCACCTGACCTGATGAAACCCCTACGGGATTTTAGGTTTGTTCGCCTGAATTTCTTGGTATAGCCAGGCGCGCGCGTAAGCCCAGTGTCGTTTCGCGGTGGCCACGGAAATGCCCAGGACTTCCGCCGCTTCCTCAAATGTCATGCCGACAAAGTAACGCAACTTGGTCAACTCCGCTTTTTGAGTATCTTCGGCTGCCAGTTTGTCGAGCACATCATGCACCTCCAAAAGCTCGTCGTCGTCCGCCAAGGCAGCGATCTCTACGTTCTGAATATCCACACGCACTTGGCCGCCGCCGTGACGCAAGGCGCGCTTGCGCCGGGCCGAATCAATGAGGATATGACGCATGGCCTCCGCCGCCGCCGCAAAGAAATGCGCGCGCCCTGCGAACCGAGCTTCCTCATTCCCGAGCAAACGCAACCAGGCCTCGTGAACCAGCGCCGTGGGTTGGAGCGTGTGACCCGGAGCCTGACTGGCCATCTTGTGCGCGGCCAGCTTGCGCAACTCCTGATAAACCAGCGGGAGCAATTCCCCCGCCGCTTTGGGGTCGCCATGGTCAATCGCACCCAGCAGTCGAGTGACGTCGTTCATCCGAGGAGAATTATTGGGAGCGTCCCGGCCTAAATGTCAAGGTCACCGAAGATGCTCATCTGAAGTAACAAGCCATGGGAGGGGAGGTGGTTGGGACGATTACGAAATGCAAGCCAGTTAATCGCGGGCAGCCGCGCGGACATTAAATTCGTGCGAAGAACCTTCGGGTTTATTATTCTCGTCCCATGCCGGATCGGGAAAAACTCGTCGAATCCGCCGCGTGGTGTGAGAGGCACATCACCGCAGACGGGAAGGGTGGGGATGTCAACCGCCGCGGTTTTTGGTGTTTGCCTAACTCCTGCAGCTTGACGCTTTTATCCGCCACGTGCAGCATGGGGCCAGAATGAGCAAAACCCAAAAGCAATGCTCGGCCCCATGCGTAGCGTCAATCGGCGGCGGAGCCGAAATTAAGATTTCTACCAGCCGCCTCCGAGGCGGATGGTAGAACCCCCAGCAGCACCATGGCCTCGGGCACAAACTTTGATTCTTTTGGGGCCCTGAAGTCACTTTAGGTTGACCGAGGCGGTAGCCATGCCCGACGTCTTTACCAAAGCCAAACGCTCCCAAGTTATGGCTTCGAGTCGCTCCCAGGGAAACAAGGACACCGAACTCACGCTGGTCAGGATTTTTCGCAAGGCAGGAATTAAGGGCTGGAGGCGGCACCCTCGATTAACTGGCAAACCAGATTTCGTTTTCCGCGTTCGGCTCGTCAAGGCCTCACTAGTTCTTGGAAAACACCCTCCACCGCTTGTTTTATGCGGACGCTGGCAAATTCCTGACAATCCCTGTAAATCGCTTCCATCCTGCTGTGCAAAACAAGCCGTGCCCGGCGGCTCCAATCTAGGGCCTCAGGATAACTCGCCCGGAATGCAGCAATTTTTGCCCGCGCAGAAGCCATATTTTCGACGCATTGGTTTGATGCGGCCCAGACTGTTCTCCAGTAGGCGCAAGTCTTGCAGGTGCCAAGGCAGCGGGATGAGTCGTGGGAAAGAAAAGATTCCCAACCGGTTTCGGCTAGTATGAGTTTCGGCAAGGAGTCGTCACCGCGTTTTGCGCGGTTACAACGGTTGCACGCAACGATCACGTTTCCCGGAACATGGAGACCCACTCTGAAACGATTCATTCCGTCCAGATGCTCAACAGCCGCCCGATCTCTCTCAAGCAAGGTGTTGCAATATGCGCAGTTGTGACCGAAAAGTTTCACGACCGCATCGCAATAGACTGAGTCGCTCACTCTGATGCCTATATCACTCGTCAACCTCCGACTTACCTCATGCAGGAACATGCCGACCATCTTGTTAGCAACGTCTGATTTCGCCCTGGAAGTCGCTTTCCGAAGATAGGCCGTAGTGTCGAAGCTCATGGCCCGGAGTTGCGAGCTCCAGGCGTCGCTGAAGTCTTACGGCGAGGCTCGACGCCCAGCAGCCAATTGGCTTCGACCTTAAGGACTGATGCCAGAACTTTAACCTCAAAATCGAACGCGCACCGGAGGCCATTTTCGATTTTTGCTATTGCTACGCGGTCTAACTGAATGCCTTCAGTTGCCAGTTTTCCCGAGAGCTGGTCCTGTGTCAGGGGCGGTTTGAAATTCTGGCGCGCTTCTCTGACTCGCCGACCAATAATATTGCGAAACCGGCGTTTAGAGCACAATGCCATACCGGTGTTTACCAAAATGAACCATTGGGCTGTGTTCCTTAAAAGAACATCTTGGCAAAACGTAAGGGCAACGCTAATGTGGAACCATGCGTAATCGGCAGCGATCAGAAGCCATTTCGACAAGACTGAGAGAGGGTGTCCTCGACCGTGATCACCATCTCTGCCAGATGTGCGGGATGACGGCAGAGGACCGAGACCCTTACGAGGGCAGAGCGATCAGGCTCTCAGTCGGATTCCGGACTCCCCCTAACAAAGGAGGGAATTGCGCGCCGGAGAATCTGCGGGCAATTTGCAACGTCTGTGCATCGGGCTTGGAAACCGCACGATACTTGGCGAGGCCCAGCGCACGTTCGCTCATTGAAAAAATGGAACGAATCTCGGAGGTGGACCAAAAACGGATTTTGGAAGCACTCAAAGTGGAGGTGGAACCGAAGTGATAGAGAAACCTCGCCCTGTTTGCACCAACTGCAACGAGGGTTTACAGAACACGGCCCTGCCAAAACCAGACAGCGTTTGGCTCCTTTCGCAAGTTCGCCGCGCAACACTCCAGAATCAGAAACTCCTCCTGGATTGGCTGTTGGAAAAATTTGGCCACTCTCCGCAAGGATAGCGGCCACCGACCAGCAAATCGATCAACTCGTTTATGAACTCTACGGCCTCACGCCCGAAGAAATCGTCCTCGTCGAAGGCGCTTAAGGTAGGGCGCGTCACTCCGTGCGCGCCGTCCTGCAAGTCTCGAGATGTGCCGCGCAAACGACTGACGCCGCCTGCCACGATGCGCCGGGCCTTCCGCGCTTGGCGCGCCTCGCTGCCCACCCCGCTGGAACGCGACACCTTGCTCATGCCCGAAGCCATCGCCGACAGCGTGGTGACAGAGGCGAGCAATTATCTCGATGCCGAATTGCCCGCCGATTTCCCCGCCCGCCTTGCCGCTAAAGCATATCATCTTTACCCGCGCCACCGCCCTTTCCACAAAATGCTCAACCGTCCCGGCAACCGGGGCCGCGACACTCTTTACGTTTACATGCGCCATTGGACCGCCGGTTGGCTCAAACGCGAGCGCTGGGCCTTGTTCAAACGGCTGCCCTGGGAGTACGCGAACGGCAGGCGTCTGCCGGCAGAGCCGCGCAGCCGCCTGTCTCACTTTCCTCAATCACGCGGCGCCAATGAATCGACCGGGTGACAGAAAATGGAAATGCCCTCAATGCTTCAGTTCCCTCTGGCCGCCGCCGTCCTCGCCGCCTGCGGTTTCAGCGAGGAGAAAGATTTGCTCGCCCAATTCCTCTGCCTGGACCTGGAAGTCGCCGCCCAGATCGAACGCCGGGAACCCGTCACCGCCACCTGCGTGCCGAAGATTTGTCCCAATGCGAAACAACTTGTAACGGCGGATTGTGTTCAGCCGCCCACGATATGAGCGAAAAGCATTCCGAAGGACACGCGGCGCAGACTACTGCCAATTCCGCCATCCGGCTCAGTCGCGCGCGGAGAATTAAGAAGTCCCATGGCTAAGAAAAAGATGGCGACGCGTGGCCAATTGCCGTTCATGAAGTCCATTGAGGACGCGAAGGCGCTTTGCGCAAAGGAACAAGACACGTTCTATCTGGATGCTTTTGTGATCGAGGCTTGGCTGGGTCAGGTTGGTTTGGCAACCGCTGCCGAATATGCTGAGAAAAAGAACCCCAGGGATCGCGCCATGCAAACCGGCCAGGCGTGGCGTGGCTTCATCCAATTTTTCGGCCATGCCAAGGACGAGGAGCTTCCTCAACTCGTGCAGAGCGTCTATCGTTTCTGCGAATATGACGGCGTCCAGGCTGAAATTCTGAGCCGTGCGATTGTCCCGCTTTCCATTGAGCACCAGTGTTTCGGCGATTTCATCGGGCCGAAGACCTTCGAGGTGGCGAAACGGCCCACACAAGCCATCGCAATGCTGAAGGAAAGTATGGAACGTTGGTGCGTTTGGGTGGATGCCGTGTTTCACTCCGACACGCATGTTCATTACCACCTCCTGCCGGAGAGTTTTGACCCCGACCCTGAGAAGCGTGAATTGGCGGCGCTCGGAGTCATGCAGCGCAGCTTTCCAGAGTTAAAGGCCTTTAGCCATGCCTGGTGGGAGTGGCATCACCGGGAAGCCGCGGAACGGTTCAAGGACTCGCCCAAATGGCAGACGATTGGAAAATTGGCGGTGACTCCGTTGCGGAGCCTGCCGGCAGTTGTTGATGAGATAGTGATCATGCTTTGGCCCCTGGCCAAACGGCACAACTGGACCTACCGCGACCTGATGCTTGTTGCATGCGCCATCTTACCATCGCCCCATGTTTATCCGCTGGAACGAGAGCAGGACTTGGCAGCCTATTGCACAAACGTTCTAGGCTTGCGGAAAAAAGGCGGAGCTCCAGGCAAAAGCAGCCAAGATGGGAAACCCAAAGGACATGAAGTTGCGTTGCGCCTCTGGCCGCGGGCGTCACCGTCCGGTTCTTCTTAATACAAAGTCGCATCCTCTAAGAAGATTCCCTCCTGCCACTCCGGTATTATGGTGGCATGAGTATGATCTCAGTAAATTCATCAGCGATAGCAGCCATCGGTTACGACGGCAGCACCTTAAGAGTCGCTTTTCACAACGGGGGCGTTTACGACCATCCGGGGGTGCCGTATTCGGTTTATGTCGGCTTGATGCAGGCCGGTTCCAAGGGCGCCTATTACAGCCGCCACATTCGCGGGGGGTACCGATGAGCACTCCCAATTCCAGTTTGGCCGAGACCATCGCACTGCTGTCGGGCATGGCCAAGGGGTGCGAGCCGGTGATGGGTAAGCCTCGCCCGCACTCGGAAGTTTCCTGACTCGACTGAAAAACCGTTTCTTTTCGCGTCTTTTAGCGTGTTTCGCGGGCAAGTTGTCCAGGCGCTTTGGCTCAAAATGCACCTCGCCATGTCCCTAATCCCGTTATGTTCGCTACTGCGTATGACCGCCACAATCAGTCTGAGCGACGACGACCTTACGAGTCTCCGTGACCTCACGCATGTGGACGATGCCGAGGGCGCGGTCCGGTTCGCCCTCGACGAGTATCGCCGCTACGCTCGCCCCTTGCGGCTCGAAGAACTTTCTGGCCAGGTGGTGATGGACGATAACTGGCGCGCGCTCGAATCCGCCGAGACAGACGCGCCTCGTCCTTATTGATACGTGCAGGTGTAGAAGTCCCGTTATTTAATCCGCGCCACGACGTGTGGCGGTTGCAGTTCCGCTGGAACGGCGTGCGCCTGGTGGGAATCAGCGTCATAGACCGCTTCGGAAACTTCAGTTTTTCTCCGAGGGCAACTGTTCAGCCGTCCGCTCGATCTGCTTCTGGAGAAAGTCGCGCAAAGGAGGCAGCTTGGTCATCATCCGATTATAAATTCTGCCCGCGATCTCCCATTGCTTGCGCTCCTCCGCCACTCGCGCCGCGGCTAATCCAGCCTTCTTCAGCCAGAAAGCGTCCGCCACCTCGCTGTCAGCGACGTTCTTTTCGTAGAGCAAATTGGCGTAATGGGTGAAAGCGGCGTCCAGCAAAGCCTCTCTCTCCGGTCCTTGCTTCAACTTGGCCATCCCCTCCAACGCAAGGGCCAGGCCGAACTCCGCCTGGCTGCGGACAAAGATGTCCGCCTTCGTCCCCGGAAGAAGCACCTTTTGATAGGCATTCGTGGCCTCGTCATACTGCTTGCTGTCCAGCGTTGCCATCTGAAGGTGACAATCGCCGATTCGGCCCAGGGCGCTGGGTACGAGGCGGTTGTTGGGATAGAGGCCCGGGATCTTTTTGAACGCCACGATGGCGTCATCAAACTTTTGCAGCGGCTTGGCCAGATCAGGGGCCTCCAACGTCAAGGTATCTCCCAGCGCAAAATAAGCTTCGGCTTTGAGGTCAGGCGGGCAATTATTGTCCTCCACCAAAGGCTGAAAATAGAATTTTTTGGCATCGGCGTAAGCCTGGCGCGCGATGGCCGCCCGGCCAGCGTTCATCAGGGACTGGTAAGAGTAATTCGTGTTAGCCAATAAAATCTTATCCTGAAAATATTTTTCCGCGGAACCGAAATCGTTCTGTTTATAGTAAAAGGAGGCCACCCAACTCTGCGCTATCGGGGCCAGAAGGTTGGTGGGAAAGCGAGCGACGAAATTGGTGAACAAATTCAGAGCGTTGGTGCTCCGTTCGGCTTGAGCGTTGGCCCAGGCTCGGTAGAATTCCACTTGAGGGCGCAGATCATTGGCGCCAAATCGTTCCAGCCAGGCCTCGTATCGAGCAATGGCAGCAGGCCAATCATTTTCCTGCACATGCGTCCGGGCAATGGCCAGTTCCACTTCGGGTTCCAAGGAGGAATGGGGATCTCGCTGCAGCAGTTCCTGAAAAACCACGCGAGCCTCCGAAGGCCGCTGCAACGAGGTCAGGTGCTGTCCCACCAACAACATGCTTCGGTCATTGTAAAAACTTCCTGGATACCCTTGCAGTAGCTTCTTCATGGACTCCTGGGCCATTGCCAGATCTCCCAGCTTCAGGCTGGTCCGCAAAATCTGGTAGAGCGCTTGAGCAAATAGCGATTCCTTGACCCGCGGCATATCAGAAAAATCCGTGATAATTGACCGGAAGGTTGGCAGGGCGTTGGTGTAATCCTTCTGGTAAAACTGGGCTTCGGCCATTTTAAAGCGGGCCACAGCTTGTTCCTCCGCATGCGGCAGAAGATCCGCGGCCAGTTTAAAGGCAGCCTGACTTTGCGGGATTCTACCGTCCGTCCATAAGGCCCACCCTTTATTCAACTGCGCCTTCCCAAGGAGGGCGCTCGGAGGGTTGTTGGTGATAATTCTCTCAAAATTCAACAGAGCCTGTTGCAGGTGGTTCGTTACCCCAGGAAACAGATTGGTCGCGGTTTGCGTTCGATTGGTATCCAAGGCTGCGAAGTGCTGCTCTAAATGCAACTCGCCCAACGTCAGCAACACCACATCGGAGGCGGCATCATCTGGGCGTTTAATTAGAAAACTGTCGAGTTTTTGGGCGGCCTCGGCCCCTTTGCCCTGGGCCAACGTCAATTCAATGATTTTGAGCAGGGCCTGCCGGGCTTGCTCGGGCGGCACACTCTCGACGAGGTTTTTCTCATAGGCCTGGACGGCGGCGCTCAGTTCGCCAAGTTGTTCGAGGATGTTTGCCTGCATGGCGGCTGATTCGGCAACCAGGTTGCGTTTGCCAGACACGGTGGCGAGCGCCAGCAAGTTGGTGGTGTTGGCCAGGGCCAACCGGAGACGCTGATCCGCCAACTGCACCCGGCAGAGCAGATATTGCCGATGCCATTTGAGTTCAGGAATGAGATCTGCCTCTGACAACCGGGCTAACGCCTCCTCAGCCGCTCGATATTCCTTCTGCTCGAACAGGGTTTCGGCTAACAGCAAGGCCCCGCGCATGGCGAGCTCGTCCGCGGGGCGGAGCAGCGCCTCGCGTCGGAAAGCCCCGTTAGGCTGCTGCAACAGTTCAACCGTGCGACGCCAATCGCGGAGCCGAAAACGAACCAAGGCTTCCCCATAACTGGCCGCCAGCAGCCGCGGCGATTGGGGAAAATCCCGAATGAGAGCGGCAAAAGTATCGCCCGCGGCCTGATAATTCGTTCCTTGCAGGTAAGCAGTGGCCAGCCAGTACCGATATTGATCCGCTAGCGGTCCCGCCAAAGAGGCGTTGGCGCTCAAGAGATCCACCCCTATTTTAAACTTCTGCTGCGCGATGGCCGCGCGAGCTTGATACAAAATAGCTTTGGGTAGATCCGCCGATTCTGGAAATTTTCTGATGAACTCCGCCAGTTCCTTTTCCGAGAGGGCGTAACTTCCGTCCTCGAACTCCTGCACGGCAGCGCTCAAGGCGCGGGGTTCGCTCACGTTTTGCGCGCTGGCTGACGGTGGCAGCGCGCAACTGCAGATGAATGCGAGCGCCCACAGGAGAAGCTTTTTGATTCTTTTCGCGCCCGGAAAATAGCGAGGGTTCAGGTTGAATTCAAAGGAAATCACTTCAACATCCGTCCCAAAAATTGGCCCGTGTAGCTGCCCGGCGCTTTGGCCACTGCTTCGGGTGTTCCCTGGGCCACCACATGCCCTCCGGCGCCTCCCCCTTCAGGACCGAGGTCGATGATCCAATCGGCAGTTTTAATGACGTCGAGGTTGTGTTCAATAATTAAGAGGGTATTGCCGGGCTCTCGCAGCTTGAAGAGGACTTCGAGCAGCTTGGCCACATCATGGAAGTGCAGCCCGGTGGTTGGTTCGTCCAAAATGTAGAGCGTGCGGCCAGTGGCTTTGCGGCTCAGTTCAGCACCCAATTTGAGCCGCTGCGCCTCGCCTCCGCTCAAGGTGGTGGCGGATTGGCCGAGCCGAATGTAGCCCAAGCCGACTTCCGCAAGGGTCAGGCAGCTCTCATAGATCTGCGGCACGGCACGGAAAAAAGTGACGGCTTCATCCACCGTCATGCTGAGCACGTCAGCGATGTTCATGCCTTTGAAATTAATTTCAAGGGTCTCACGATTGTAGCGCCGCCCGTTGCAGGCTTCGCAGGTGACATACACCGGCGGCAGAAAATGCATTTCGATTTTCAGCACGCCGTCCCCCTGGCATTTCTCACAACGGCCCCCTTTGACATTAAAACTAAATCGGCCTGCGCCGTAACCGCGAATGCGAGCCGTCGGCAGGCGGGCAAAGAGTTCACGGATGTGGTTGAACATGCCGCTATAAGTGGCCGGGTTGCTTCGCGGAGTCCTCCCGATGGGCGTCTGGTCGATAACGATGACCTTGTCCAGCGCTTCCTTGCCTTCGATGGCTCGATGAGCCCCTGGCCGTTCCTTGGAGCCAAACCAGTGGCGGAACAATGCCCGCCGCAAAATGTCATCGACGAGAGTGCTTTTGCCTGAACCGCTAACACCGGTGATGCACGTGAGCGTTCCCAGTGGAATGCGCACGTCGATATTTTTCAAATTGTTCTCCGAAGCGCCGAGGATTTCCAGCCAGCCCCGCTCGGGGGAGGGCTTGACCCGATTTTTGGGAACGGGGATGGAAAGCTCGCCAGTCAAATACCTGGCGGTGAGCGAGCGGGGATTTTCCAGGATTTCCGGCAGGGTTCCTGCCGCCACCAACTCACCCCCGCGCACTCCTGCGCCTGGTCCAAGGTCCAAAATATAATCCGCGTGACGGATAGTATCCTCATCATGCTCGACCACGAGGACGGAGTTACCGAGGTCGCGCAAGTGCATGAGAGTGTTTAAAAGCTTGTCATTGTCTCGCTGGTGCAGCCCGATGCTCGGCTCGTCCAGGATATAAAGCACCCCCACCAACCCCGCACCAATCTGCGTCGCTAAACGAATTCGTTGGGCCTCTCCGCCGCTGAGGCTGCCGCTCTCCCGGTTCAACGTCAGGTAACCAAGCCCAACGTTCTTCAAAAATCCCAGCCGCGCGCGGATTTCCCGAATCACTTCCTGAGCAATTTTGCGCTGGAACTCGGTCAGCTTGAGATCGGCGAAAAAATCGTCGGCCGCCCCGATAGAGAGGGCGCAGACGTCCATGATGGAAAGGCCGGGGATAGCAGGTGCAGGCTGACCTTGGACATGGGACTTGGGACTGGCTTGCGCATCGCCCAGCCTGACAGCCAAAATCTCGGGCTTCAACCGTTGGCCATTGCAGGCGTCGCAAAACTGCGGGTTCATAAACGCTTTCAACCTGTTCCGCGTGAATTCACTTTCGCTTTCCTGATAGAGCCGCTCCAAATTGGGAATGACCCCTTCGAATGGGCGGGAGGTGGCGCTGGCTTTGCCGCCCCGCCAGAATTGGAACGCGATCTCCGTCTCGCCCGAGCCCCAGATCAGAACCTTCTTGAAAGTGTCTGGCAAGGCGCGAAAGGGAGTCTCCAAGCTTTGCTGGTAATGGCTGGTGATGCCTCGCAAAAGACTTTTGTAATAGACAATCATCCGCTTTCCCCCTCGACGCCAGGGAAGGATGGCCCCTTGTTCGAGTGATCTTTGCGCGTCAGGAACCACCAGGGCCTCATCGAACACGAGCTTTTGACCCAAACCGTGGCAAACCGGACAAGCTCCGGCCGGCGCATTGAAGGAGAAATGCTTCGGAGTGGGAGTCTCGAAGCTCTTGCCGGTGGCGGGACTGTAATTCCGATTCGAATGGAGGGTCTCCCTCCAAATTTCGGGGTTCGCAATTCGGGCGGCGGAATTCTCGCGAGGAGGTTGATCCAACACGAGCAATCGCCCCTCGCCCCACCTCAAGGCCGTCTCGACTGAGTCGCTCAAACGAACGCGAATTTTTTCATCGATAACCAATCGGTCCACGACCACGTCGATGGAATGCTTTTGCTTCGCCTCAAGCTTGACCCGAACGTTGCTGGCCAGTTCCAAAAATTCTCCATCAATTCGCGCCCGGACGAAACCTTCGCGAGCCAACCGCTCGACGACATCGCGAAACTCCCCTTTTTGATCGCGCACCACCGGGGCCAGCAGCATCACGCGCGTTTTGGGGGGCAGCGCCAGGATTTTGTCCACAATGTCGCTGGTGGTTTGCGGAACAATCGGCACGCCCGTCTCGGGGCAATGGGGCTGGCCCACATTGGCGAAGAGCAGGCGGAGGTAATCGTAAATCTCCGTGGTGGTGGCGATAATCGAGCGCGGATTGCTCCCCGCCCCTCGCTGCTCGATGGCGATGGCTGGCGAAAGCCCTTCGATAAAATCGACTTCGGGCTTTTGCATCTGATCCAGAAATTGGCGGGCGTAGGCGGACAGCGACTCGACATATTTCCTCTGGCCTTCCGCGTAGATCGTATCGAAGGCCAGGGATGACTTGCCCGAACCGCTCAGTCCGGTGATGACCACTAGCTTATCGCGCGGGATATCGAGCGTGAGATTTTTCAGATTATGTTCACGCGCGCCGCCAATTTTGATAAAATCTTTTGCCATCAATCACGAATTTCCCGACCAAAACGATTCAATAGAATAGCAAATGAGAAGCGGGAAGGAAAGAGCCCCTCAGGCCGCACAAAACGCGAGGCCACCAACGCTCGAGGAGCCACGAACAATTTACCACGCAACGACGCGCTTGTGCGAGCCCGTTTCACACTCGGCGACCAGACCGTCCTGCGTCAGCAAGGTCGTCGAATTCACCGGTTAAATTTTGTCAGGCTCTTGATTTCCGCTGGCAGCATCCGATGCCTGGCGTAACTCATCGGAATGTAAAGCGGAGCATTCGGGCCCCAGGCACGATGCCGCATCCGGCCATTCATGACTTCGAGAGTTTCGAGAGTGAGGTGGACGTGATTCCAAGGCATATTTTCACCTTTCGTGCGTACGACGACGGTGACAACGAGCGGCGGGCGGTTGAGCGCATCGGCGGAAATCACCAGCACGGGCCGCTGCCCGGCCTGCTCGCGGCCTTGCACGGGGTTCAGGTTGACGAACTAAATTTCGCCACGCTGATACGGTTGAGTTCGCGTTGCATTTTCGGGTCGGCGGCCATTGCGGAGAGGTCGGCTTCCCAGGTGTCGCGGCAACGGGATACTGCGACACGGACGCGATGCACGAGACGTTCCAGAAGGCTGAGTTGAGCTTCAGGCCACAGGCGCGCAAAGTCGCTTTCGATTTCGCTGAGGGCTGGCGTTGCCATAGCGGTGTGATTCTCCGATTTTTCGGCGACAAAGTCCAGGGCACAGTCATCCGTTCGTTCGTCCATGGCGTCCTCCAAGTCCGTAGGGCGGCCCCAGCGCAGTTTCGGCACGATGACGTCCTCCGCCGGACCTCGACCCGTCAGGATTCCCGCGGAGCGAGCCGTGGTCTCCAAGAGAGCCTTCGGGAGGCTTCGCCTTTCAAGCGGACTTGTCGCTCCGTAGCCAAGTGAGGGCGGATCAGCGCAGTCTTCGATCACGAAGTCGGTGTTGGGCAAGAAGCCTTACGCCCGCTCGCAGAGGATTTCCTCCGCGGACTGCGTGCATCATCTCAATCCCCAATCCCTGGCGCTGCTCCTCATAACATCTTTTGATCTCCTGCAAGTCTGCCTCAGCCCGGGGATGACCCATGCCAACCTTTTGTTGCATATGCAACATGAAGTTGGGAGCGTAGAAACCGGTTTCACGCAAGCGGTCCAGACGCTGCATCCACCGTTTGACTTCTCGCCTTCGGCCTCTGCTCGATCGAACCGATGGGTTTGCTCAATTTTGGCTCAGGATCAGGGTGGAACATTCACCACGCAGTCGAACCGTTCTCCGTAGCGGTGGTCATCCAGTGTGACATCCAGGCCGATGATCCACACGCCAGGGGAGGCGTCAGGCGCAGCGCGGAGGCGGACGGGGAACGCGGCGCGTGAATTGGGACTTAGAATGCCTTCGAGCACGGCAGGTTCGGCTGAGATGCCGGGCGGCGTGTGGATTTCGATACGGTGCTTCTGTTCGCCGTTGACACCCCGCATCGGACTTCCTCCCTGTGGAGGACCGTTAGCAGGGCGGTGCTTTGACTGCTGGTCCCGAAAGTTGCGGATGTGAATCTGAATTTCTGCTGCGGCACCGGGTTTCAACGTCACGCGATAGGGTTCGGCGCGCACCCAGAACGGATCAAACCAGTAGCGATAATCGTCGTCCGTGCTCAAGCTGCGGAAAGTCTCCCGCATTTCATAGGCCCACTGCCGGTAACGTTTGATCAGCGGCGCGGGATTGGCGATGGCCCAGGAGTGTCCGGCCAGGATGAGGTCCGGTTTGACGCGCCTCATCAATTCGGCGCCGTAGAGGTAGCCTTCTTCAAGAATGCCGCTATTGCGCGCGACCATGGCTTCGTGGCCGTTCTGCGCGGGGTCGGCGGGATTGCCGTCAATGTTGTCGCCAGTGAAGAGGACTTTTTTCCCGTCGATGACGCCATGGACGCCGAGAGCAAACTCAGTTTGACCCGGCATCCATTCAATGGTGAGCTTGTAACCTTCCCAATCGATAGACTCGCCGGATTTCTTGATGGCGCGATTGATATGCACGCTGTCGAGTCCTTTGCCGTAAGATTGCACCGGGGCGCAATACTCGAACCATCCGGGGTGCTCGCACTTATCCACCATGTTGTCCAGCGCCCAAATTTGCGCGCCCCATTTCTCGCGCAGGTGCGGCGCTTCGAGCATGTGATCCCCGTGCATGTGCGTGATGATGACGGTGTCAATGGCCTTCAGGCCGAGCTTCTCGCGCATCCCGTCTAGGGCGCGGTCGAGATAGGCTTCGTCGAACAATCCGCAGTCCACTACGAGGGCGTGGCCGCTGGCGGCAAGCAGCATGTGGAAGTTTGGCCAGAAATTCTGGGCTTTGAACTTGAAGAGGTGCGGGCTGACCTGCCAGATGTTCGCCACGACGGTCGGTTTCGACACGCGGTCCTGATCCGACCCGGCGAAACGGGAAATGCTGTAGCCGCGCAAGACCATTCCTTCGAGCCGTTCGAGTTTTTTTTGATACGCCTGCAATTGCGAGCGGGCGTCGCGCACCGTCGGTCCGTGCGCCGGCAGGAGCAGAATGGGATCGAAGCTCGCGATCCACGCCGCTGCGTCGTGCAAGGCATAGATCCCCGCACCGAAGCCGTAGTCCCATTCCGTGTCGAAGTAATTCTGCATCCTGGCGCGGTCGCACATTACGTCGCCGGTGAACGCGAGCCAGCGGCCTTGCTCAAGAAGGAAATAGGACATGCCGCCGGGACTGTTGCCCCTGGTCTCCTCGCATCGCAGCTTGCGACCGTGCCAGACGAACTCATCCCGGCGCGCGAACCCGCGGTCGATATGAACGGGATGAACGGGCGGCCGGACATAGCTGGCGCTGTGAACCGTGTAGCGGTCGTTGAGCGAGGGCTTCATCTTGCGGAACGACGCGGGCTGCTCGAACAAATCTCGCTCCGCTTCCGGCGCAGCGATCTTTACCTCAGATCCTTTGAGTTGTGGATAACCTTGGCATTCCTCGCGATGATGATCCGTGAACAACACCCAGTCCACGCGCTTCACGCCAATCTCGGTGAGATGGTTGAGGACACTGCCGTCGCCGAGGTTGATCAGCAACGCCGACTCACCGTCCCGCAACACGCAGACGTTGCATGTATCGGTCCAGATAAAAAGGTCGGGCTGCGCTTTGGCGTCGGGCTGGTAAAAGCTCTCCGCAGCCAACCGGCTCAGGCTGACTCCGAGGGCGGCGAGTAAATGAATGAGTTTTCTTCTCATGGCAGGGAAAGCGGCTACGGGATGAAACCCAAGCTCAAGTTGTCGCCCGGGTCTTCTTGAAATGCGCGAAGACATGAGTGGTTACTTCACTCGGTTGTCCGCGGGCCAGAGCATCTCTTCCCAGGGCAGGTCGTCGAGAGGCCACTTATCCGCGAGAAGCCGGATAATGCGACGGGGACGAAACCCTTCGAGCAAATTCTCTGGTTTGATGACGAGTTGCAGGCCGCTGCTGCCGGGCGCCAGGGGAACGCTCCTGATTCCAAGAACCTCGCAATACATGCGATCATTGACCTGATCGTAGCAACGGAGCGAATCCTCTGCCACCAGCGCGGCGACCCGGCTCTTGAGTTTGAAATCATTGGTGAGCGCGGGAGCGAAGCCACCAAACAAAGTTATGGTGACTTGGGTATTCTCGTTGTCCACCGCCTCGATCCAACCGGGCAGCCCGTGTGTTTTTTCGTAGGACCGATGCACTTCGATTTGATGCGTGGCGGCGAGCTGCCGGCTCTCGTCATCAAGCCAGATGTCGGTGCAGCGGCCCGGGCCTTTGAGCGTCGCCACGGTGATGTTGAGGAGCAACGACTGACCCAAGACGAGATTGCTAAGGGCGCCGAAGCCACGGTCCATCCAGATGCGCGTCGCAGAATTTATCTTGAAGATGGTGGGTTTTTCGTCGGTCTTGTGGTCCGCGAGGGACTGGCCGGTCACGGTAATGGCGCCCTTCTCGAGGTTCACGGCATCAAGGCGCCACATGTGCTGTTGGCGTTGGTGAAAGCTGAAGTCGTCTTCAAGCAGGAACGCCTGCGTAAACGCGCCCTTATGATCCTTGCCGGACTTGGGGTTCCAATAGAACTGCCCATGCAGATGCGTACCGATGGGAATATCACGCAGCTCGGCAGGCGCGCCGTGATAACGAAGGGCGCCATAGGGCAGCAGGGCGAATAGCATCGCGCGGTCGTAGTCATCGGTGCGCTGATCGTTTCTGCGGTCGGGTCGGAGCTGGCCCGTGCGATTGACGTGGTCCATTTCGATCAATTCACCGGCAAAGTAGCGGGCGGAACTCTCGGGTGGAAACTGACCGGGCTGAAGCTGGAACGGAGTCGGTTTCTTTTCGGAGTCGTCGGCCCGAGCGAATGGCAAAAGAAGAATGGCAAAAACCGCGGCCACACGCCAGCACCCCCGGATGGCATTAGGATTGATTCGGCCTTCCGCCGTGCGTTTTAGGTAGGTCATGAGCCAATCTGGCCTTGGTATTTCAAATCAATTCCGACACTGGCCCCAGACTGTCCACGAATTTCTCCGCGTTCACCTCCATTTTTTGCAGCATTGTCAGCAGCAAGTTGGTGAGATGGGCCTTATCGTTCACAGGTTTGCCGCAGATGCCATAATGTCCGCTGGCGTTGGCAAGATCGTAGGACCCGATCTTGGGAAGATTGTAGTCGATATGCTGTCCGTGTTTAAAGCCGAGCGCGCGGCCACCAGCCAGGATGGTGGGCAGGTTCGCATTGCCATGGCTGTGTCCGTAACTCATGCCGCTGCCGAAAAGCACCATGGTCCGATCCAACAGCGAATCCTCGCCGTCGCGCACGGCTGTGAGCTGATCCAGGAAATAGGCGAATTGCTCGGTGATGAACGCATCGCTCTTGCTCAGACGCGCCATGATCTCCGGGTCGCCATTATGATGCGACAGTTCGTGGCGGGTTTGGGTGATGCCAATCTCCGGGATGGCCAAGCCATTCCCCTCGGTCCCGCTCATATAGGTGATGACGCGCGTCATATCCGTGCGCAGCGCCAGGACGATTAGATCATACATGGTGCGGTAATACTCGCCTGCTTGCGATTTGGAGACATCGCGCTGGAAGCGACCGCTCACCGAAGGATCCAGCTTCGGTTTCGGCACATTTAACCATGCGTCGAGCCGCTCGGTGCGGACTTCGACCTCGCGCACGGCCGTGAGATATTCATCCAGCTTGGTGCGGTCATCGCCGCCCAGATCGCGGCGCAATGAACGCGCCTCTTCCAAGACCGCATCCAGCACGCTGTGCCGGCGGTTAAGATTTCGACGCCGCACGTCCACCCCGCCCTGTTCTTCGCCAAAAAGGCGATTGAACACATTGCGCGGATTCTCCTCAGCGGGAAGGGGAACCCCATCCGGCGACCATGAAAGCGTGTTGATCACATTGCCCGGGGTGCCCGTCCCTCCTGCGAGAGAAAGTTCGAGCGACGAAAACCGTGTGTGAACAGAGGTTACCTCCGCCATGAGTTGATCGCACGACACGCTGTTGTGATAAGGGCCGCCCTCCTGACTTAACCTCGCGCCGGTGAGCCAGAGGTCGCCGCAGACGTGGGCAGTGCCCATGCCGCCCGGATGATGCAGCCCGCTAATGGGCGTAAGGTTCGGCCGATGTTTCTCGAGCGGGCGCATTGGGGCGCTGAACTCGTAATCGCGTCCGGCCTTAGTGATTTGCCAGGTAAGCACATTCACTCCATTGGGAATATACACAAACACCGCCCGGCGCGGTTTGGCCCCTTCGGCAGCTAACGCCCGGAGAGGTCTCATGCAATCGAGCAGCGGCAGGGCGACTGAGGCACCGAGCCCGCGCAGAAAGTGGCGCCGGTTCAGCCGCCAGCTTCGCGTTAGGATGTTACTCATAAATTTAGCTTTCTCATCTATCTGCTTTGGAATAATTCCGAAACAATCAACTCCTGAACCATGTCTGCCACACGGTAGTCACAAGTTTTGGCTCGTGCAACCAACGCGCCCAGCGCAGGGCGGTCGTCGAGGGTCATGGTGCGGCGCAAAGCGTACGTGGCCAGTTTGTCGAGGAATGCGGCAGCCACCTTGTCCGCGTCGGCAACCAGCAGACGTTTGAGTTCTGCGGCATCGCCAAATCTGCGCCCGTCAGGAAGGGCCCCACTCGCATCCACTCTCGGGTTGGCTCCGTTGCCGTCGTGGACGGTTTCCTCCGTGCGCCAGCGCCCGATGGCGTCGTAATTATCGAAGGCCAGCCCCAGCGGATCAATTTTGCGATGGCATGCCGCGCAAATGGGGTCGCTTTCGTGGGCTTCGAGTTTCATGCGCAACGTGGCCTTTGGCTGTCCGGCAGGGGTCGGCTCAATCGGCTTCACGTTGGCTGGCGGAGGTGGAGGCGCCTTGTTGAGGATCGATTCCAGTATCCATTTTCCGCGATGCACCGGCCGATGCCGCCGGCCGTCTGAGGTAAGCGTTAGCACTGCGGCCTGGGTGAGCAATCCCCCGCGATGGTCCTCCGAGCGCAGGGCTACCCTTCGGAACGCGTCACCTTCCACCGACGGGATTCCGTAGTGCTCGGCGAGGCGCGCGTTCAGCATGGCCCAATCGGAATCGAGCAATTCCCGCGTGCTTAGATTGTTCACCAATACTTCGCGGAAAAACTGGATGCTCTCTGCGATCATACTCTTTTCAAGATGTGCGTCATAGTCAGGGTAGAGGCTCTTGTCGGGCACGAAGATTCCGAGTTTTTTAAGTTGCAGCCATTGTTTCGGAAAGCCACTAGTGAATCTTTCCGCCTTGGGATCGGCCAGCATCCGTGCCGCTTCGTTGCGCAAAAACGCCGCCTGGTGCAAAACGTTGCTTCGCGCCAGGTCGAAGAGGCGGGCGTCCGGCATTGTACTCCAGAGGAAATAGGAAAGGCGGGAGGCGAGTTCCCAATCGTTCAGGTGCGTCTTCGCGCGATCAACGGAACCTTCCACCAGATACAGGAAATCCTTGGCGCACAGGGTTGCTACGAGCGCGGTCTTCACCGCCGCCTCAAACTTCTCTCCATTCTTTATTTCCCCATCAACCAGCTTGACCAGCCTTTCAACTTCATCCGCTCGCGCCGGGCGCCGAAAAGCCTGACCGGCAAAACGCGCCAGGATTTCCCTGGCCTGCGCCAGGTTTTCCGAGCCGGAAGAAATGAGCCTATGTTGCTGTGGCGTCGGTCGGGAAGATTGCAAAGGGCCTTCGACTTCCACAAAGTCCACAATCAAAAACGGTCGGATGGGGACCCCATCCTCGTCACTGAGCTTGTACTGCCAAGGTTGCCGTCCCGTGGGCGAATCTTTGATGGTAGTGAAGAATCGGCCCCGATCGTATCGTCCATGTCTGGGCAGGTTGGATGGTCCGGGAGCCTCGCAGGTGAGACGAATGTCTTGATAGCCTGCCGGAAGGTGAAAGGTGAATTCCAAAGTTGCAGGTTGAGCTTCCGGCGTAACCACATCGTTCTCGAAGAGCATACGATCAAGCCCCTTCGCATAGACCGAGACATGCGGCGCCCGGCCCTTTGGCGGCTTCATCCCACTCACTTTGATTCTCATCCGATAATCGCCGGAGGCCGGAAATTCCGTCCCCAGATCGACCCCATCGTGCGGCCACAGCTCCACGCGCGCCGTGTCGGCGACGCCGAGTTTCTCCGCCGCCTGTCGTTGCCCGTGGTAACGGAGATCGAAGACATCGCGGCGCTGGGAAAGTTTTTTGGGAGCCGTCGAAGGCAGGGCCTCATTCACGACCGACTCCGCCGCCGCAAAATACTTTTCTACGTGGGCCGGCGATACCGACAGGACTGAACCGATTCGCTCAAAGCCCTGCCAATTTGGATCCTCGGGAAGCCCGGTCGGATCGGTGGCATCAAAGTTCACACCGAGCAGATCACGAATGGTGTTCGCATATTCCTCGCGGGTCAGTTTGTGAAAAGAGATTCGCTCGCGTTTGGCCAACCTTGTCGTCTCGCCTTGCTTGAGTTGTCCCGCGATCCATTCCACCACGCGCGCGGCTTCGTCCGCCGTGGGCTTCGGCTCCTGTTCGGGGGGCATTTCGCCGGAACTGATTCGCTCCATGGCGTCCGCCCAATGCCCCGCTGTGAGCGGTGCGGAAAAATCGCGGGGCAAGGTGTCCAACCGGAGGTTTCCCTTCTGCTTTTTCTCGCCGTGGCAACGGAAGCAGTACTGTCCCAAAAACGCTCGCTCGGTGATTGCTGGGGCGGCGAGGAGGTGATTCCACGGTAAAACCCCGAACAGCGCCGCCATGGACCCGATCAGCGATGGAATGGTTCGGAGAGTCACGCAGGCTAAATTGACGCGCCCAAATGGGTTGTTATTCACCGTCATGGCAGGGCAAAGAAGAAGGTATTGGCGGCACCCCCGGCGCGGAGCCATATTGTGTTCATGAAAACGACAACATTGAATCAAAAAGAAAAAACGACTCCTACCCTTGTGAAGCGCCCCGCCGCGGCGCGCGGCAGGACGGAACTGGGCTGGCTGCACAGCCGGCACACTTTCTCTTTCGGAAATTTTTTCGATCCCGGCCAAATGGGCTTCCGCTCGCTGCGCGTCATCAATGATGACGTGGTGGAGCCGGGAGAGGGTTTTGGCGAACACCCGCATCGGGAGGCAGAAATCTTCAGTTACGTGATTGACGGCGAGTTGGAGCACAAGGACAGCATGGGCAACGGCCGGGTCGTCAAAGCAGGCGACCTGCAATACATCAGCGCCGGAAAAGGCGTGTTGCACAGCGAATTCAATCCATCCCCGAAGAACCCTGTGCACTTCCTGCAAATCTGGTTGAAGCCAAACCTGAGCGGCGGTGAACCACGCTATGCGGAGAAGGCGCTGGGCAAGGACGCCAAGCCAAATGCATTGACACTGCTGTTCGCGGGCGAGCCGCGTGAGGGAGCGGTGGGCATCCGCGCGGATGCGGATGTGTACTTTGGCAAACTTGATGCCGGAAACGGGCTCGCGCACCGCTCGTCACCGGGACACGCGCAATGGTTGCACGTTATTGCCGGCGAGATTTCTGTATTAGGCGAAAGCCTGGCAATGGGGGACGGCGCCGCCACTGAGAATGCCGGCACTTTGAAAATCGAAAGTCAGGCGGGAGCGCAGTTTCTTTTGTTTGACCTCAACTAACCTCAGCCGCGAGCACGCCGGGGAGGTGAACCTGATTGTCAGTAATGCTTTCGATTCAGGATGCAAGTCCCCGGTGGCCGGCCAACCTTCGAGCTACGGCTCGGCAACCATGGGAATGGCCAGGGCCAAGTCGTTTCGGTCGGCGAAGGGATTCCGCTGCTCAATTCCTCGCCGAACTGTCGAGGCATTCGCGGACGAATTGCGCCAGTTTGCCAACGGAGTAGGGTTTGGGCAGGAAGTTTCGCCCTTCCAACAAAGACGCATCCTTGCCAGCCATTCCTGGGCTGTAGCCACTGGTATAAATCACCTTGAGGAGAGGACAGCGATCTGAGAGGCGTTCAGCCAACTCGCGGCCCATGATGCCTCCGGGCATGACCATGTCGGTTAGCAGCAAATCAATGGGACGGTCAGCTTGTTCCCAGACTTCCAGCGCATGGCGGCCAGACCGGGCTTCCAGCACGGTATAACCCTGCGTCTTGAGAACCTGAACCACCATCTCTCGCAAAGTGTCTTCATCTTCAGCCACGAGCACAGTTTCGTGGCCGCTGCGCAGAGCGGAATCAGTCGCCGGGTCTGTTTTCTCAGCCGCTTTACCGCTCGGGGGAAAATAGGCGCGAAAGGTGGTGCCTTTGTTCGGCTTACTCTCTACTTCCAGCCAACCTTGATGCTGCCGGACAATTCCGAAAACGGTGGACAACCCCAAGCCGGTGCCCTTTCCTACGCCTTTGGTGGTGAAGAACGGTTCAAAGATCCGGCTTAGAACCTGTGTGTCCATTCCGACACCGCTATCGGTGAAAGTCAGGCAAATATAATTACCTTCCCGAGGTTCGGGATCCAGCGGAGTGGAGGCCCGATGTATAGCCTGTAGTGAAGCGTTGATGGAAAGCCGCCCGCCATTGGGCATGGCATCTCGGGCATTGACCGCCAGGTTCATGGCGATTTGTTCCAGCATGCTGCTGTCGGCATGGATAGCGGGCAGCGGCTCCTGGGCATGGAATTCAATCTGGACATGTTCGCCCACCAGCCTTTGCAGCATGTTGAGGGCATTGCGCAAGGTATGGTTGATATCCAAATGCCGGAACTGCATGACCTGCTTGCGGCTGAACATCAGCAATTGGCGGATGAGCGTGGTAGCACGGGCAGCCGCATTCGTAATCTCTTGCAACGATTTATGCTGCAGATCTTCGGGCGGCAATTTGTGCTGCATCAAGCCGGCGTGCCCTTGGATCACCGTGAGGATATTGTTGAAATCGTGGGCCACTCCTGCCGCCAACTGACCAATGGTCTCCATCTTCTGGGCTTGTCGGAGCTGGCGCTCCAACAAAGAACGCTCCGAGACGTCCAAAGCCAGGAGCAGGGCGTGCGGTTGTCCTCCCAAGGCTACCGGGGACAAGGACACGAGCAACTCGCGCACGGAGCCGGATTGGTCGCGGATGTTTGCCTCGCGATCCCGCACCAACTCCTGACGCTGCAAAGCCTGATACCACTGATCGGCCATGGTGGGGTTTTCCCACAGAAACAACTCGCCGGCAGTGCGGCCGATCATGTCCTCGCGTTTGTAGCCCGTGACCTGGGCCAGGCGTTGATTCACGTCCACGAACCGTTGGTCGGGGAAGCTCTGGATGCCGCTGGGAAGGGGATTTTCGTGAAAGGCCTTGGAGAAGCGCTCCTCGGACATGGCTAGAGAATCGTTGGTTTTGGCCAACTCCTCAATTTGCACGCGAGTTTGGAAATTGAGGAACCATTTTTTGGTTAGCGCGTGGGCGAGTTGCTGGACCTCAATATTGTCGAAAGGCTTTTTGAGGACCAGCAGGCTGTCGGGTTGGGTGACTTTGGACCGCATTTCGTCCCAGGAATAATCAGAGTAAGCAGTGCAGACGACGATCTGGAGCTCAGGATCGACTTCCCAAATGCGCGAAATGGTTTCCACCCCATCCCAACCCGGGGGCATCCGCACATCCACAAAGGCCATGGCATAGGGCTGTTTCTGCGCCAGCGCCTTGTTCACCATTCCCAAAGCTTCCTCGCCCTGGTAAGCAGAGTGGAGCTCAAAACTCTTTTGATTGGGAACGACATCCTCCCCCGCGAAGAGCACCCGTTCCATGTCAGAGACAGCGGAATCGCCGGTCTGGTCGGGACATAGGATTTCCCGGAAGTCGCTGTGGATGCTCGTATTGTCATCTACGATCAGGATGCGATGGTTCGGTTGAAGATTTGTGCTTTTCATGTCTGGCATAGCATTTCTGGAGTCTCTTCGGGCCGGACGGATGTGGCGGCGGGTAACTCCAGAGTAAACTCAGCGCCTTTGCCTGGCCCGGCGCTATAGGCCGTGAGAGTGCCACCCATTTCTTTCGCAGCGTTTGCCCCACTGTGGAGGCCAAACCCGTGACCGTCTTTCTTGGTCGTAAATCCGTGGTTGAAAATCTTGGTCAGGTGATCGGGGTCTATTCCAAGCCCACTATCTGCGATGGTGATTCTTACCGTATCGGGAGATGTTGACCCGACCCGCACGACGAGGCGTTTGACTTTTCCGCTCTGTCCGTCCATGGCATACTTGGCATTGCGGAGGAGGTTGATGAGAATTTGCAAAACCTTGTGCCGATCCACATGGGCCAGAGGGAGGTCCTGAGCTATTTCTTCAACCAGTTCGATTCCATGCCGGTCAAAGGCGGCCGCATTCATTCGCAAGGCATCTTCAACTAAACTGGCTACCGGCAAATCCTGATAAACCCCGGAGTTCTTCGCGTAGCTCTGCTGCATGGCCACTATCTCCTTGATGTGCTCAATATGATGGCCGACGGAGTCCATTTTTTCGATCAACTTTGCTTGTTCGCCAGCCAACTGGTCCGCCACCGTGGCAATGTATTCAGGGATGAGCTTGCCTTTTGGGTCGTCGGTCAAGAATTGGGCGAGGTTGCCGTTTTGTTCACGCAAGAGGGTGGTCGTGCGCCGCAAATTCGTCAGCTTGGAGGCGCGCAACTTCTCGGCCACCAGGGTGGCGGCAACGCTCACGCTGTTCAGCACATTGCCGACATTGTGCAGCACGCCCGTCGCCACTTCGGCCATGCCGGCCTGACGGGAAGTGTCCATCAACTGCCGGTTGAGTTTGTCCAGTTGCTGCGCGTCCAATTGCTCGCGGGTAATATCAAGGAAGATGCCCCGCACCGCGATTGGACGTCCGTTCTCCACCAGAATGGTCCCGCTCTCGCGAATCCAGACAGTCCGACCATCGGCAGCCATCATACGGTATTCTTGAGTGTAGGGCTCAGCCTTGGCAGCCATGTCGTGGGCGGTGCGGATGGCTTTGGCGGCGTCCTGGGGATGGAGTTTCTCCTCCCAGAAGTTTGGCTCGTCCAACCAGGCTTGCGGAGGATAACCGAGAATGTCTTCACTCTGGCGACTGACAAAGGTAAAACGGGATGCATCGGCGGTGCGTTCCCAGACAATGCCGTCAATCGAGTGAATCAACGCCTCCATCTTTTGTTGGGAAACACTGAGCGCGGCATCCTGGCTCTGAATGCGGCCGAGCATGTCATTGAAGGATTCGGTAAGCCCGCCCAGTTCGTCGCCGCAGCCGGTGTCGGGGGCGCGCACAGTATAGTCCTTTTTGTCCCCGACGATGCGGGCGGTTCGAGCCAACTGCAGGACTGGACCAGTGATGCTGCGACCCAAACGACCCGAAAGGAAGGCGGCGAGTCCGATGGAAACCATGAGGATGCCAAGAATGACCAGCCCATAAAAACGCAACAATGCGAAAAACGACCGCTGGTAGTTTGTGCGCAGGTAAAGCGTCCCGACCTGATCGACCGGCCGGGTGAGCAGCAGATCTCCGCCGATAAATCGGTATTGGCCCGGCGGCGGAAACTGCGAGAGGGATTTGACGTTCTCAACTTTTCCATAGTGAGCGAACAAGGCGCCGTCCGGCAAAGCCAGCCAGGCCGAAGACACATTGGGATTGGCCTGAAGGGAAGTCACCATCTCGGTCGCGGCCTTTTCATCCTTGAAAGCCATGGCGGCGGTGCTGTTGTTTGCGATGATCGCCCCGAGGGTGGATGTATCGCGCTGGAAACTTCCGCGGAAGTTTAGAACCTGAAATGCGAAAAGCGCAGCGATCGCAACACAGAGCACCGCCCCGCAGATGAGCAGCGTTATGGCCAGCATCTTGTGCTGAAGCGGCAGGTTTCGATATCCCTTCAGAGTTTCAGATGGTTTCCGGGTGCGTGAACAAATTGAGATTCGCAAAATAAGAAGGGACGCGATAGGCCTCAAGGGAACTCACTGTCCCATTATCGGACAGTTCCGTCCAATTTTCGGCGCATTTAAGGGATACTTTCACGCAATTGGGTTCTATGCAGCAAATGTGCCACTTGCGCTGTTAGCGATCTTGACAGTCTGTATTGGGTGATTAAAAACTGCCGGGCAAAACGTCGGGCTCCGGGCCAACACAGGCCGTTCCATTATTAGCTCCCGAGATTTCACCTTGATTCACCTTGATTCACCTTGATTCACCTTGATTCACCTTGATTCACCTTGATTCGGTTTGATTTGGTTTGATCTGGTTGATCTGGTTTGATCTGGTTTGATCTGGTGGGAACGGGCCTGCCTCAGGACCGCCCGTGCCCGCCCCATTCGGGCTTTCGGGCGCCAGACCAAATATCTGATGCAGCCGACGCTCACGGTCTTCGGGACTCATCGAATTCTCACGCTCCCGGCTAATCCAATCTTGCATTTGCGGGTTTTCCACCCAGCGTTTAAAATGCTCCACCACATCTTCTTCCGTTTTTTCACGCGCGCCGTCCAGCCGTTCCCGCTCCATGTTCAGCCGCGCGCCGCTGTGGTCCCCGCGCCGCAATTCGACGATGTCCTGGCAGAGGCTGCGCAAGGTGCGGAGCTTGCGGCCAAATTCCTCGGTCACTTCCCCATTCCAGCCCGCCAGCGCCGCGGCGTAGCGAGCGGCCAGCACCGTGGCCAGATGATCCGTCAACCGGCTATCGGTTGCTTCGGTCAATTCTTTGGCATCCGCCGCCAATTCGCGGTCCTGTGACAGTGCTTCCTGCCGCGCCAGCCAATCGCGGTAGCCGCCGGATTTCCATCCGGAGAGATTTTGCTCGCTGATGCGGCGTCCGCCGAAGTCGGCCTGCAACACTTTTTGAACTTCTGGCAAACCGTTCAGCCATTCCGCCAGCCGGACGCCGGTTTCACCGTTGTCGAGTTGGCGATTCAGTTGATCGCGGATTTCACGGGGAAGGCGGGCAATTTTTCCGTTGCGGGTCATGGCGCGTTCATTCGGGTGTTTCGGGCCTCTCGGGTCCCGTCACTCCGTCCACCGGATCTCCGAACAGGCGCCTGCGGATTTGTTGGAGTTTTAGGTTCATTGTTTTAGCGCTGAAACTGCGGGTGTTGCGTTCCAGAGCCTCATCCAGCCGTTGGAGCGCCTTCCTAGAGGCGGCGTTGCGGACAGCGAGCTGCGGATGTTTTTGCTGCCGGTTCATAACAGGTGCAATGCCTCCTCCATCATTTTCAGAGCTTCCGGGCTTAAACCGCGGCTTGGTTCTGGAAAAAACTCTTTCCGAATGTCGGGCCGTTTGATCCATTCGCGAAATTCCTGTTCCTTTCGCGCCTTGCTGTTGGCGCGTTGCCAGTCGAGCTCCTCGCGATCCAGTTGCAGCCGCGCTGCCGAATGGTCGCCACGCCGCAACACGGTACAGTCCTGGACAATCTCGCGTAAAATTTCCCACCGCCGGGCGTCGGGCGCGCCGGTCAGCTTTTCCCGAGCCGCCAGCAGGTATTGCGGCGCCAGCCAATCGGCGATGGCGTCGGTAATGGAACCGCCCATCGCTTGCTTGAGGTCGGCTCCTTCCTCAGCGGCTGAAAATGTGAACGGGTCAGGGATAAATAAGTGCATATTGCGTCCGGCGCGTTTAACTCCGCCCACTGCTTTATTTCACGACAGTCGCGACGGAAATGAGACACGGCCCACCAACAATACCAGGCCGCCCAAGGCTGCGCCTGAGTGTTCGGCCTTGGACCTCAAATCGCTCTCTGGAGTCCGAGTGCCACGAGGGTGGATTAAACCATCCCAGCGGCCCGCGCCAAGCCTGATCCGATCAGCGCCAGCCACCGACGCCCCCCGCGAAGGCCCGAACCGGAAACGGCAGAAAGCGCAAATCTGTCTCAGAGCGTGTTTTAAAAATCGCCCGGTCAGGGGACCGGGCCTACAAAGCAGCCGATTTCCCGCCGTTTCGTGTAGGCGGCGTGCCCTCACGCGGCGAGTTCTTGGGGTTTTTGTCTGCGCCGTTGACGAATTTTAACCACGGATGGAACACGAATCGACACCGGATAACGGGCGATATTTCACTGGAGAGCCGGAATCAATTCCGTGGGGCCCGCCACCGGAGAGCAGCCCTTGTTAAACCGCAGAGAACGCAAAGATCGCAAAAACGAACGACTTTTCAAAGTTACTTAGAGCCTGTTTTAAAATTCCGTGGGGTCCTGTTTTCGGGGAAAAGGCCGGATGGCGAGGCGCGACGAGGGGAGCATATCCGCCAGCGATCTGCGACCGAGGAGCAACGAAGCCAGTCGGCCTTTTCCCCGAAAACCCTCCG
>JBBRPK010000055.1:0-33725 GCA_038228235.1 Verrucomicrobiota bacterium
AAGCTGGCGGATTTGTTTAGGCGTGTAACAAGCTTGAGGGTTGGTCCGGCTCCTCAGAAATAAAGGTTTGGATGTCTGCACGGAGCAACCATGCCACCCTCGCCCGGCTCCGCCTAGATGCGCTTCACCTGACGCTTACGAATGAACACAGGGTCTGCCTCTGAATCCAGCCAGACTTGCTGAATAGCGCGATTGATAGCCGGGAGATTTCCTGAGCGCCACCGAACCTAGTGATTGAAGAGGAACTCCTTGGTATTGATTAAAGCCCAAAGGATGTCCTCGTAGGCTTGGCGTTTGGCGGTGGTCGTCTCTTTCTCGTCTTTACCTTTGACCTTTTTGTCTAAATAACTTTTCGCCAGTTTCAATTCGTCGCTATCCGGGTCGCGAGAATAAACCCAGTCGTACAGTTCGGCGATTTTTTGTTCATCGAGACGTTGTTTGTCTGAGGCCAGCAAGGCTGCGCGGCCTTGATCGGTGGAGAGTTTTTCCTGGATTTCTTTGGCATTCAACAGATGCAGGCTTTGCGCCAGGCTGGCATCTTGCGAGCGTTCGCACTCGCATGAACTCGCCCCTTCTGGACGCCCGAAAACCGTCAGGAAATAGGAACTGCTGTTAAAACTGTTGTCCGGCAATTGCACGGCGCGCGTCCCGGCGGGCAAACCATCGAACTTGCTTTCCGCGTTGGCCACTTGATTGACGGCATCGAACAACGCTTCTGCCGTCAGGCGCTTCGGATAATAGCGCGAAAAATTGTGCCGATCGACGGCATTGTATTTATTTGGCACCGCGCTGAGTTGGTAAGTTTGCGAACGGCAAATGGTCCGAACCAGGTTTTTCAGATCGTATCCACCCGCGCTGAAATTTTTGGCCAGGGCCTGGAGCAACTCAGGATTGGTCGGGGGATTTGTCTCGCGCATGTCGTCCTCCGGATCCACTAATCCGCGATTAAAGAAATGTTTCCAATAACGGTTGACCAGGGCGCGGGCGAAGAAGGGGTTCTCCTTCGCAGCCGAGGCCCCCGCGCCGCTGCTTCGGCCATTGAGCCAATCAACCAGAGCTTGGCGTGGGTCATCGTCGGGCGTCATAGTGGCCGTCTTGGCTCCGAGACCCGCCGGCTCCACCGCTTCCTGAGTTTTTTTGTTGGTTGCGGAGGGAGCGCCGCGCTTGTGATAAATGATTTCTTCCCCAGGTTGATTCCCGGATTTGCGCCCAACCTGCGAGAAGAAAGCGGCAAATCCATAGTAATCCCGCTGGCTCCACCTCTCGAAGGGGTGATGATGGCATTGGGCGCATTGAAGGCGCAGGCCGAGAAAAAGTTGAGCCGTGTCCTCCAATTGCGCGTTGGGAGTCCTGACTTGCCGATACCAGGCGACCGGCGGGTTCTGGCTGATGTCACCAGAAGCCATCAAAATCTCCCGGACAAATTGATCGTAAGGTTTATTTTCTAACAGGCTGTCCCGCACCCAGGCATGAAATGCGTAAGTCCCGCGCGTGTGCGTCGCCTCCCCCCGTTTGTTGCGAAGCAGCGCACTCCATTTATTTGCGAAATAATCTGCGTAGTCGGGGCTATCAAGGAGGTAATCGATCCATTGCTCGCGTTTGCGGGTCTCGGTTGCTGCCAGGAATCTTTGTGTTTCCTCGGGTGTCGGCAATCGCCCCGCTATATCGACCGAGGCGCGCCGGATAAAGGTAGAATCGTCGCAGATGTCCGAGGGTGGCATGCCGACTTTTTTCAGCTTTTTAAAAACCAGTTCGTCGATGAAATTATTGGTGGCCGGCAATTGCTCCACGGGCGCCCCTAGCGGCAGGATGGCCTGAAAGACCGCCACTTTGGCTTGGTAACGCACCATGACTGAAAAATCACCCGGCTGGCCAAAGGTTTTGACGCGGCCGCGGGGATCGACGCTCGCCATGTCCTTGTCATTTGGCTCAAAAAGCGCGCTACGCGTTGCGTCCTCCACCGAGCCATCGGTGTAGTGAGCCAGAACAACCAGTTGCTGTTCACCGGTCAATGGCATGGTCCGTTCCCTGGGAAACACTTCGACTCGCTCAACCGTGGGATCCCTCGGAGAGCCATATTGCATTCCTTGACCAATCCAGCGAACGAGCAATTTGTAATCGTCAGAATCCGGCTCGAATCGTTTGCCTCCTCCATGAGGCAAGGTGGCGGTGCCCTTCAACAGCAAAAGGCTGTTGCGGGGGGAAGCGGGAAAAAGCCGTCGTCCGCGGGCCTCTTTGACCAGATGCTCATAATCCTCAGCGGGTTCAAATCCCAGCAATGAAAGCCGGAAACCATTTTGCCCGCCGGATTTGCCGTGGCATCCACCCCCGTTGCACCCGGCCTTAGTAAAGATGGGCACTATCTGATTCGCAAAATTGATGGGTTTCACTTTCACCGCGTTTTCGACAGACACCGCGAGTGCAGCAGTCGGGCCTTCATCGCTTTTGGCCGTGACCTTAGCCATGCCATCGGCCAACGGGGTTATGAGGCCCGCATCACTCACTTGCACAACGCCCGCGGGAGTTGCCTGGTAGCTGACTCCCCGCGTGTAATCGCGCAACGCGCCGCTGTCGAAGTGAGCCGTGACCAAAATCTGCTGCCGCGCGTCGGCGCCCTTTAGGCGAAGCACTTGGTTTGTGTTGAGTTCGCCGGAGATTTCGAATTGTAGGCTCGTCAAAATTTCGGCCGTATTCGAGGTCGGAAGGGAGGTCGGCGGCTGGGTAGCCGGGCTCCCGGATGAGATGTCTGCAATGGCTAGGGGCGCGCCTGATCCACCACTGATGAAAAACGCCAGGCCGCAAAGCACCCCTATGAGCCGGGAAGCCCAAAGCCCAATGTCCAAAGTCCAATGACCTCGAAAATTGCGAGCCGATTTAAGCTCTGCGCGTTTATTGACTGCCATTAGCTTCTTTTCACCGAAATGTCTAACATGCTCATCCGGGATTTAGGGCGCACACTGGATTCGACGTTTCCGCAACAGCCCTGATTCAGGCTATTTCGCGGCCATAAACCCATAGTAGCAGCCGACGTGAGTCGGCTCTGATCTTTCCGGGGAAAATAATGAGCCGACTCACGCCGGCTGCTACAAGGTTCATGCGGAGGGCTCCTGGAAATTAGCCGGAGGCAAGTCCGCGCAGTCCCCGGATGGATATCTTCGGATGGGCCCCTTGTCCGGCTTGGCTCGATTTGATGGAATTTCGTTCACCACGTGATTCATCGAATCCGATACCGTTGTCTCGGATGCACAGCCGCAGTTCGCCGTCCCGCAGTTCCACTGCAAGCTGGACCTCCGTAGCGCGAGATAAACATCCCCATCTTCTGGAGCGCAATGGTCTATTGGATCGGCACCGGCGGTCGTAGGGCTACCCAGCCGGCTCGAAATAATTTCGCAGGTGTTGCTTGCCGTGGCGTTGGCCACAAATAAGATTGCAGGAGACCGCAATGATTTGCTCCATTAGAGCTGTTGATTTTAGAAATTAAGGCGCATCAATATGCAAAAGATCACTCCATTTTTGTGGTTCAATGGCAAAGCGCAGGAAGCCATGAATTTTTATACCTCAATTTTTAAGAACTCAAAGATTGGAGACGTTACTCGTTATGGAGACACCGGCCCTGGACCGAAGGGGACGGTAATGACCGCGACATTTGAGATCGAAGGCCAGGAATTCATTGCGTTAAATGGCGGTCCTCAAACCACTTTTTCTCCGGCCATCTCGTTCGTAGTGCATTGCAAGACGCAGGAAGAAATTGACGAGTTGTGGGAGAAGCTCTCCAAGGGTGGAGAAAAGATAGAGTGCGGCTGGCTTAAGGACAAATATGGAGTTTCGTGGCAGATTGTGCCCACTCTTTTAGGCGAGATGTTGCAGGACAAGGATGCTAGAAAAACCAACAGAGTCATGAAGGCAATTCTTCAGATGAAGAAACTCGATATAAGAACCTTGCAGCGAGCGTATAATGGCGTTACGAAGCGAGGATGAGCGACCGCCCGAGGATGGGGAATGAAATGCATTTGAAGCCGACACGACGCCACTTTTTATGGGAAGTGGGCGGTGGAGTCAGCGGACTTGCTCTGGCTTGGCTGTTGAACGAGGAACAAGGCCAGGCGGCAATGGCGGCTCTGCCCAGGTCTCCGCTCGCTTCCCCGTATGTCCCGCAGCCGGCGCACTTTCCAGCGAAGGCCAAGCGGGTGATTCACATTTGCGCGTGTGGAGGGGTAAGTCATCTCGACACTTACGATTACAAGCCGGACCTCATCAGGCATGATGGAGAAGATCTGACTGGCAAGGGCAAGATCGATACGTTCTTCGGCCAGCCTGGCCGCCTCATGAAAAGCCCCTTTGCTTTTCGCCAGCATGGCCAGAGCGGCTTATGGATGAGTGAGCTGCTGCCCAACCTGGCCACCTGTGTCGATGACATGACCTTCATTTATTCGATGACGGCGAAAAGCTCCAATCACACTCCGGCGACCTTCCAGATGAACACGGGCTTCACCATGAATGGTTTCCCCTGTCTGGGCGCCTGGCTCTCTTACGGTCTCGGCTCGGAAAACCAGGATTTGCCTGCCTTCGTCGTTTTGCCGGACCCGCGGCAGCTTCCCGCCGGGGGCGCGATCAATTGGACATCCGGTTTCCTTCCGGCTGTGCATCAGGGGGTGGCCTTTCGGACCGCCGGCGAGCCCATTGTCGATCTCAACACGCCGAAGGAGATTTCTCCGGAACGCCGCAAGGCCAGTCTGGATTTGCTAGGCCATCTAAACCAGGAATTCCTCGACACCAATCCGGCAGATTCGACGCTGGCGGCGCGCATCCGTTCCTACGAGCTGGCGGCGCGAATGCAGGTTAGCGTGCCTGAAGTTGTTAGTTTCGAGAGTGAGAGCGCCGCCATCAAAAACCTCTACGGACTGGATGTTCCCCTGACGAGTGGCTTCGGAAGGAACTGTTTGCTGGCCCGCCGCCTCCTGGAACGCGGGGTCAGATTTGTTCAACTCTTCCACGGCGGGGCTTTCGGCCAGCCGCGCATCAACTGGGATGGCCACGAAAACCTGCGCGAGAACCACACCCAACAAGCGGCCATCATGGACAAACCCCTGGCTGGTCTCCTCAAAGATTTGAAAGCTCGCGGCCTGCTCGAAGATACCTTGGTGCTTTGGACCACCGAGTTCGGACGCACTCCTATTACCCAGGGGCTAGGCGCCAAGGGGCGGGATCATCACCCGCACGTCTTCACGATTTGGATGGCTGGGGCGGGGCTGAGGCCGGGTTTTGGTTTTGGTTCCTCCGACGAAGTGGGTTATTTCCCCGGTGAAAGCCCCGTCAAAGTATATGATTTCCACGCCACAGTGCTGCGTCTCCTGGGTTTGGACCACGAACGCCTGACATTTTATCATAATGGCAGCCGCCGGCGGCTTACCGATGTGCACGGCCAGGTGATTGAAGAATTGCTCGCTTGAAAATCCTGGCCCTGCACCCATTAATAAACTCATGCCGAAATGCGCGCCTCTTAGTTTCGCCGTGTTGCTGATGGCCAGCACGGCCCTGTCGGCGGATGATCTGCCCGGTTGGGCGGTCGTCTGGAACGACGAATTCGCAGGCCATGCTCTGGATCTATCAAAATGGGAATTCGAGGTAAACGCTCAAGGCGGGGGTAACAATGAGCTGCAGTATTATGTGACGAACAATGTGCGTGTCCGCGATGGCCTGTTGTTTATCGAAGCGCGCAGTGAGGATTACACCGGCCCAGGCGGGACGCGCGGTTACACCTCCTCGCGCATCCGCACCCGGCATAAGGGCGATTGGCGTTACGGCCGGCTGGACATACGCGCCAAACTCCCGCAAGGAAAAGGAATCTGGCCGGCCATCTGGATGATGCCTTCCGACGATCGATACGGCGGCTGGCCCAACAGCGGCGAGATCGACATCATGGAACTCCTGGGACACGAGCCAAATAAGGTCTATGGCACCCTGCATTACGGGGATGCATTGAAGGGAAGCGACCACAAAGGCGCCAGTTACACGCTCTCCACCCGCTCATTTGCAGATGAGTTCCACGTCTTCCATCTTGAGTGGGAACCAAGTGCGATGAGGTGGTACGTCGATGACGAGCTCTATCAAACGCAGAGGACGTGGCACACTCGAACCAATTCCTTTCCCGCTCCCTTTGATCAACGATTTCATCTGATTTTGAATCTCGCCGTGGGCGGCAACTGGCCGGGCAAGCCCGATGTGAGCACCCCCTTCCCGCAGGCGATGGTTGTGGACTACGTCCGGGTGTATCAACGAAAATGATCAGAGATCGGAGAGCGCCCGCTCCCGGCGCTTAAATCGGCAACATCAGGCGCATCGAAAGAATCGCCCCCAGGCCGACGCAGGCCCAAGTGGCCCAACCAAAGAGCCTCCTAACATATTCTTGACGCCATGGAATGCCTGCGAGGACATGGCTGGTGCCGGCCAGAAAGACCAGGAGGACCGGTAAGGAACCGAGTTGCCTCCCCAGGCTCGCCTCGCGATAGAGGAGGGCAGCCAGAAAAACCAACAGAACTGCATAGACCAGCAATCTAAGCCAGCCGCCACCATGAGAAGATACGGTCGTCATAAAAAAGGGAATTCTCTACATTGAACACATTACGTCGCGCACCCCGCTAAAGGAGTCCTCCGTCCTCATGCCCAAAAATTAGTCACCACGCCCGCCGCGGCCGATTATGGCCCCGTGGCAGAATTCGTTCGCCACGCATCGTTAACCGCCCAAAGGTTGACTGGAGAAATCGACTGGCCGTAGCGGAGAAAACGCGCGCTGCCATCCGCAAACGCAAAATCCGAACCCCTTCCTTTCCCGCCAAGCTTGGAGCCGTGCCGCCCTTGCTCGATCTGCTGAATTTCATCCGCCTGGTACAAATCCAGGTGATAATGGCGGGAATCGCTAACCTTTTCGCCGAAAGTAATGGTATCAGTGGGTTGACGAATTTCCTGTTCCTTCATTCCGGCGGGCCAAAGATGGTTCTTAAAGGCGAGCCAGTTAGTCGAATCGAGAGTGGATTCAAAATAATCATCCCACCCATTGCAAAGATAGCTGCGCTGGAGAGCAGGCTGCGGGTCGGTCGGACATCGCAAGAGGTTCGTATTAACATAATAGGGTTGCAGTCGAGTGGGCCAGAACGGGGCCATGCGCGGCGGGAATTGCCCATCTTCATCGTCAGCGTACATGACCAAAGATTGGGAAAGCTGACGGAGGTTGTTGATGCAGGCAATGCGCCGGGCCGCTTCCTTGCCCTGAGATAAAGCGGGGAGAAGCATGGCGGCCAAAATCGCAATAATGGCAATCACGACCAGCAGTTCAATTAATGTAAAGGCGGCCTTGCCTGGCTGGCCCCGGCGGCCTGCCTTTGAGGCCTTTAGAGCCTGTTTTAAAGTTGCGTTATCTCGCGCTGCCATGCTTTCATTTTCGGTTTGGTTCATAGTTTCGTTGGGGCTCGACACCCGTGCATCTATTAGTAAGACGTTGAAAGACATCTTTTTAGTCGTTATAAAGTTGGTAAATTTAACAATCGTCTGGACGTTCGCCTCGTAGCATAGAGAAGGCCAGAGCCGATCAATTCCTCGTTCGGAAATTTAGCGACCTACAAATTGAAGTCCGGGCCCAGATAGATCTCCCGCGCCTTGGGATCATTTACCAGAAACTCACCGTCGCCCGCGCAAACGACTTCTCCCTTATGAATCAGGTAAGCCCGGTCCACCAGCTTTAACGTCTCGCGCACATTGTGGTCGGTGATTAAAATTCCCAAGCCGCGTTCCTTGAGCCGGCGGACAATTTTCTGCACCTCATAAACCGCGATGGGATCGATGCCGCTGAAAGGTTCATCCAGCAACAGCAGTTTGGGGCTGGTGACCAGCGCGCGGGTGATTTCCAAACGCCGCTTTTCTCCGCCGCTCAAGGTATAGGCTTTATTGCCGGCCAAAGCCGTGAGGTCGAGTTCTTCGAGCAAATATTTCAGCCGGAGTTTTCGCTCGGCGCGATTCATTTTGCAGGTTTCGAGGATGGCCAAAATATTCTGCTCGACCGTCAGTTTGCGAAAAACCGATGGTTCCTGCGTGAGGTAACCCATGCCCAGTCGCGCCCGTTTGTGCATGGGCAAGCGCGTGACATTTTGGTCCTGGAAATTAACCGAGCCCTCGTCGGGCCGCACCACGCCCACGACCATGTTGAAGGTGGTGGTCTTGCCCGCGCCATTGGGACCCAGGAGACCCACAATCTCGCCGGCGCTCACATTGATGCAGACGCCATTAACCACCCGGCGTTTCCGGTACTCCTTCACCAGGCTATCGGTGTGCAGAAGCAATTCTATTTGCGCCGTGGCCGTCGCGACCGGCGGGCTGATTGAAGTTACTTTCACCATGAAATTTGGTCTAATTTAGGCATTGGGCGAGGGTTGCGCACGATAAAAAAGGAGGCGCTGAGGTGTGTTGCTCGGCGACATTGACGATCTGGAATGTGCGAAGGGTCTGATCTCCAGGGAATTCAGGCGCTGGGCAGGCTCTGCGGGTCACGGGGTCACATCTTGACTTATAACTTTTCAATTTGTCTCCATACTTCCTGGCTCTGGTCGCGCAGCCCGCGGTCCTTTGCCTCTTCCTCTCCTCCTCGAACGAGGGGAAAGCAGAAGTCGATTTCCCGACCGAGCTTCAGATGGAGGGGGAAACCTCGATTGTGCAAAGCGAAGGTCCCGCGGTCGCAGGGGTTTTCCGCCGCATCAATCGTGCGCCGCTACATCACGGGGAGGGAGAAGCCTTGTCGCCCAGCCTTTTCCTCGAAAGCAAGACCTCACGGAATTTTAAAACCGGTTCTTAATGTGGACTCTCTGTCTTGGCGCCAAGATTTTTAAAGGCCACAACCGAGGAACGTTCTCCAAACTTCCGCTTCAGTTCCGATTCAATGTATTCCCGGGTGCTGCGGTAGGGGAGAGTCTCTCCGATCTGCTCGGGCCAGTGCATCATTTCTATAAAAATTTTGGGTCCTTCACTCCAGGCAATCAATTTGACAGGATTGTTTGAATCAATCTCCTGATAATACGCAATGGTGTTGGGAACCAGGGAAACCCCGGTCATGTCCTTTAATTTCAAAGATCCGGCCACGGTTTGCAAAATCTCTTTGACAATCTGTTGATCGGCGGCAGTGGCGGCGGGGCGCGCTTCGCCGCTCGGGGTAGCGGATAACACCTGGTATCGCGCCTGATTCGGCATGGTGCACCCAGCCACTAATAGGAGGCCCACGAAAAAGCTCAAATTCTTCATCATAATTGCATAAACTAGAATAACTCACCGCCATTGGCCAGCCAAATGAACTGGCCTTCCTGAGGGGTGTGCAAGCAGAGGGCGTTCCAATATCCAGGAGGGTCAAGGCTGGAAGGGATTCAGCAGGCGGGTGCGCTTCTGGTTGGGCACCTCCACTGCCTCCCAGTCCAGGAAATAGGAGGATTCTTTACCTTGGATTTCCCGCATCAACCGGCTGCGGGCGTGGGCGCGGGAATCGCTGGGCGGTTCGGACATAGCTTTTTCCAGGCCGGCGGGTTCCCAGCATCCATCGACATTGGCCAGAGCGAGACCGAGGCTGCGCTCGACGTCAATGTGGTGGAATTCCAAGTCCTGGGATTCGAGCCAGGGGTGGCCCCATTCCAGCCCTTCGCTCTTGCAGAACTGCCGCAGCAAATACTCCTTGGTAACCCAATCCACCAGGCCAATCAACGAGTTGAGGTCTGAAGACAGTCCGTCCAGAACCCGGTTCCACAATTTAAGCAACTCATCTGTTTCAGCGTCCCGCCCTTTAAAAAGTTGTTTCGCCTTCTGATGAAAGATGCTGAGCAATTCCACGGCATCGGCCAGCTTGCCGTCCGCCAGTGGCACGCACCAGGGCGGGGCGAGGGTGCGGGAGAGCAGACGCAACGCGGTGACGGCGTCGTGGAGGGCCATGTCGGGAAGTTCGTCCGCGTCCAGAAGGTCCAACACCAGGCGGGTGGTGCCGACTTTCAAAAAGTTAGTCGCCGGAAGGACATTACTATCGCCGTGGATGAGATGGAGCCGACGGAATTGGCGAGGGTCGGCCAGCGGTTCGTCGCGGGTGTTTATGATGGCGCGGTTGTGTTGAACCCACTCGAAGAAGTCGTTCTGAATATAATCGGCGCGCTGGCTGATCTGAAAGAGGGCCGCATCCTCGCGTTGCACGACTTCACCGCGGAATCGAGAGGGACGGATGGAGCCGACGCGCCCCGCGCCGGTGAACAAAATCCTAAGCGTCAGAAATGCGAGCAGCGAGAGGACATTTTTTTCGTGAAGCGGCGCCTTTCTATCCAGGGAATAGTTTTCGTGACAGCCAAAAGTGGCGCCGGTGTAGTGGTCCACATTGTTGCGGATGAAGCTGACTTTGTCGCGCAGCTTCAGGGCATTAACGGCCTCCTGGAGGAGGAGGTCCCCTACCCGGTCGTAGCGTACCACGTCGGAAGTGGAAGCGCATTCGGGCGTGCAGTATTCCATGTGGCCCATGTCAATATAGACGCGGCCCCCATTAAACAAAAAGCCCCCATTCCCAGCCGGCTCGTCCCAATCGCGGTCGTGCAGGTCGATCAAACCATAGCGATCATTTTCAAACAGCCAATCGCGAACCCGGGGGAGAACGTCCTGCACCTGGACGGGTGGTTGGATGAGGCAGCCATATTCTGTTTCCAACCCTGTGATCCGCTGGGACATGAGAGGCCTGCTAATTTTTTAAACTGTTGAGTTGGAGAGTGCGATAGTGAACGGGACCGGGCAATTTGCGATCCAGCAGCGCTGCTTCGGCCAGTTTGCCATTGAGCTGAAGCAAAGGCTCCTTGGGTAAAGAAAGATCAGCAAAAGGCTTGGCGTCCATCAGAGCCTGCCAGACGGTCAGACAGGCGCTGGCGGCTTTGCTCAGCGAGTCAGCCGGCTTAAGGTTTTGCCGGAGCCAGGCCGCCGCCTCGTCCTCCCGTTTCGGATCACTGTGGGCCAGCAGCGTGCCGGAGCTTTCATAATGATGATTGCCATCATAGTGCACGCGCACGAGCACATCCTCCGCCGGGGTCGCGCCCAACTCGGCGAAGATGGCTTCGACCATCAGGGGCGGCGAAAAAATTTGTTCAAAACTGCTTTTGAGCGTTGCGCTCAAGGCAAAGCTGATCAGCCGTCGCAAGGTCACATCCTGGGAGGAGCGGTTGAAACCTTCCAGATGAGCGGCTTCGATGGCGGTCTGGCGGACTTTCTCGATATCCACGGGATGACCCAGCGCGGCCAAGGCATGGCGGTCGTAAACCTCAAACACCTTGGATGAACCATGGCCGATGCCTAACAGCAGAATGCCTTCCGGACGGGAGAGGGCAAATACGGGGGTGCCGCCTTTCAACTGATCCCGGATGTATTCGCGACGATTGCCAATCGCCTCCAGCCAGCGATACGGTTCCTCGGTCATGCCGAGGCCTCCTGCCAGCACCGATCCTGTTCACCGAAGGAGAGGGTCTGGATACCATCGCGAGAGAGGAGTTTGATGGTCGCAAACAACTGTCGGTCGGGATGCACGCCCCCGGTAGCGGTGTCAAATTCAGCAGCGGTCATCAACAAGCGGTTGGCCAAAGTAGCCGCTTGATCCAGCGGCATCTCCGAAGGGTGCGGCTTGCCCCATTTTTCCAGGAAATGAAGCACGCTCTTGATGCTGCCACTGCCGGACCCGGACCCGGCAAATTCGGCGGCTTCAAATTGAGCGCCCAAAGGATCGTAAAAATAAATCGCCGGTTTGGCCGCAGGATCAGTGGTTTCAATCCCCGCGAAAATGGGGGCCACGATTCCAAAGCCTTGCAAAGTACCGGGTAAATTGTCGCGGAGCAACTTGGAGAGAGCGCGAATTTTGGCGGACAGGCTCATGGGTTGCAATTGGCTGCGCCGGTAAAACTCGAAAGTGGTTTGGAGTGTTCGCGCCATCTCAAAGGCGGTCGCAGGAACGCCCGCAATGGCCATCAAGGAATGGGAATCCAATTCCAGGATTTTTTCCGTCTTGTCCGAAAAAACCGTGTTGCCGGCCGTGGCGCGGTGGTCGCCGGCGATAATGACTCCGTCCGCGCAGTGAAAAGCGAAAACGGTGGTGGCCTGTATTGGTTCCGGAGCAGAGGCCGAGATGGCCGGAACCTGAGTGAACGGGTTTTTTGGCAGCAAGGCCAGGAAATCGCCGTTCATTGGCCAGTCCGTTGACGATAGCGTTTGGCTTGATCGGGATCGACCTTGCGCATCCGTTTGAGCAATTCGTCAGTGTTGGGCTTGTCCACTTGCGGGGCGCGCGGGGCCTCGCCGCCGCTTCCGCCAGGAGCCGGGGTGGCCGGTTGAGGTTTTTGAATTCGATCTGGCATAACGTTATTAACTCCGATTCATTTACTTACTTCACTATACGATCTTTGCAAATTTAAGCTGGCACAAATCTTCCACGCATTTGGCGTTGCCAATTACTTTTAGGCTCTGCCGCACCAGATTGGGGTCGAAGAGGTTGCGCAAATCAAGTTCGATCTTCTTGTGCGCTCCATGCAACAGGATGTAATCCCATTGGGTCGCCTGCACCGCCGCGCCAAATTTCTCCACACATCGCCCACGCACCGCCGCCCGGGTCGTGGAAGGAGGACACAAGCTGTGGCTGGTGATCTCCAGATAGGAATAGGGAAGTTTGAAGGCCCCCTGATCCATCAGTCCATAAAACAAACCCTGCTGCCGATCCAACAGGTGATACGAAAGATCCAGACTCCGCAGCCAGGGGTCGCTTTCTTCCAAGCCCTCCGATTCGCGAAAGCTCTCAATTAATTTGTATTTGGCGGCCCAATCCAGCCGATCGGCCGTCGAAAGCGGATCGCGTTCCAAATCGGCTAACACTTTCTCCCACATTTCCACCACCGCTTTCCACTCCGGCGCCAGGGAGGGGCAGAACTCGCGCACCAGTTGCAAGTAAGTCCGCTGGATGTCGATGGCCGTGGTCTTTTGCCCGCTGGCAAGCCGGCACAGCCATTGCCAGCTAATATCACGCGAAATGTTCCGCAGGGACAGCAGCGGGTCGGCCACAACGGGGACTCGTTCCAGCGGGGCGCCGTTGAGCAGCGCCTGCAAAACGAGAGTGGTGGTGCCGATTTTTAAAAAATTCGAGTAGAGCGAAAGATTGGTGTCCCCGATAATGACATGGAAACGGCGATACTTTTCATTATTGGCGTGTGGCTCATCGCGAGTGTTAACGATGGGGCGCCGCTGCATGGTGTCCACGCTTTGGAGTTCGGAAAAGAAGTCGCTTCGTTGCGAGACTTGAAAGCCAGATTTGATAAACTTATCCTCTTCCTCCCAGCCATATTTTCCGGCTCCGCATACGATCTGGCGAGTCACGAAAAAGGCCATGATGGCCTGGCTAAGCACGTCCCAGGTGATGGTGCGCGGCATGAGGTAATTCTCGTGGCAGCCGTAACTGTGGCCGCGAAAATCAGTATTGTTCTTGTAAAGCAACACCGGGTTGTCCGATTTCTGGCCCAAGGTCTTGGCGCAGGCCATGAGCAGCGCATCTCCCGCGTAATCCTGCTGCAAAATTTCCAGCAGGGTGGTGCATTCGGGGGTGCAGTACTCCGGATGGGCGTGGTCGTTGTAAAACCGGGCCCCATTGCGCAGCACCAGATCACTCTTTATCTCGTGGAAGGTGAGCGTGCGTTGCGCGTCCTGCGCGAAGTAATTAGCCTCATCCGTGTCCTGGAGCAATTCCTTCACCCGGAAGCCGCGGGCGTCGCAGTGAGGATCCTCGCAACTATAATCCCAGCGCATGCGCACGCCGGGGGCGGTCGCGCTGCGGACCAGCGCAATCGATTCGGCCACCACATCCAGCCCCTCAGTCTTTTCGCGGCTGATCCCGATTTCTGTCTCAATGCCGAATTGAATGTCCATGATTCACTTCTGGTCAAACCGCTTCACCGTCGTTCCGGTCACTTTAGCATCGCGTCGTCACAGTCACTATTTTGAACTCAACAAAATGTCATTGCCTGAACCTTCCCTCAACCCCTTCTTTTATCAGGGGGCGAACACCCATTTAGGCTTTGACCCGTTCAAACAGGCGATTGCTCAAACCGAGCTGGAATTCGATTTGGCGTCGCCGGTCCGATACGGCCCCAAGCGCACAACATTTCCGGGATCAAAATCAGTCAGCTTCAACCAGTCTTCGGTGATGTCGCTGGGAGGGAACAGATCGTTCTCACGATATTCCTTCTCCAAGGCCTGGAGTAAATCCTGCACCGTGATGGGGGACTCGCGCTTCAGTTCGATGGAGCGCTTGATGGCAAATTCTTTCGACCGCTCCACTATCGCCGCGATGATGGCGCCGCTGGCCAAATCGCCTCGATAAAGGTAATCGTGCCGTCCGCTGCGAAAGGTAATATCCAAAAAGCGGTTCTCGTCCGATTTTGCATAGTGGGCCTCGACAACAGTCTCGGTCATCTCCTCCCGAGCGGAGGCCAGGGGCAGATCGGCGGTCAGATAAATCTTGTAGATCTCGTGCGCCGCGAGTTTGTCGGGGCGCCTCACGCGGATCTTCCGGTCAATTCGGCCTGGGCGCAAGATGGCAGGGTCAATCAGGTCAGCCCGATTGGAAGCCAGAATGACGACCACATTTTGCAGCGGCTCGATGCCGTCCATCTCAGTGCAAAACATCGGCACCAGGGTAGAAAGAATGTTCGTCCCCATGCGCGAGGCGTGACGTGTGCCGAGAATGGATTCAGCCTCGTCGATGAAAAGAAAGGCGAGTTGGCCCTCGGCGGCCTTTTCCCGGCATTGGGCAAACAAGTCGCGCACCTGGCGCTCCGATTCGCCCAGCCACATATTTAATATTTCCGGGCCTTTGACATTGAGGAAAAATTCCGGGCGATCCTCTCCGGTCTCGGCTTTGATTTGAAGGCGAAGGTTATGCGCAGTCGCTTTGCCCAGGAGGGTCTTTCCGCATCCTGGCGGTCCATAGAGCAAAAAGCCTTTGGGCACCGGATGATTGAAGCGGCGAAATAAATGCGCGTGCAAAAATGGCAGTTCGATCGAGTCGCGAATGGCCTGTACCGCTTCTTGCTGTCCGCCAATTTGTTCCCAAGGGATGGGTTCCACTCGAGAAAGCGCCCGGTCCAAGCGCTTCGAGGTCCCGATCACTTCGACCGCCACGCGTTGGTTGCCATCCAACCGCACATCCAGCCCCGCTTTTAATTTCTCTTTCAGGAGGAGCGATGAGCGCACCACTACTAGATCGGAAATCCCGCTTTCATTGCCCACCCGAATCCGGCTGTCGGAGAGCAGTTCCACTACTTTCACCACCGGTCCGTTTTTGTCGAAGCCAAAGGAATCGGTGACGGCGAAGGCCTCGTTGAGCAGAACGCGGTTGCCCGTTTCGAGAGCTACCTCAGTCACGGAAGGATCAACACTGCAAACGTAATCGGAGCCATTGGCGCAAACCAAGGCGCGTCCTTTGGGCAGCGTTTGAAGCAAGGTGCCCAGACGAAGGGCCGGGGCGCGCAGTTTGTCCACGGCTTCGCTCAACTTCTCCACGGCGGCGCGGGCCTGATCCTGCATCTCCTCCATTTCCTCAACGCGTCGGCGAAGCAGCGTCATGTCCGCCGGGATGGCGCCCTGCATCACCAACTTGTGGGAAATGATGTCCACGAGTTGGAGGGTAGAGAGCTTATCCATCTCTCCTTCGGGAATCACTTGCTCCAGCGGAGGCATCTCAGATCCTGGATTGACTCCAGAATTCTGGGGTCGAACTTTATTCGCTTTGTTCACAATCCGATTATACGACACATACGCATTCGCGCAAATTTTGACCCCGAAAAAGCCGGCGGGCGGCTCATCTCATCGATCCTTCCGGCATGCCCGCAGCTCGACTCGAAGCATATCTTCTGCCGTCTCAAATCTAACAATCCCCGCTCAGAAATCACGGTGCACGATTCCTTCTTCCAGCAGGGTTTTCTCTGCGCTTAAAATCCGTTGGGCGAGGCGATAGCCCTCTCGGTCGGTGTTATGCCGAAGACCATCGAAGGCGCGGTCCATCCTCAGCTGCGAGGCGTGGCAGAAATAATCCACGAGGTCCAGCAGCCCGGCATTTTGTTCCTTGCTGCCATGGCCCAGCAGGCTTTGCGCCCGCGCGCAGCTCGCAGCCATGGCATACAATTCGGTGCCGATTTCGACAAACCGGCCCAGCAATACTTGCTCTCGCTCCAGCTTTGGGCCGAAACGGACCATCGCCTGGAACAGGCGCCGCGCCAGGCGATGGCTGGTGCGGGAAGCGTAACGGAGATGTTTGGCCAAGCGCGGATGCTGGCCGCGCAGACTTTCGCCGCCGAATGGCAGAAACTGCCGTGGATACCATCCAGCGTAGAACATCCCCGCTTTGAAAGCAGCCTTCAGTCGTTGCGAGAGCGGCAATTGAGAATTCAAAGCCGCGCCGCTGATTTTAAGATGCGGATCCAGCGCCTCCCGAGCGATGAACAACCGCATGATTTCGCTGGAACCTTCAAAAATGGTGTTGATGCGGCAATCCCGCATGAAGCGCTCGATGGGAACTGCTTCCTCTCCGCGCGCTCTCAGCGAGTCCGCCGTTTCATAGCCGCGTCCGCCGCGAATCTGCATGGTATCGTTGACAATTTCCCAGGCCTGTTCGGTGCCCCAGAGTTTGCACATGGCGGCTTCCAGGCGCACGTCCGCTTTTTTGTCGCGATCTACCAGGCTGGCCGCATACAGAGTCATCGATTCCATGGCAAAAGTGTTTGCCGCCATCCGCGCAATTTTGTCGGCAATGACCGCGTGCTTGCCGATGGAGGCGCCCCATTGCACGCGTTGATTGGCCCATTTCTTCACGATTTCCAGGCATTTCTTGGAGAGACCAACGCAGGCCGCCGGCAGGGTGAGCCGGCCCGTGTTTAAGGTAGAGAGCGCAACCTTCAATCCCTTGCCTTCCGCCAGCAGAATGTTTTCTCGTGGCACGCGAACGTTAGAAAACCGGACCACTCCATTATAAAGGGCCCGCAATCCCATGAAATGGCACCGGCGCACGATCTCCACCCCGGGCATGTCCATCTCGACGATGAACGCCGTGATTTGATTTTTCGGTTTGCCCCTGGACAGCTTGGGTGGTGTCTTGGCCATCACCACAATAACACCCGCCTTGGTGCCGTTCGTGCACCAGACCTTCTCGCCATTGAGGATGAAAAATTTCCCATCTTCGCTGGGTTCCGCATGCGTCGCCATGGTCGCGGGGTCAGAACCAACTCCAGCCTCGGTTAGCGCAAAAGCGGAGATTTCACCCTTGGCGACGCGAGGCAGGTATTTGCGTTTTTGTTCCTCGGTGCCGAACAAAATCAACGGCTGCGGAACGCCGATGGATTGATGTGCTGAAAGCAACGCCGTCAAATTGCCGTCATAGCTGGCCAACAACATTGCCGCGCGCGAGTAATTCGTCTGCGAGAGACCAAGGCCTCCGTAACTCGGTGAAATCTTGATCCCGAACGCCCCCATGGCAGCCAGTTGATCAATCACTTCTTTTGGAATTTCGCCGGTGCGATCGATTTCATCCGCATCCACCTTCTCACAAAGGAATTTCTCCAGTTTTTGAAGGAAGGCATCGCCTTGGTCCCGGTCTTCCGCGCTTTGTTCAGGAAACGGCAGCAATCGGCCCAAATCCAGCCGCCCCATAAACAAGCCCTCGGCCAAGCTGCTCTTTTCGCTGGCATCATCGCGCGCGGCTTCGGTTAATTCAAGAGCGGCTCGCTGTCCTTCCGACATTTTCGAAGTGTCGATGACCGCATTTTGCTCGTCTGGTTTAGAAGATGAATTTTCCGGCGCTGTCTTGATAGTGTTCATAAACTGGTGGCTTTTTCCTGATAAAATTTTTGGCCGTCCGCAGCCATGGTTTGGAGAAGGGAGCAGGGCCCAAAGCGAATTTCCGTTGTCTGAGCCACGAGGTCGTTCATTTCGCGGACGACCTCGGGGATTCCCATGAAATCGGCGAAGCGCAGAGGCCCGCCAAGGAAAGGAGCGAAACCGGTTCCCATAATCATCCCGAAATCTACATCAGCGGCTTCCGCGACCACGCCCTCCTCGAGACAGCGCGCCGCTTCGTTGATCATCAGCAGCACCATCCTGGCGCGCAACCCCTCGCGGCTCAGGGCAGTAGTCGAGGTATCCCGATGGAATTGATCGATCCCCGGATCGACTTGTGGCTCCTTGCCCCGTCGGGCATGAATATAAAAGCCACGCCCGCTCTTGCGGCCGAGCAATCCGGCTCGCAACATGGCAGGCAGAACAGCCGGCACTTTTAGGCGTGGGCTGAACTTGGCGGCAATCGTCTCGGCGACATGGTTGGCCACATCCACTCCCACCTCATCGATTAATCGCAGGGGCCCCATGGGCATCCCGAAATCGAGCATCGTTTCATCAATGTCTTCCACCCGCGCTCCCGATTCGAACAAGTGTCCGGCCTCGATGAGGTAAGGCATGAGAATGCGGTTAACGAGAAAGCCGGGGCTGTCCTTCACCACCACGGGCAGCTTGCCAATCTGCTGAACGAAACGAATCGACCTCTGGAGCACTTCGGGGGAAGTTTGGCGCCCCACGACTACTTCCACCAGTTGCATCCGATGCACCGGGTTGAAAAAGTGAATGCCAACCACCCGTTCCGGGCGCCGCGTTGCGGCAGCGATTTCTGAAATCGACAGGGCCGAGGTGTTCGTTGCCAAAATAGTGGTGGCTCCTGCCAACTCATCCAGCCGGCTGAAAATTTGCTTTTTCAATGGCATCTTCTCCACGGCCGCTTCGATGACGAGATCAACGTTCTGGAGTGGCGCGTCGCTGGCCGACGGAAAAATCCGGTCTAATCCGGCGCGCGCTTCCACCTTGGTAAAAACGCGCCGCTTAGTGGCCTGTCCATAAACCTGCGCGATGCTGGCCATGCCTTTGCCGACTTGCTCGGGCGTGACGTCCCGCAGGATAACTTTCAGTTCCCGCGCGCTGCCCCATTGGGCAATGCCAGCTCCCATAATGCCTGCGCCGATCACGGCGATTTGCCCGGCGGGAGCCACTTTGTGGCCCTTTGGGTCGAGGCCAGGCGCGGACAATTTCTTTGCTCTCTCTTGCAGGAAGAAAACCCGGAGCAAATTCTTGCAGGTTTCAGTCTGGCCCAGTTCCAGAACCGCCTCCCGTTCCAGCGCCAGTGATTTCTCAACTGTTTTGGAAATCCCAGCCGTGGCCACTTCCAGGGCCTTGAGGATGGCGGGATAGTGCCCGCGTGTTTTCTGCAAAAGTTTGGGGCGGAGGTAACTCCGGAGGCCCGCCCCGACGAGGGCGTTGTTCACGAGGGATTTAGAGCGCCGGACGGCTTTGCCTTGCTGGGCTCTTTGGCAAGCAATCTCTAGCAGGTACTCCTTGGGAACTACTTCGTTGACCATTCCGCGCTTCAAAGCCGCCTGGGCGGCCAGAATTTTGCCATTCAAAATAATATCCAACGCCTTGGGCAATCCAATCAGACGAGGCAAACGCGTGGTGCCACCCCAGGCCGGCAAAATTCCCAATTGCGTTTCGGGCAAGCCGATCTTGGTCGCGCGGTCCGAAGACGCGATGCGGTAATTACAGGCCAGACAAACCTCATAGCCGCCACCAACGCAGGCGCCGTGAATCGCGGCCACCGTGGGAATTTTCAAAGCCGCGATACGGTTAAAAACAGATTGTCCCAGTTGAATCATCGAACTCAGATTAGCGCCAGCCCCCCCCTGGCTGAGCGAGTGAAGATCCGCTCCCGCGATAAAAATAGATTTCTTCGCGCTCATCAGGACCAGGCCCCGGATTTGAGAATCCGATTCAACTTCGTCCAGATGGTCATTCAGCTCGGTCAGCGTTGCGACATCGAAAATGTTGGCGGAGGATTCCGGGCGGTCGAAAGTCAGAATACAGATCAAGTCGCCGGTGACTTCGCGCCGAACACGCTGCGCCTTGGCTTTTTTCTCGCCCGCGGCGGGAGCCGGCGGCGCCTGATCAGCCGTCAGCGAGGGGTTATCGGGATTCGCGAGAGCCGGAGTCGAAGGGTTGAGACTTTCAACGGAGGTCATAAATTAATATCGGTTGCGCATCGGGCCACTGAAGGGATCGTTGGAGCGGGGGAGCGGCGGAGCGTGAGAGCGTGAGTGCATGGCGATGTTTGAGTAAGTGCTCCGACGCTCCAACGCTCCACGATTCCGATTCACACTCACAGCCTTTCCAACCAAATAGCTGCGCCCTGGCCTCCACCTACACAGACGGATACCAGGGCGCGCTTGGCCTGCCGCCGTGCCAGCTCTTTAAGGCTGGATAAAATCAAACGCGCCCCTGTCGCTCCCACGGGATGGCCGAGAGCAATCGCGCCGCCGTTTACATTCAAACGGTCCTTGTCTATTTTTCCCACGGGCCGCTCTCGCCCCAGCATTTTCTTGGCAAACTCCTCGGACTTCAAACATTTCAATACCGCCAGGACCTGGGCGGCGAAAGCTTCGTTGATTTCAACCAGATCGGCCTGCTCCAGGGTCAGTCCCAGTTTTTCTTCCACCTTGGCAATGGCAAAGACGGGTCCCAATCCCATCCGGATGGGGTCACACCCGGCGTACGCGTAGCCCGTCAGCGCGCCCAGAGGCTTATAACCAAGTTGGGAAGCCTTCTCCTCGGTCATGACGAGCAAGGCGACAGCGCCGTCAGTAATTTGTGAAGAATTTCCAGCCGTGACTGTCCCGGTTTTCCGGTCAAACACGGGTCGTAGTTTGGCGAGCGCCTCGATGGTCTGACCTTTGCGGGGACCGTTGTCCGTTGTGATGGCGGAGGGGGGTTGGCCCCCGGCCGATTTTGCCAGAGGGTAAACCGGGCAGATTTCCTCATCCAGTTTCTGGCGAGCGGCTACGGCGCGCGCGTTGGATTCCAGGGCAAAGGCATCTTGCAACTCACGACTGAGGCTAAACTCGCGCGCCAGCACTTCAGCGGTTTCACCCATGTTGAGACCGCAGACTGGATCGGTCAAGCCGAGTTGAAGCCCAATGCGAGGTTGGAAGTCCGAAGGCCGAAAGGCGGCCATCCCCTTCATCTTTTGGAGAAAGCTTTTCGCCCGCGCGAGTCGGGCGAATTTTGCGGCGGCGGTTGGGCGGAAGAGCAGAGGCACTTGCGACATGCTCTCGGCGCCCCCGACGACGAAAATGGAGCCGCGGCCCGCGGCCATCTTCTCATAAGCGAGAGTAACGGCCTCGCACCCCGAAGCACAATTGCGGTGGACCGTGATGGCAGGAACCTGCTCGGGAATGCCGGCGCGGAGGGCGATGACGCGGGCCACGTTAGCGGCTTCAGCAGGCTGCGCCACACACCCAAAAATAACTTCGTCAATGAGAGCGGGATCCAGACCCGTCCGTGTCAGGAGCGAGTTTACGGCGATCCGTCCCAACTCATCCGCGCCCAGGCGCGCCAGATCCGTTCCCATTTTGGAGAACGGGGTGCGGATGCCGTCGATAACGACCAAACGCGGGGAAATCATAAGTTCAATTCCAATCCCGCCCTATCCTTCACCTGCTGGAGTCCTTCCGCAAGTTCAACTGTCGTTGAAGCCGGCTGTTCGGCTAAACTTCCTGAGAGATTGGCGGATGTTTTTGGCATTTTAGGTTTCGGGCGATGATCGACGATTTTCTGTTCTTTCAACTCCTTGCCCACGCCTTGCAGCCGGCGCATTTCTTCGGCATCGTGGAAAACAATTCGATTTGGGTGAATCTCGGTTCGTTCCACAAAGCGATTGTTCAACTCGCGGCAAAGCTTCTGCTCATCGGCCCCGTCTAGCTTCTGGATATGGAGCGTCAGTTCATCGAGTTCCAGCGGATCATCGTTCAGTTTTCGCAATTCCAATTGCCAGGCCCCTACATTCGGCGCGTCATCAAGGACATGTTCGAGTTGGTTGAAATCAATGAGCGTGCCTTTGAATTTATCGAGTTGCATCGATTTGACTTCCGAACTGCGCGAGATCGTTCCCACCAGTCGCGGCAGGTTGCGCCCGCAATGAGGACAGGGACCATAAACCATGCCCCCATCGATGCAGTCCCCAGTGCGATAGCGCAGCACCACGGTGCCGCGGGCATCGAGCGGGGTGAAGACTAACTCCCCGGGACTGCCTTCTTCTACCACCACACCGGTCTTCGGGTTAACCACTTCAAACAAGCCCAGGTCAGGATAAAGATGATAGCCCCCCGAAACTTCTTCAGGCTGATGGGGACACTCGGCCCACGCCATTTTGGATTCCGTAAATCCATAGGTCCCGAGCACGTCCACCCCGGGCGACCCAAGTTTGGCGGCAAGGTTGCGCAGCTTGCGGCGGATGCCTTCGGCGGCTTTCTCGCCTCCGAGCACCAGCCGTCTTAGACTTTTGCAGCGCATGCCCGACTCCACCGCTTGCTGCAAAACGTGGTAAACAAAAGTCGGCATCCCGATGAGCACGTCGGGTTTGATTTTGTCGATCATTCGCAAGTTGCCTTCCGTGCCCAGCACTTTGCCTCCTCCCGTTCCCAGGCAAAACACTCCGAAGGCTGCCGCTCCATAATGCACCAGCCAAAAGGCCAGGTGCGGCGCGTAGGGAAACATGTTCAAGAGCCGAAAATCGTGTTGAGCCCCGCAAACCTGCATGATGCGATCCCCAGCGCTCGAAAGATTGGCCAAGTCGTGCGCGGTAAAAAGAAAAGGAATCGGATCAGCGGACCGCCCGGTCGTGCTGGTCAGGAAGAGGGGACGGAATTCGGATTCGAAACCCCGTTTCACTCTCTCGCGTCCTGACACCAGCGCCCGCAGGATCGTCGAAGCCCGCTTCGCCAGTAATTCCTGGTCAGGAATTATGAGAAAATCTTTTGCTCTTTGCGGATTGTCCGGCGTGTTCAGAAGGTCGGTCTTGGAAGTAAATGGAATTTGTTCCAAATCTTCCAGGGTGCGGATGGATTGGGGCTTGATGCCGTGTCGCGCGAAGAGTTCCCGGTAATAGGGTGAGAAGGGCAACACCACATTGCGTAGATAGTGGCGCAGCTTTTCTGCCTGCAATTCGAGAAGGACTTGCTTAGGCAAGCGTTGCCACCGGCTGGCGAGTAGGTTGGGGTTCATAAGCAGGTTCCTTTCGGGTGACCAAAGCGATAATTTCTTCCAAATGCTCTTCCGCCTCCTGGCGGCCCAGCGCAATATACTTGCCCGGACGGCGGAAATCGTGCCACCTTCCATCGAAGGACAACGGACGCAAAACTACATCCGCCCTCAAACAGGCCAATTCGGCGACGCGCATTTGGGCCCCATTGAAACTTCGCAAAATGGTGTCAAGAATGTTTCCGGGAGCAGAATAGTTCAAATAATGGTTTAGCAGGCTCTTTAGCTTGTGCGGCCGCTCGGCCCTCCGCGCGGCCTGCTCTCTCTCGACTTCTACCCGGCGACGCAAATAAGCCGGAGTGGGGATGGTATTGACCGCGATGATGCGTTCGATTCCCATTTCCCTGAGCACATCCACGGGCAAAGGGTCGGCGATGCCGCCATCGATGTAAAGCTCCCCATCAATTCTGACGGGGATGCAAGCCCCGGGAATGGCGCTGCTGGCATGGACCGCTTGCGCCACTTCGCCGCTCGAGAAAACAGCCAGCTCCAAGGTGGCCAAATTGGTGGCCACGACCACCAACGGCCGCACCAGTTCGGAAAAGTGCGCGTCGCCAATGGATTTCTTCAGGCGGCGTTTGACCTTTTCGCCGCGCAAAAACCCTTGCCGCGGCAGAATGAAGGGGTCAATCAACTGGAGCAATCCCCAACGGTTTTCCACTTCCCGGGCCAGCCGTTCCATGGCCACGCCGTCGTTGCCAAACGCCCACACCGCGCCGATATAAGCGCCCATGCTGCAACCGGCGATGACGTCGAATTCAACGGCGTTTTCCTCCAAAACCTGGATCACGCCAATATGCGCCAGGCTGCGGGCCCCGCCGGAAGAGAGAGCCAAGCCGACCCGGCAATGCCCGATCTCGCGCGCCAGCCGGCGAACATCGGCATGGAAGTTTTCGTCCGGCCAGCTTTTCAGGTTGCCCATCTCACCGGCGGTTGGGCAGCCATGAATAAACCCATGCACCGAGCTGCCCATCTGCTTCAGCAATTCGTTAAAATGTTCCTCCCCTTTTTCCCGGCAGACAATGGTCTGCAAATTAAGGCCGTCACTGCGGGGGTTGGTCCGCACTTCCCGGAGGAGGAGGTCACGATGATACAAATTTTCTGTGGTGGGCTGGAGGAGAAGAAAGCTCCGATCAGATAGAATCAGCCCCTCCATCAGGATGGGAACTGGCGCCTCCGCCCCGACGTGCAGTAAAATATAGCGGAAGTGGCGCAGGCAATGTTGAGTGAGGGAGACGATGGAGGCTGTTTCCTCTGGCTTCTCCGAAAGACGAATCCGCAATCTACTGACCCCGCCTTCTTTTTCGAGATGTCCGGCCAATCCAAACTCCCCGTTGAGTTGCGGCTGAATCCGAGCCCACTCCTGGAGTGAAGTCCGCCCTTCGGCCATTTCCAGATGAATTAACAGGACGGATTGGCCCGTTTGGCGGTGTACAGCCTCAGCAAGAGTCTCAGCGACGAACCCATCCGCAATCCGGCGAGAAAGTGAGGCGAGAATGACAACGCGCTCCAAGGGACGAGACAATGGATTCGTCAAAGTAGGCGAAACAGAAACGAGAGAGTTTTCCCTTAAGCTCCCGCCTCGCCCAACAACATTTATCACATTTGTCTGAACATTCATGTCCGTCGCAGGGCTGCGACGGAGCGTTCAAGCAAGGCACCTTGAACCAGCTTGTTAGCTGGCGCCTGGCGGACCGTCGCCGGCCCATTTTATACTATTCCTGCTACCGATTCTCATTGTGCCTTGCCTCAATATAAGACGCATTTGTCAAATGTCAAATTTAGGGACTCGATCTCCTTGGATTCATTCCAGCGCCGGAATCAAATGCCCTCGCCCTTCCATGAATTCTGCCACCAGGCCATTAGCGAATTGAAGTTTCTCCGAAATGGAGACCTCGGTCCTATGGTGGAGGAGGGCCATGCAAACGCTCAGCATGTCGCCCGTCCCTGTGGCCATAACGCGTTCCTTCACCGGAGCGGCCGGGACGGTTATCAAATGTCCCCCGGCGAAGTATCCGGCTCCGGCTGCGCCTTGATGCACTACCACCGCGCCCGCGCCCCAACCGGTCAAGTTGCTGAGTGCTGTTAGCAAATTGGACGCTTCGGTGAAGACGCAGAGTTCGCGTTCGTTGCCGTGAGCAAGGTCCACCAGCGGCAAGACGCGGCGGATGGCCTCCTTGCGGCGGACGATTTCGTGGTTGGGGGCATGGCCCCACTTGGGATCCCAATTTAGATCTATGGAAGTGGCTAGGCCCATGCGACGAGCTTCGCGTAGAAGTTGCTCGTTGCCACCGTAGAGCATCGGCTCAGAAAACCAGATGTCGCCCCGCAGGAGGTGCCGCGCCCCAGAGAGCGCGGCGAGGTCAATGTGTTCGAAGGCGAGGGCGGCATTGTTAGGATGGCAGCTCAGGAAGTGCCGCTGACCGCTCGCATAGACGAGGTTCACCGTCGTTCCTGTGGCCAGGCCGGGCGCGCAATGCAGAAAACAACGAACCCCGCTTCGCTCCAGGGTTCGTTTGAGCCGTTGGCCGAGCTCATCCTGGCCGGCCACCCCTGCAAATCGGGATTTGGCTCCCAGGCTCGCCGCCATAGCCGCGCTGTTGGCTCCGCCGCCGCCAATCGTTTCCCATATGCCCGCGATGGAGGTTTCGCCATCGCGCAAAACGTAGTCTCCGGGAGGTAAAGGCGTGGTCTTCACATCGCGGCAAATGGCCCCGACGACGCAGAGGTCAGAGTCACGGAAGATGGACGTGTCTTGCATTGAGGGTTTTATATTGAAACCACATAAGCGTTTGTGAACCCATCGACTATCCCATTCACTCCTTTGCTTGCGGGCCAGAAGTGGTAATCCACAATACTTTACCTCATCGTGGGGCCAGATGGCGTGATTGACGTTTCAACGCAATACCACGGCTTGATCGCGACCCGCTGAAGGGATCATCCTTGACGAATGGGCGGAGAAATTCCGGTTTGTCCCGGCGTCCGCCGCGTTGGTAATCGCGCCAAATGCTTTCCGCAGTCGATGCTGGGGCGAGCCTCAGTTCCTCGATGAGATATTTGAAGAGCAGTTCAGCCAGTCTGGCCAAAGCGATGCTGTCCGTCCGACCGACTTGCGCATACAACCACTCGCTCCAGTGCATGAAAGACCAAAACGGCGAGGATTCGCGCGATCCCACAGCGCATTCGTCCTGGCGCGCCGTGCGCCAAAGCAGTGGGGTTGTTTCTACGAAGTTGCCACTGTTTCCCACCAGATCCCAATAGCGCGCAAAGCGCCGCATCTTTTGCAGAGTGCTGAAATCGATCAGCTTGTTCTGCAGGACTTCGTAAGGCGGGTGTGGGTTAAAAACCATTTGCCACTCCGCATCGTGCCGCCCGATCGGCGTGCCTCGCAGGCGCTTGAGAATGCCAACCTGAATCTCCTGCGGATCCAAGCCGATCAGGCGATCAAATCCAGATGCGAAACTCTCCAGGGTCTCTCCGGGCAAGCCGAAAATCAAATCAGCATGGATATGGACGCCGGTTTGGCGGCGGAGGAATTGGAAATTCTCCTCCAGCTTGCGGAGGTCCTGGCGGCGGCTGATTCGTTTGCAGACTTCTTCATCGAACGATTGGATGCCCACTTCGAATTGCAACGCGCCCGCTGGAAAGCGGGCGATGATGTCCCGTAAGGCAACGGGCAGCCGGTCCGGAATCATCTCGAAGTGAAAAAAGAGTCCTGGCTGGTAGCGCTCCAGGAAGAATAGGAGCAGGGTCCGGCTGGTATTGATGTTCAGGTTGAAGGTGCGGTCCACAAACTTGAATTGTTTCACTCCGCGATCCAGGAGGGCTTGCAGGTGAGTCAAGAGGTGCTCCAGCGGGGCCTGGCGCACGGGAATATCAAGCGATGACAGACAAAACTCGCAACTGAAAGGGCAGCCGCGCGAGGCCTCGACGTAGATGACGCGATGCGCGATGTCCTGCTCATCGTAAAAATCGTAGGGCAGAACCAGTTGGTGGAACTCAGGCGCCTCAGCCGGAATGATTTTCGTCTTGGGCCGCTTCCCGGAAAGAAGTTGCTGGCAAACCTCCGCAAATTTCAGGTCCGCTTCCCCCGTGATGACGTAATCGGCCAAGGCCACGATGGGTTGCTGGTCCATTTCGTAGCTCACCTCCGGGCCGCCCAGAATGATAATAATCTCAGGCCGCACGCGTCTGAGCGCGCCAATGACCTCGGCTGTTTCTGTCACGTTCCAGATGTAAATGCCGAGTCCAATGATTTTCGGTTCTCTGGCCAGCAGCACCTCGGCAATATCCAGAGGGCGCTGATTGATATCGAACTCGACCAGGCAGGCGCTGGGACGCAAAGGCCCAAGATTCGCTAACAAATAACGCAACCCGAAAGCGGCGTGAATGTATTTGGCATTCAGCGTCGTTAAAACAATGTCCGGCATAAAGCAAAAGCGCAGAATATGCCTTCAGTGAACAAAAACCAAGCCGCGCTTTTCCCTGGAACCCCGGCGATATATCGCCAAGGCGTATCGCAAGTTTTCCAACTCAACGCATTCGCATTTTGGGCGTTAGGGTTTTTAAAACTCTGTCACTTCCAGGGAGTCCCAGGCTGGTTTCGGAGTTCGGGTTCAGTGTTGCGGCTGAGTTTCACGTTCAGCTTCTGCCTTTACGACCCTCGGGCGAGGATTTGGCCTCTCTTCCGTCTGGCGCGGAAGGTCATCCAAAAACCATTCACAGCTCTTACAGACGTGAGAACTGTACGCAGCCTCCTCTTTTCGAATTGGTCCGCCGCAACAACGGCACACGGTGATCCCCATAGCTTTAAAGAACCTAAATCGCCAGGGTGGGATGCGCAAGGAAAAAGTCCGCAACAAAGAAAAACCAAGCGAAACTGTGTTGGCGGAGTGCCCCCGACCGGTCCCTGCGGCGCGGAGCAATCCCTCCCTGGAGTTGCTGCGCCCGAGGACGGGCGCCCTCCGAACACAACCATCCATCTTCGCGATCTTGCCCGCGCGAAATGAGGGCAACAAATAGCTTCCTTTGCAGAGGGAGTCCCGTATTATGCCAGCGACACAATGCAAGATCTTAGCCCACCAGATTCCTTTTACGTTCGAGCCGCCAAAGCCTGTCTCGAGGGGGGCAAGCATATCGCCGCCCAGCAGGAATTCGACAGAATAGCACCCGAACTTTGTCGCCACCCTGCGGTGCTGGAAGTCCGATGGGCGATTCAGGCTCACTGCCGCCATTGGGAGGCCTCCCTCGATGTCGCCCAGGCACTGATCGCTACAGCCCCGGAGCGGCCCACCGGCTGGATCGCAGCGTCTTTTGTCTTGCACCGGCTCAAACGCACCGCACAGGCCTTGAATAGTCTTTTCCCAGCGGCGAAGATCTTTTGCGATATTCCCATCATTCCCTACAATTTGGCCTGTTATGCCACGCACCTAAAGTCTTTGTGGGAAGCAGAGCGCTGGTTCAAAGAAGCGTTGGCAGTCGGAGGAAGCGCTTACAAATCCCTCGCCCTGTCGGACAAGGAATTGGAGCCCCTGTGGAAAAAAATTAGAGAACTTTGAGCTCCAGAACCCCGTAGCAGCCGACGTGAGTCGGCTCACTATTTTCCCAGGAAAGATCAGAACCGACTCACATCGGCTGCTACGGTTCAGGAGTTCAACGCTCCTTCTGGGCGCGGAACTCGTCCCTCCGACTCCACAGGGTCCCAAACTGCCATAAAGAGAATTGCTGAAAATTCGACAAACAACATTGGTTGAAACGGCTAAAAGCCTGTTTTAAAATTCCGTGTGGTTCTGTTTTCGTGCGCTGGATGGCGAGGCGCGACGAGGGGAGCATATCCGCCAGCGATCTGTGACCGAGGAGCAACAAAGCCAGCCGGCGTACGGAAACCCTCCGGGCGGCGGGTCTTTTGTCTGCGGCCTGCGTTGACTCGGCCATCACAGCCCGCTGCGGGGATGCTCCGGCATCGCCGCCTTGGCCCTAGCCAAAATCCCTCGCCGCAGGACCCCACGCAATTTTAAAACAGGCTCTAAGCGTGTTTAGTGTGTCCCGTCTTTTTCTGCTCCTAACATCACCACAAACTCCCCTCTCAGGGAACGTTGCCGGGCAATTTCCAGCAACTCCCCGGCGGTGCCGCGCAGAAACTCCTCAAATTTTTTCGTCAATTCCCGGGCCACCACCAAGGGCCGCTCGGGGCATATTTGCTGTAATTCAACCAGCAGCTTTTCGATGCGGTAAGGCGATTCATAAAGCACCAGCGTGCCTGCAAGGTTCTTTAAGGCCTCCAATCGCTTGCGCCGTTGACCGGATTTGTGCGGCAGGAAACCGATGAAGTGGAATTCATCCGTGGGCAAGCCACTGGCGGTGATTGCTGCCACCAATGCGCACGGGCCTGGCACGGCCTCGACCCGAAATCCTGCCGTCAACGCCGCCTGCGCGACCCGCTGGCCGGGATCGCTAATCCCAGGACTGCCCGCATCCGTGACCAGCGCGATCTTTTCTCCTCGCCGCAACCGCTCGATGATTTCCTCACTGCGCCTGGCCTCGTTAAACTGAAAGTAACTGACCATGGGCTTTGCGATCCCAAAATGCTTTAGCAATTGGCCAGTGTGCCGGGTGTCCTCGGCGGCCACGAGATCGCATTCTTTCAGCGTGCGCAACGCCCGCAGAGTGATGTCTTCAAGGTTTCCGATGGGAGTGGCAACCAGGTAGAGTGTGCCTGGTATTAGCGGGGAAGGCATATTCAGGAGTTCCCAGGATTGACGACCTTCATGGTTCGAGGCTTTCGTGTGCGATCGAGGTCATGGACTCGATTTGAAACCCGTTGTTCTCGGCGGCCAGAATTCTCATGTCCGAATCTGGAAGCTCTTTTTGCATCGCTGCCGCAACCATCTTGGGATCTTTCAATGTCAGGCAAATAATCGCCGAACCGGAGCCGCTCAGAAAGCCCCCGACAGCTCCCGCTGCCTCGCCTGCGCGAATGACTCGCGAAAGTTGCGGAATAAGAGGCTCCCGATGCGGCTGATGAATCCTATCGTCGAACAGTCCACGCAACAAATCGTAATCCTGGGCGGCGAAGGCAGCGGTGATCAGGGCGGCGCGATTCAAACCATGGGCCGCGTCGGGGCGGGGGAAATTCTCCGGAAGAAGCCTGCGGGCCTTCTCCGTATTGATCTTAAAGCGTGGGATGAGCGCGACCAATTTCAGTTTTGGACTGACGGGAAATCGCAAACAACGGACCTCCCGGCTCACCATGCCCGACACCGTGAAGCCGCCCAGGATGGCTGGCGAGGCATTGTCCGGGTGGCCTTCCAACCAGGTCACTATTTCCAGCAACTGTTGTCGATCCCAGCCAATGCCGGTCAGTTCATTTAGTCCCGCCACCACCCCCAGTCGCGCGGTAGCGCTATAGCCCAAGCCGCGCGCCACCGGGATATTACCCTCCAACCAAATTTCGATTCCAAAGGCCGATTTTCGAGCGCGTTCAAAGAATTCACGGCTGGCTTTCTCCGCCATCGCCTCCGCAGCCACTCGATCCTCTTCCGCAATGGGTGACATAATCCTAACGCCGTCTTTCCCCGCGGTTGTGACACGAACATGATTGTGCAGATTCACGGCCAGCCCCAGGGTATCAAAACCGGACCCCAAATTGGAAGTGGAGGCCGGGATCCGCATCAGCACCGTTTTTCGTGTGCGCGCCATGCAGCTATTGTGAGCCACGGAAAAGCGTTTTCCAATGTTAATTCATTGGCTGGGGCACGATTATCTCGACAGCCACCTTAAAAGTTTAGAACCTGCTTTTGCATGAAACAATCGATCGTCACCTTGGATATGGAAGGGGTGTTGACTCCCGAAATCTGGATTGCCGTTTCGGAAAAGACCGGGATAAAGGAGCTTCGTCTGACCACGCGTGATGTGCCGGATTATGATGTGTTAATGAAAGGCCGTCTGCAAATCCTCGATCAGCATGGCTTGAAATTATCTGACATCCAACGAGTCATTGGAACCTTGGGCTTGCTGGAGGGCGCTCTTGATTTCCTAAGGGCACTGCGTGTGCTGACCCAGGTAATCATTCTCTCGGACACTTTTGAGCAATTCGCGCAACCGTTGTTGCGTCAACTGGAATGGCCCACTTTGCTTTGCCACCGCCTGGAGGTCGAGAACGATCGTATCCTCAACTACACCCTGCGAGTACCCGAGCAAAAGCAACGGGCTGTGGCCGCGCTCAAAAAGTTGAACTACCACGTTATTGCCGCAGGTGATTCCTTCAACGATACCGCGATGCTCGCCGAGGCCCACGTTGGTTTCCTCTTCCATGCGCCTGAGACTATCCAAAAGCAATTCCCCCAATTCAAAGCCGTTGAAACCTATCCAGAACTGCTGCGCCTGATCAAAGCAGCCATTGGGTGAATCCCGGCTTGGCGGGGGTTCACTGCCCATCGCGCTCTTCCGGCGTTGGCCATCCTGGCTACAAGCCCTTCTCGAGGGACTGGTCGCCTGATTTATTCCACAAGCAGGGTGCGGTAATAGGCTGAGCCCGCGGGTGGGCTGGGATCTTGGAAGCTTGCGATTCCATTATCGGGGACCGTGAAGGCGCCGATGTCGATCCAGGTGGGGGGCGCCAACTGTGTGGAGCGTTGGACCTTATAGGTCAAGCCGGGGATGCCGGCGAAGCTGAGCTTGCCGCCGCTGGCCGACAAAGTAATATCGCTGATGCGGTTGAACGCCGGATCGCTCGGTGAATGCACCTGAACAAAGACGGAGGCAGTGGCGATCCCACCCCGGCCATCGCTCAATGTATATTTGAATAGGTCCGCCCCCACAAAATTTGTCGCAGGCCGATAAATGACGTTTGTACTGGTAAGTGTGACCGATCCGCCGTTGGTGCTATTGGGGGTGACAGAGGCGATGGTGAGGGTATCGCCATCCGAGTCCGTATCGTTGGCCAGAAACGTGGCCAGGGGCGCCTTCCGGGCATGATTCTCATAAGCGCCGAGGGTATCATCGCCCGGCACTGGCGCATGATTGCGGACCACATTAACGGTAAAGCCGCAGGTCGAACTATTGTTATTGGCATCGGTAGCCGTGCAGTTGACGGGAGTAGTGCCAATGGGGAAGAGCGCGCCGGAAGAGGGGTTGCAAACAGGCGTGACTGCCCCCGAACACAAATCTGAAGCAGTGACAATGAACGTGACGGTGGCGCCCGCTGGATTAGTGGTGCTCAGACTAATGTTGGTGGAGCAGTTAATGAGCGGAGGTGTCGTATCTACCACCCTGACGATTCGCGTGGCGCTCCCCGTATTGCCACTGGGGTCGGTGGCGCTGTAGGTCAAAGTGTTGGTTGCAGGAGAATTCACATCAACGGTACCGCTGATACTCACAGCCAAGGCGCCCGCGCAGGTGTCATCCGCGGTGGCGCCTGGATCGGTAAAGCTGCCGTGACATTCCACCGTCATAATCGCGCTGCCGTTGAGCGTGACCACGGGCAAAACCGTATCGACCACGATAACGGTGCGCTTTATAGTTCCGGTGTTGCCGCTGGGATCGGTTGCGGTGTAAGTCAAGATATTGGTTCCCGGCATGTTCGGGTTAACACTGCCGCTCACACTGACAGGCAGAGTGCCGGCGCAGGCGTCGCGGGCGGTAGCGCCCGGATCGGTGAAGCTGGTGTGGCACTCCACTGTCATAGTTGCTCTGCCGGTAAGAGATACAATGGGCGCGGCCCTATCAACGACTCTTACAGTGCGCGTGGCAGTGCCACTATTGCCGTTGGGGTCCGTTGCCGTATAAGTCAAAGTATTAGTGTTGGGCGTAGTCACGTTCACAGTGCCGCTCACAGTTACTGCCACCGTTCCGGCGCAGGTATCAGTGGCAGTCGCGCCGGGGTCAGTGAAGCTGCTGGGACATTCCAAGGTGATAATCGCGCTGCCATTGAGAGTCACCACAGGCGGGGTTGTGTCCACGACCGTCACAGTTTGACTGCAATCTGCACTATTCCCGCAAGCGTCTGTGGCGCGCCAAGTCATCGTCGCATCAAAAGTGTTCCCTGAATGGCCGGCCGTGTTAGTGGTGGTGCTAAGAACGGAAATTGTTGCGCTGCCACAAGTATCGCTGGCGGTCGGCGCATCAAACCCCCAGGCGCTGCCGCATTCGACCGTCTTGCCCGAAGCGCAGGCAATCGTCGGTGCGGTGAGATCCTGCACAGTGACTCTTTGGCTGCAATCAGCAGTGTTGCCGCAAGCGTCGGTTGCACGCCAGGTCCGTGTCGCGTCGTAAGTGTTGCCGCAATGGCCAGTGCTGTTGGTGGTCGTGCTCAGAATCGTAATGGCCGCGCTGCCGCACGTGTCGCTGGCGGTCGGCCCATCAAAAGCCCAGATGCTCGTGCATTCAACGGTCTTGGCCGAAGCACAGGCAATCGTCGGTGCTGTGAGATCCTGCACCGTGACCTTCTGGCTGCAATCTGCGGTGTTGCCGCAAACATCGGTCGCCCGCCAGGTCCGCGTCGCGTCGTAAGTATT
>JBBRPK010000056.1:0-33141 GCA_038228235.1 Verrucomicrobiota bacterium
ATCTCTTGCGCACGAACATGGAGGAGCAGCCCGGCGTGCAGTTGTGGGAGTTTTATCTGCAACTGACGCACGTCGAAGAAGCTTTCAAAAATCTGAAGAGGGACTTGGCGCTGCGCCCCTTTTATCATCAAAAGCAAGAGCGAATCGAGGCGCACATCTTCGTCGCCTTTTTGGCCTATTGTTTGCATGTGAGTTTGGGCCGGCGGTTGAAAGACCTGGCCCCGGGGCTGACCCCGCGTTCGGTGCTGGAGAAGTTTAAGGCCATGCAAATGCTCGACGTGCATCTGCCGACAACGGACGGCCGGGAGGTGATCTTAACGCGCTATACGCAACCGGAGCCGAACCAACAGTTGTTGCTGGACGAATTAAAGTTGCAGTTGCCGGAGTAACCACCACCGAAAATCATGGCTGCACAAGTAACCACCAAATGAGCCGGCGTAGTGCAGACCTTTAGGATCGGTGCCTTGATTTGCAATGGGTTACGGGTTTTGGAAGCTCGAGTCCGCGAAGTCGGGTTAGCCTTCTTGGAAGCCCTCTAGGCAAGACAATATTATGCGGACATGGCTTCCTGGAACCCCCAACAAAATCAAGCGTTCTCTGGCACATGTCCGCATAATTCACATGTCCGCATAAGCAAACAGAGAAAACCGAGACGACAGCAGGAAAAGATGCCTGCTAATGGTTCGCCGTCACCACCAGGGTCTGTTCCAACGTGGTAGCTCCCTCGCGGACCTTGTCGAGCGCCGCCAAGCGCAACGTCTTCATACCTTGGTTTATGGCGATCTTCGAGATTTCCATGGCGCTGCCGCGCGCGATGATGATTTTGCGGATCTCGTCGGTGACGGTCATGGCTTCGAGAATGGCGGTGCGCCCGGCATAACCCATGTTGTTGCATCGCTCACAACCGCGCCCACGATAAATCGACCCCCCCTCAAAGTGGTTGGACGGAATGTTCAGATCTCGATACATACTGGCCGGATAGGTGACTGGTTCCTTGCAGCTCGGACAAATTTTGCGCACCAGACGCTGAGCGCAAGCGAGTATGACGGAAGATGAAATCAGGAAAGGCGCGATGCCCATGTCATCCAAACGCGCCACCGCCCCGGCCGCATCATTACAGTGCATCGTGCTCAGGACCTGGTGTCCAGTCAGAGCGGCTTCCACGGCGATCTCAGCGGTCTCCGTGTCGCGAATCTCACCAATCATCACAATATCCGGATCCTGCCGCAGGATAGAGCGCAGAGCGTTGCCAAAGCTTAACCCGATTTCCTTCTTCACTGGCACCTGGTTAATCCCGGGGACTTGAAATTCGACTGGGTCTTCCACCGTCACAATGTTGTATTCGGGGTTGTTCAGTTCATTAAGAGCTGAATACAGGGTGGTGGTTTTGCCGGAGCCCGTGGGGCCCGTGACCAGGAGCAGGCCGTGCGGAGCATCGACGGCGGCCCGGAAACGCCGATAAGTGTCCGGATCCATGCCGATCTTTTCCATGGTCGCGGAAAGATTGGATTTATCGAGGATGCGGAGGACGCACTTTTCTCCATGGATGGTGGGCAGAAATGAAACACGCAAATCAAAATCCCGCCCGGCCACCTTCACGCGCATGCGCCCGTCCTGAGGCAAACGCCGCTCGGCGATATCGAGGCTGCTCATGATCTTCAGGCGAGAGATGAGAGAGACCGCCAGATTCTTTGGTGGCGGGGTCTTGTCGAGGAGGGCCCCATCAATGCGATAGCGGAGGCGGACCATCTTTTCAAAAGGCTCAATGTGGATATCACTGGCGCGATCTTTGATAGCCTGCACCAATATAAGGTTGGCCAGTTTGATGACGGGGGCTTCCTCCGTGGAAGCGGTCAACTTATCAAGATTGACCTCTTCGATGGTTTCTTTAACGGTTTCCAGTCCCTCGGCTTCGGCATCGACTTCGGCCTGCTTGGCAGCATCCTGGATAATGTCCTCCATGCTGCCCGTCTTGCCGGTGTCCAGGTGGTGCAGTTTGTCGAGGATTGACTTCTCAGAGGCAATCATCGGCGCCACCTCCATCCTGGTGATGCGCCGGACATCGTCTATGGCCAGCACATTCAGGGGATCGGCCATCGCCAAAAACAATTTATTTTCCAGCCGGGAGACGGGGACCACTTTATGCGAATGGCACACGTCCCGAGGCATTAAATCGGCTATTTCGGGGGGGATGCCCAATCGGCTCAGATTGACAGGCGGGGTATTGAGCACCCGGCCCATAGAAACTGCCATGTCTTGCTCGGTGACATAGGCCTTGTCGATGATGATCTTGAGCAGACGCGTCCCTTCGCGTTTTTGCTGCTCCATCAATTCTTCCACTTGCTTGCGGAAGAGCAAACCATCCTCAACGAGGGCATCAGCGATGCGTTCTCCAAAAGTCTTAATTGCGGGCATAGTGGGGATAGATTAGCGGAAAATTTTGCCCAGCCCTTTTATAATGTCCTCCGGCGGCGCTAAATACCAAAGCAGACGTTGTTTAGTGGCCTCTTCCAATTCCAGCGCCGCCTGACGGTTGAACGGGTTGGCGGTGGCAACGAGAATGGACTTGCTTAGACGGTCGAAGGGTAACACACACCAGCGTCGGCAGCTTTCGACGGGAAAGCTGCGAGCCAGCTCCACGTCGAGATCATATTTATCCAGTGGCAAAAAGCCCAGCCGCCCACTATCGGAGATTAGCCTCAACGACTTTTCCAGCGGGGTAAATCCTTTATTGGCCAACACTTGGATAAAAGGTTCAACCACCTTTCCTGGTGGACTAGCTAAGTCCGGTTGCAGCCAGCACTGGTCGAAAACAGCGGCGGTAATAACCTTGCCCTCGACAAAAATTTTTTGAAAAGATTGGCGCCCATCATCAAGATCCACGCGGGCTGGACGATTGCCTTTTTTGGCCTTTACCGGCTTGGCGAGGGATGAGGAGGCCTCTTCGGCTTCACCCAGAGCCGGCTGACTGCTGATGCTGTTGGCTTTGCTCTCGAGTTCTCCCAGCGCGGCCAATACGTCCGGGTCATCGGGAAAGCGCTGCAGGATGCTTTCATATTCGAGAATGGCCGAGGAAAGCTGCCCCATCGCGACATAGGCCTGGGCAATCCGTTTGGAGGTGGTGATGACCTCACCTTGCCTGCCGAGCTTGAAGTAAGCTTCCTTTAAAATTTCCAACGATTGATAATCCTGCGGCTGGGATTGAGTGATAACCTCAAACATCTCAATTGTTTGGGCCAATTGAGCTTCTTCGCTGCTGGTTAATGTGCCAACCATGATGCTTTTTTATCGTTAATCTGACAATGTGCCCCCGCGCGTTAATCGCGTAGAAAGTCACTTTCTGGATGAAAACGAAGCAAGCAGAGGGCCAATTTCTGCGTAAACGCGAAATGTCACTGCCACCGCGTCTAAACCGCAGGGCAACCGGTTCGGTGGCGGCCAGTTGTGAGCGCCTAACGGGATGATTGACCATTGGTGGAAAAGAGGTATTAAACAATGACTAATTTAATGAAAAAAGCGTTAATCTCGGCTGCCATGGGTGGCTTGGTCGTTCTGTTCTTCTTTTTCGCCGCCTCGGCGACCCGTGCGGAGCCCCTGGCTCAAGAGAGAGCCACGGTCATGATCGTAGTAGGCGCGCCCGGGGAGGAGGAATTTGGCACGGCGTTTTCGCAGTGGGCCGCATCATGGGAAAAGGCTGTGTCCCAATCCGGAGCGAAACTGCTTACCATTGGACTAAAGCCCCTCCCTGGGGTGACGGACCACGAAGGGCTGCGGCAGGCGCTTGAGGGTGAGCCAAAAGAAGGCGGTAACGAGCTGTGGCTGGTTCTCATTGGACACGGCACCTTCGACGGCAAAGATGCCAAATTCAACCTGCGCGGTCCGGATTTTTCCGCCACTGAACTGGCGGCTTGGCTGAAACCCTTCCGCCGACCGGTTGCCGTGATAAATACCGCCTCAGCCAGCGGACCGTTCATCAACAAACTTTCAGCGGAGGGGCGCGTTCTCGTCACCGCCACCCGAAGCGGTTTCGAGCAGAATTACGCCCGGTTTGGCCAGTACCTGTCGGAGGCGATCACCGATCCGCAAGCCGATCTCGATAAAGATGGGCAGACTTCATTGCTCGAAGCCTTCTTAATTGCCTCCCGCAGGGTGGCGGAGTTTTACCAAGTGGAAGGACGACTGGCGACAGAACATGCGTTAATCGATGATAACGGGGACGGTTTAGGCACGCCTGCCGATTGGTTCAGGGGAATCCGAGCCGTTAAGAAGGCCAAGGATGGAGCTGGACTCGATGGCGCGCGCGGCCATCAGTTTCACCTGATCCGAACCGATTCCGAACGAAACCTGCCCGCGGTGGTCCGCGCCAAACGAGATGAACTGGAATTGGGAGTTGCGAAGTTGCGCGAATCAAGAAGCCAAATGGACGAGGATGATTACTATCGCAGCCTGGAGAAGCTCTTGCTGGAAATGGCTCAACTTTACGAAGCAGTACCGGAGCGTTGATTTTGAGCGACGGGCGGTTTCGCACCCTCAGGGCGAATCCAACCTCCCGATTGCTCTCTCCACTCGGCTTATTTCGGCGGAACCGGGGATGTTTTACCAGGCATTAATGGCGTCGGCTCGGAAAGAGCCGTTATCATATAGGGCCATAGAATGGGGCGGTACTTGTCCAGGATAACCTGGAAGTCATGATTGGAGGCGGTGAAGCTCTGCAGGCTGGCCGTGAAACTCTTGACCAGCGGCTCGGTGCCCTTTCTGTATTCTGCCACCAACTTTCCCACTTTCGGGCGCTGGTCGTCCAGTTGGGTTCGGACAAAAATCATTTGCTTGCGGAGAAAGCACAAATCGAGGGTGACAGTCAGAGCGATGAGCGCAAAGAGGGTGTAAAGAAAGAGGCCGCGCAATCCCTCAAAATGATATTGTAGTTGTTCCACTGTGGGCGCTCCTCCGCCTCCCCTCGGGGATTGGGAAAGGCCGTCCTCAGGCTTCGATAGATCCATATGCTTATATTCTATTTGGCCGGAGCTTTGGGACTGACTGGAGCTGGAGCATTCGTCCCGCCGGGTTTAGGTTTAATCTCGAATTGTTGCAGGAGGGGATCGATGCGCGGGTTTTTCTTGCTGTATTCCAGCGCCTCGTTGGCCAGGGATTGGATGGCATTACGCGTTTGCTCCACCGTCACGTATTGAGACTGGAGTTGCTGAAGTTCCTGAACGGAAAAAAAGTAGCGGACCGACAACCAAACGGTGTAAAGCGCACAGACCAGGAATAAGCCAAGGGTCAAGGTGCAAAACAGGTTGCTCTTCATACAGCACCGCGACTTTATCGGTTTCGGGAGGCTTGTCCAATGTGTTTTGCGGAAAAGTTACTTGCTTTTATTATGTTAAAAAAATATCCACTGCACGAGTTCGTTTGAGGCGCATGCCAGCCCCAGGGTTGCTTGCCGCCGCGCGCTCAGATAGAAAACCAATTACATTTGCGTGGCCAAAGAAGAACCGATTGGATTACAAGGCACAGTGACCCAGGTGCTCCCTGGCACCATGTTCCGGGTGGCTTTGCCCAATGGCCATGAGGTCCTGGCCCATATTTCTGGCAAGATGCGCAAGAACTTCATCCGCATTAGCGTGGGAGATCGGGTCGATCTGGAGATCACCCCTTATGATCTGAGCAAGGCCCGCATCACCTTTCGGCACTCCTGAGCCGAGATTATTTCTTCCGAAAAAAAAGAGAACTCCCCGCTAGCAGTCCGGCCATCCCAAGGCTCGCGGCCAAAAAATCCACTCCCGGCACGAATCGTTTTTCTGGAAAATGGCCCTCCAAATCCGTTACCGGGTCTTTTTGGATTCGATCCACGCTGGTTTTCGTCCAACCCAGGTTTGGTCCGCCGAAGAACCACAAGGCCAGACTGAATACCATAATCGCCAGCGCGCCAATGCGCAAGGTTGTCCTCATGCCAGCAGCAAACAACAGATTGACTTAGTTTTATAAAATTTCCACCTCGCCTCTGGCGCGGTGGATTCTTTAGACAGAGGCAGCCACGAGGTCGCCGACTTGCGATGTGCTATAGCCCATCTTGCCCGCTGCCAGGCTCTTCAGTTTCTCGCGTGTGACTTTGATGACGGCTTTCTCGATGGCCTGAGCGGCTTCCGTTTCACCGAGGAAATCGAGCATCATTTGGCCCGCGCAAATCGCTGCCATGGGATTGATCACTCCCTGGCCGGTGTATTTGGGCGCGCTGCCGCCGATTGGTTCGAACATGCTTGCGCCTTGTGGATTGATATTCCCCCCGGCAGCGATGCCCATGCCTCCCTGCACCATAGCGCCCAGGTCGGTGATGATGTCGCCGAACATATTGTCAGTCACGATCACGTCGAACCACTCCGGATTCTTCACGAACCACATCGTGGTCGCATCCACATGCGCGTAGTCGCGCTTGATGTCGGGAAAATCTTTCTGGCCCACTTCGTGGAAGGCGCGTTCCCAAAGATCAAAAGCGTAGGTGAGGACATTAGTTTTGCCGCTGAGGGTCAGCTTTTTTTCTTTGTTGCGCTTGCGGGCAAGCTCAAACGCAAAGCGCAGGCAGCGCTCGACCCCTCGGCGGGTGTTTATGCTTTCCTGGACGGCGATCTCATGGGGCGTGCCCTTGAAAACAAAACCACCCGAGCCGGTATAAAGCCCTTCGTTATTTTCGCGCACCACCACGAAATCGATGTCCTCGGGCTTCTTATCTTTGAGCGGACAGAATCGTTCGTCGTAAAGCTTCACCGGGCGGAGGTTGATATATTGTTCCAGCTCGAAACGCAGGCGAAGCAGAATCCCCTTTTCCAAAACGCCCGGCTTCACGTCGGGATGGCCAATCGCCCCCAGCAAAATGGCTGGGAATTTGCGGAGTTCCTCCACGGCCGTGTTGGGCAAGGCTTCGTTGGTTCGCAAATAGCGCTCACCTCCCAAATCATAATTTTGGTAGTTAAGTTTGAGGTTGAATTTCCGGGCCGCCACGCCGAGCACCTTCACCGCCTCGCGCGTAACCTCGGGCCCCGTGCCATCTCCACCAATCACTGCTATGTTGTAGCTTTTTGTCATAAGAGTGTCCTCGTCCTGGCTCGCTCAACCAACCCTTAAAGGGCGATGCTAATGTTTTTAGAAGCTCTGGCAATGGAATGTTTAGTTCGGCTAGCCTCCCGCCACGATCTTGACGATTTCCAGCCGGTCCCCGGCAGCGAGCCGGCGGTGTGAAAACTCCGAAGGCGCGACTGCCTCCCCATTGTGCTCGACGACGACACTGCGGGGAAGCAGGCCTTGCGCGAGCAAGAAGTCTTCAATGGAACCGGGAATCGCGGTTTCCATGGGCTTTCCATTGGCGATAATAATTGGTGGGTTCAAAACTTCGATTCACACCTCGACTCGGTTACTCTCTTCGCTCACCAGGGAATCCCAGTCTTTCCATACTGGGTCGTAACCGAGTCCGCGGATTAGCCCGGCTATCTCACTTGCGGTACGCCTGTCCGCGATCTCGAATTGGCTGGTGGCGCCGTCCCCAGGCGGGGACCATTCGCTCGCGCCCATCACCTGCGGGATGATTCGTCCGCGCTCCGTATGGTGAATTCGTTCCTTGCCGGCCCCAGTGTAGCCGCCCGGTTCGGTATGGCTGCCGGCGCTCATAAATGTGATGCCAAGTGGAAGGAGGCCATCGCGCAGTTTGGCCGGCTCGCGGGTGGACAGAACCAGGCCGGCATCCGGGAACATCAGACGGAAGGCGCAGACCAGTTGCACCATTTCTCGATCACTCATCGAAGCGCGGGGTTGAAATTCGCCCGCGCAAGGCCGGAGGCGGGGCAGGGAAATCGTTAGTTGGGCCCTCCAGCAATGCCGCAACAGATACTTTGCGTGCGCCGCGACACTGAGGGCCTCCCTCCGCCAGTCCCCCAGCCCGTACAAAGCGCCAATACCGATCCGGCGGAAACCCGCATCGTAGGCGCGCTCCGCAGTTTCCAGTCGCCAATCGAAATCCCGTTTCGGTCCGGCGGTATGCAATTCCGCATAGATAACACGGTCGTAGGTTTCTTGATAAACTACGAGGCCCTCCGCTCCTGCTTGTACCAGAGGCCGGTAATCCGCGATTTCCATCGGGCCCACTTCCAGGGAGAGGCTGGGAATTTCACCATGCAAGACGCGCACGCACTCGGCCAGATAACCATTGGAAACGAACTTGGGGTGTTCTCCGGCAACCAATAGCAAATTGCGAAAGCCCTCCGCTCGGAGCGCGCGCGCCTCCCGCACGACCTCGTCCAAAGTCAACGTCATTCGCAGGATGGAATTGTCCCTTGAGAAGCCGCAATACTTGCAGTTGTTGACGCATTCATTGGAAAGGTAAAGCGGAGCAAAGAGCCGGATGGTTCGTCCGAATCGTTGACGAGTCAGGGTTTGGGAGCGCCGGCCCAGCGATTCGAGCAACTCGCCCGCCGCCGGGGAAATCAGATTGGCAAAATCGGTCAACGAGAGGGTGCTTCGGGCCAGGCTTTCGCTCGCCGTGGACACGTTGGCCCCTTGGGATCGTTCCACCAATGAGGCGAGTGGCAACGCGTTAAACTCGGCAACGAAACTCATGCTCAGACCCTATCAAAAGGGCCGGCGAGAGCAAGCAGGGGCTTGCGTTCCCGGGCGGTTCATAGCCGCTCCCAATTTTGAGGTTTGAAGTTCACAAGCTGCCAAAATCAAAAAAGCTAAAAAGCTTTCAGCGCTCACTGTAATCGACATCAGGTGAATTGCCTGGCGAACATCTCCGGTGCGGGGAAGCGGCCAAGTGCGGGCTCGTTTATGTTTGAAAGTTGAGCCAGGATTCTTCTGCGATGTTTCGCGTCATTTTCCATCTAGACATGGATGCGTTTTATGCCTCGGTCGAGCAGCGGGACAACCCGGCATTGCGCGGCCATGCGGTGATCGTGGGAGCGCCGCCAACGCAACGGGGAGTGGTTTGCGCGGCCAGTTATGAGGCGCGCAAGTTTGGCGTTCGTTCAGCAATGCCCAGCGCCACCGCCGGCCGGCTCTGCCCCAAGGGGATATTCGTGCGGCCCCATATGGACCGCTATCAGGCAGAATCAGGTGAGATCATGAAGATCGTGGCCGCGTCGGGAGCGGTCGTTGAGCAGATGTCGATCGACGAGGCTTACCTCGACTTTTCCGGCCTTTGCCAGGCAGAAGGGACGGACGCATCCCTGTCCCGGGGCGTGCCCATGGCGCGCCAGTTGAAGCAGCGCATCCGTTTGGAGCGGGGGTTGACTGCCACCATTGGAATTGCCTCAAACAAACTCCTCGCTAAAATCGCCAGCGACCACCAAAAGCCCGACGGACTAACGCTTATTCCTGAAAGGGAGAAAGTGACATTCCTGCGTCCGCTGCCGGTTCGCGCCCTCTACGGGGTCGGCCAGGTCACCGAACAAACGCTGAGCACGGCAGGCATATGCACGGTCGGCGACCTGCAGGACTATACGGCAGACCTCCGCGTACTGGTCGGTTCCTTCGGGCCGAAATTGAAACAGTTTGCTTTTGGCCAGGACGACCGCCCTCTCGAGTTGGGCAATGAAATCAAGAGCATCAGCGGCGAGGAAACCTTTTTGAGGGATACGGATGATCGCAAAGTGCTTCGCGCCTGTTTGCGCGAACAGGCGGCGGAGATCGCGACCAGACTCAAGCGCCGCCGTCTGGGCGCCCACACGGTCCACGTCAAAGTACGTTACGGTGACTTCAGGACACTGACACGCCAGATCACCGTCGAAGACCCGCTGACAGAAGCCAACGACATTTATCGATTGGGATGTTTCCTGTTGGGCCGGGAGAATTTGGTCTCGCGCCCTTTGCGATTGCTTGGTTTGGGCGTGGCCGGCTTGCGCGAACCGAGCGGACAACAATTGAGCTTGCTTTGATCAAACTGCAGGGGAAGATTTTGGGCCGTATAGGCTCAACCGCGAAGTAGCGGGCCACGGCGTCTCTCACCTCAGGAGTTGCATCGCGATGAGATCAAAACTGGCCCAGGTTCATCACTTCCATGACCTCGTCGCCCATGGCAATGCCGAAGAGATGTTCGCGGTTCAGAAAGGCGACAATCGAAGGATCTAAATAGACGCTGGCCACGGCCCCACAAACCGTCTCGCCCGCCAGTTCAGGAAAACAGTCCGGCAACCGCTGCAGCCTCTGCGGGTTGGCAAAGTCACTGGCTTGTGATTGAGTGGGGGCATGAATGAGACCACTCTCCGAGATCTGCAGGAAGCGGATAAATCCTTTCATCTTCATCCCTTCACGGACCATCAGCAAATGCAGAGACAAGGCACCGGCATCATTGTCTCCGGGGAAGGATGTTATCTAACGGACGCGACGGGCAGACGATTGCTGGACGGCTTGGCCGGGCTGTGGTGTGTGAACGTGGGCTACGGCCGCCGCGAGATTATAGAGGCAGTGCATCGGCAGATGGCACAATTGCCGTACTACTGCTCCTTCTTCAACACCACAAACGAACCAGCCATCCGCCTGGCCGAGCGGCTCGCCAAGCTGGCGCCACCTCGCCTCAACCACACCCTTTTTTGTAACTCTGGTTCGGAAGCTAACGAATCGGCGCTCAAAATCATTCGCTCGTGGCAAAAGCTGCGCGGAAAACCCGCCAAAACAAAAATCTTGTCCCGCACTTTTTCCTATCATGGCGTGACGCTGGCAACCACTAGCATGACTGGACTGCCCAGTTGCTACCAGCCATTCGACCTGCCGCTGCCAGGATTTATCCATGTGCCCGGCCCACATCCCTACGGAGCGAATAGCACACTCGATCCCTTGGCCTATGGCGAATGGTGCCTGGAGGAGACCGCCCGCGTTATCGAGCGTGAAGGCGCCGAAACCATCGCGGCACTTTTCATTGAACCCGTGCAAGGCGCGGGGGGCGTCATCGTCCCCCCGGACGGCTATCTGCCCGCGTTGCGCCGCCTCTGCCGTGAAAAGGACATCCTGTTCGTGGCGGATGAGGTAATCACCGGGTTTGGCCGGCTTGGAGCTTGGTTTGCGAGCGCCTTATGGGAGCTTGATCCCGATCTGATGACTTTGGCCAAAGGGATCACCAGCGGCTATTTGCCACTCGGCGCGACGATGGTAAGCGATGAGATGGCCGCGGACTTGATCAAAGGCGGATACTTCGCCCACGGCTCTACCTATGGCAGTCACCCGACCACGGCGGCGGCGGCGCTGGCGAATTTGGATGTGCTCGAAAACGACAAGCTGATTCCCCGCGTGCGCGACGAAGTGGGTCCTTATTTCCAGCAGAAACTGCGTGAGTTTGCCGGGCATCCGGCAGTGGGGGAAGTGCGCGGGTATGCGTTGATTGGGGCGCTCGAGTTGTTGCCTCGCGCCGGGAGAGCCGCGTTGACGCCGACCACCTTTCTCGGCGCCAGAGCCGCTGGTATTGCGCGAGACGAAGGAGTCATCGTCCGGGGTATTCGCGATCTGATTGCTATCTCACCGCCCTTTGTGATCACCACGAAAGAGATTGATCTGCTCTTCGCCGCAGTTCGGCGGACCCTCGACCGTTTGTGGATATAAAATGAGCCGCATTACAGCCAGGAACGGAGTTGCCGATGGAACAAGGGTGATGTCGGCGCTTCCATGAAAAGAATTCTGATAATTGAGGACGAAGAGTGTCTCCTGATGATGATGGCCGAGACTCTGCAAATGCTGGGCTACACGGCTCTTTCGGCGGCGGATGGCGCTTGCGGCGTTCAGATGGCGATTGCAGAACAACCCGATTTTATCTTTTGTGACCTCAATATGCCGGGAATCGATGGGATCGAGACTTTGAAGACGATCCGGCAGACGGCGTCCACGGCTAACATCCCCTTTGTTCTTCTTTCCGGATTTGCTGACCCGGCGATGCGTCAGCGAGCGGCGAAATTGGGAGCGACTGATTTTCTGACTAAGCCGCTCTCTTCGGTCGAATTATTATCCACGTTGAACTCCCGCATGAACGAAGCCGCATAGATCAAGGACAAGTTTCAAGGCCCAGTTATTCGAGTTTGGTTTTGCCGAAAAGCAAAGAAATTAGAATAACAACCCAATCGCAGCCGCAAACATAAGCAACGCCGTGGCGCCCACTAGCGGCAGAGCTCGCCTTGAACTCGGCTGGTTTTCATAAGCGTGGCATCAGCAGCCACAATCAGAATTCCTACCAGTAAAAAAGGCGCTAGAACACCGTTCAGAATCGCGGACCAGAATAACGCCCGGACCGGATTGAGCTTTAAAAAATAAAGCGACATTCCTGCAGCCATCGCTAATCCAAAAATGAAATAAAAGCGGGGAGCGGTCTGGGGTTTTTCATCCAGTCCTTGTTTCCAGCTAAAAGTGTCCGCAAAAGCGTAAGCCGCGGATCCCGCCAGAGTAGGAATGGAAAGCAAGCCCGCCCCTATGATCCCGGTCGCGTATAGAATAGCCGCAAAGTTCCCCGCCAGCGGACGCAGGGCTTCCGCAGCTTCTTTGGAACTCTCGATTTGAGTCAACCCATGGCGATGCAGCGTCATGGCCGCAGTCAAAATGATAAAATACATGACCAGGTTTGAACAGAAGGTGCCCACGCCTACGTCCAGGGCGCGGGTGGCAATCTCCCCTTTTGTCGCTCCTTCCCGTAAACTAACGCGATTCAATCCCCGTGCCTTTCCTTCCTCCACTTCCTGCGACGCCTGCCAAACGAACAAGTAGGGACTGATGGTCGTCCCTAGAATGGCGACGAGGGTTTGAATGGCCTGGCGTCCGTGGGGCAGCGAAGGGACAAATGTATCGTGAGCCACCGCCAGCCAATCCCGACGCACGATCAACCCGGTGATCACATAAGCGAACAGAGCCAGGCAAAGCCATTTGAGAATTTTAGCTACCTGCTGATAATTGCACTTAACCGTCACCACGGTGATGCCAATCCCGAACAGCACCACAAAAACTGCCGTATTGCCTCCCACCAGCATTTGCGCCGCATCGGCCATCCCGAGAAGATCGGCGCCGACGTTAAGCGTATTCGCCGCAAGCAGAGCCACGGAAAAAAACAGGAGCAGGGGCTTGGGAAACTTCCGTTTCAATGAGCGCATTAATCCCATGCCAGTGACCATTCCGATGCGCGCGCACATCATCTGCACTCCTGCCATCAGGGGCCAGGTTAAGAGCGCTGTCCACAGCAAGGAGGTTCCCGATTGCGCCCCGGCGATGGAATACGTCGTCACCCCAGAGGGGTCATCGTCCGCCGCGCCTGTGACCAATCCCGGCCCCAACGAGGAAAAAAACCTGCGGATCGGGTGTCTGCGCGCACCGGCGTTGGCAGGTCGCCTGGGTCGGGGCCGTTTGCGTGCGCTCATTTTAGACTGGCAAAACTCATGGAGAAATAGACACAAGAAGAGGCGCCATGACCATCAGGTTAAACCGTAACGTGATCATCGAACTCGAATTGCCGCAAATCACCGAGGCTTGCAGGTTGCAATTCCCCCATGTGCACTTTGCACGATGCCGGGGGGGGGCTCGGCGTTAATAACTAACCGTGGCAATGGGCTTTCTTTGCTGTTTTTGGGCCGAATTGATGGCTTGCCTCAAAAGCTTTTTCTGCGGCACGGCAGTAGCTTTAGCGAAAAGAGGGATTGCAGGTTTATTGAAATTGTTTGAGAAGGTTGCAAACTTAAATATATGGCCAAAATGACTAACATTCAACAAGAGGCAAACATCGAAGCGGAAACCGCATCACAACGGGCCTATGCGGGGTTGGAATGGACGGAATCAGAGTGGTTCAAGGTCTGGCTGGAACTTGCGCGCGACGAAGCGCAGCATGAGTACAACTAAGAACTGGAGAATGTCCGCGCTCCGCCGAAAATGGGATCAGAAAAGACTAATCGTGCATCGTCCGGGGAGATGGTTCAATTCCCCCTCCCAGTGACAGGGCTGTGGACAAAGTCAGCGAGTTGAACGGTAGCGCAGGTTTCCAACCTGCTGTATCGCCGACCCCAAGAAAGCAATCGAAATGGAGAGAAACCAATTCAGGATAGGCCGCCTCGGGGGGGAGCGCGGAATTAATTCCGCTTCGGCGTGATGCGGGTCCTAACTCCGGCATTTTGCTTAATCTCGGTTTAGCAGGGCTCGGCGTCTCTCCTCACCGCCTTTAGTCTTGCTAGCTTGAAGGAGGCGGGGGCAGGGGACTGTTGTTAGGCGGCCCTGCTTTGGTGGGTTTGGATGGGTCTGTTTTTGTGGCTTCTCCCGATTCTTGGTCCGGTTTCACCCGAAAGAACCTTTTGTCGGTTGAAATTCCATAGCTTCCCGGGGGGGCCGGCGTCTGGGTAATCGATTCCGTGCTGGACTTCAAAGTGGTTTTCACTGGCGCCGTTGAATCCGCTGATAAGGCGAAGGCGTTGGTGGAGCTGAAAGCCTCGCCGGCGTTTACGCATTCGATAGTGCAAAAAAACCCATTATCATAACCGTAGTCGGTTAACGTTATGGTCGCTGGTCCTGGTACTGGTGTGCCATTGGGAAAGAAGCCGCTCGGATATGGGAAATCAATGCCGCCTATGGATATGGTTATTAGTCCCGACAACTGACTGACGTCGTAATTCCCGCCGGTCACCCGGGCGAGTTGCCCAGTTTTGACCATTAGGCAGGCGGGCGCTCCATTGGTCGTGGCGACGAGATTCGTCAGCGTGCTGGACTGAACCTGAGCTTGGACCGCAAGCAAAAGAAGGAGTGAGAACAAATATCGGATTTTCATGGATCGGTTCTTTTAGTCTGAGGAGACTACACGCCAATCGTGGATGTGTCAACTTGTCAGGCGAGACAACATGCGGAATCACTTTTGGCAGATTGTGCCAGCCGGATCACTCTGTACCAAGCACTTGGAATCAAGAACTGTACCGCGGCTCGGAACCAGAGGCTCGCCCATAAAAGCCATGCGGCAAAGCCTCCAGGGAAACGCCTAAACCAGAGGCTCTGGCAGAACCTGATCAGGGGTTGGTCCAGCGGGCTTAGTCGGCGGGTTGGTGGAAACCGCTGTGATAGGGTTACTCTGGTGTTGCGGTATTGCGGCTGCGATCGGAGATCTACGCGCCAAACTAACCTTCGACACCGGTTGACGCATGGACTGATCGCGTGAAGGCGGCCTTGAAGCCGGGCGTGCGGCTGGTTTCGCGGCCAGGGAACGGCGTCTGGTTGAGGGCAAACTCTTTGGCTGGGCTTTTGCCTTGCTCTGGAGAGCGCGGGGTCGGGACCCCTTCACCGCCGTCCGCAGGGGATGGGTGGCTTTGAGAGGGCGATTGGCCTTGGCTGTCATTTTTCGCATCTTGGTGGCCACCCGCTCGGCTTGAAAAGCCGCTTCGATCAGGCCCCGAAGTTGTTTTTTTGCGACCTTAGCTTCTTTGCGAGCGGTTTTGAGGATTCTTTTCGTCGCCTTGACGGCGGATTTTGCCGCGCGCACCTTCTCTTTCGCCGTGTCGGCCTTGTGCTCGGAGAGCTTTAGTTCTGCGCGCGCCTCGTGGGCCTTCTGCTGCGCCCGGCGGGCGTTTTTCTGCAAATGGGTCGCTTTCATAATATGTCCTTTCGTCGGCTGACAAGCTGTTGTTTCCTAAGGGCGAGTCGCCCCTTCGTTGAATCTGGAGCCATTTTCTCATTCCGGGCACCGCTCCGCAATAAATGAATTGTTACATTTTTTTCCACGACTCTCGAATATCGCCCCTCGTGGTTCACTGTGGCAACAAGCCGTCGGCTGAGCTGCCGTCGTGAGTCCAGCGAAAATCTCAACAGGTCGAATGCCTTAACAATCTCAAGCAATGGGCTCGCGGTGTCTCCTCCCGTAGCCGGTTGCGATCCCCTCACTGCAGGGGACATCAATGCCGGTTATGGAATACTTCTTCTTCAACCCAATCCTCGGCCTGAGCGCCATTCAATTCGCCTTTGAGAAAGCCACTCCGGAAGGCAAAATCACCATTTGCTTTCTGGCGATCGTCTCGATGCTGAGCTGGACGGTCATCATCACCAACTTCAGTCCGCTTCCGCTGCGGCGCTAGACGCGAAGCGCGGCGAGTCTCCGGCGGAACCGTATCTTTCCACCGGGACTTAGTTGCCGCGTAGAAACAACCTCAGTCGTTTTCTGCCGTGTCCATGATGATCGCGACCTCTATTTTCTCGCGGGCTGCAATGGCAACTCTCTGCTCCAGTCCTGCGCCAAGCCAGGCGCAAGTGGCCCAGAGCCCTTCCAGCGCGTCAAATTGCAAGACCCAGCCCTTCCTCAGAACATAGGTCAGACATTGTTCGACCAGTTCACGGTTGTACCGCCGAAAATGACGGATCGCCCGGGAGTCTGGAAATTCGCGAGCGCAAATGTAGTGGGCGGTTTTGTCATTGCGGGTGGCCCACTCGATTTCTCGGGAGCCATAAATGCGCCCCGCGTAGCAATAAGAGAGCAAAGTCAGCATCATCTGCGGCCGGATTCTTGAATCGCCGCTGACGGCTGCGTCTAGTTTGGAAGGTTCGAGGGCCTGGACGGCATCCAACGCCAACTTTAGCAATAGATCCGCGCCAAGGCTCTCGCGCAGGTCCGCCGGTTGGATCCCAGCGGCCAGATTGTTTTGGGCTTGTATTGTCCTCGTCATATTTCTTTCAATTTAGAAACCCCTGTGGTTTCTCATTCATTTATTCTTTTTCTACTCCTCTAATAATCGCACCGCAAAGTTACAAGCCTATGACGGCAAGGTGACATTTCTGTAAAGAGCGCCCACTGTTCAGAGTTGCTGGAGATTTGGCTCGCTGTAGGAAAGTTTCAAGGAAGTCACCGATTCTTCATCAGTTCGTAACATTGGTTTGGCAGTGTTATGCTCCGATGAAAGCCAAAATCCTGGTGGTGGACGATGAGCCGGATGTTTTGCGCCTGGTAGAGTACAATCTGAACGCTGCGAATTACGATGTGGTGACCGCAGCCGATGGGCTGAACGCGCTCAAGAAAGCCCGCGCCATCATGCCGAACCTAATCATTCTCGATTTGATGCTGCCGGAGTTGGATGGTTTGGAGGTCTGCAAGCTCCTGCGCCGTGATCCCACCACGGCCGCGATTCCCATCATTATGCTTACCGCCAAAGCAGCCGAAATGGATCGAGTCCTCGGCTTGGAACTGGGCGCGGACGATTACGTGACTAAGCCTTTCAGTCCTCGTGAACTGGTGTTGCGCGTGAAACGTCTCCTCCGCCCTGGAGCCGCTCCTGATGTTAAAGCGGAGCGGATTTTGGTCGGCGAGCTGTTGGTGGATATTCTTCGTCATCAAACAATGGTCAGTGGTAAATCTATTGAACTTACAGCCACTGAATTCAAACTGCTAACCACCTTGGCCCAACGACGAGGACGTGTTCAAACGCGGGAAAAGCTGCTGCGAGAGGTCTGGGGCGATGACAACGCCATCGACACTCGGACGGTCGATACCCACATGCGCCGGGTGCGAGAGAAATTGGGGACGGCGGCCAAATTCTTGGATACAGTGCGCGGAGTGGGCTATCGTTTTGTGGATGAATGAAAAGATTTCGATGAACTCACTTGGCATTTAAAATAGGCGAGGACCAATCATGACCAGCTTTCAATCAGAGACAGGAGAGGAGAAGCTTCAGATACCGCTTGATCTCTCGGAATGGTGTGAGAGAAAGTCGCTTCTGACGTGGATTCAGGAGGAAGTTGAAACCCTGGATTGGTCCAACCCGGAACTCACCGCCTACCTGCGCCTCCATCCCACTTATCAGCCCAAAGCGATACTCAGCCTGCTCACGCTGGCCTACGCTACAGGCACCTTTGAATCAGAGGAGATCGTGCGCCTGTGTCATGGCGATGAAACCTTTCGCGGCCTGGCACAAGGATCTGATCTCTCGCCCTTGGAACTTGGACGGTTCCGCCGGGAGAATCGCGGTCTGCTCAAATGGGGCCTGAACGAAATCTTGAAGCGAGCGCTGCGAGAAAAATTCGCGCTGGGCAACGATCTGCTGCCCGCGGGGTTAAGACATTTGCTGACGGAGACAGCCAGCGTCCGCCTGGATATCGCCAGGCATGTGGACAGGGCGGCATTCTAAAAAGTTTAAGCTCCGGATGCGCTCGAATTACTAACGCGCCAACCACACTTGCGCTGTGTGGGCAACTCCGAAAATGGAGGTTAAAGGCTCACGGCAGGGAGTAGAGAACAGCTTCTGTATTCCAACTGAGGGGCACGGTTCGCCCGATGGAAGGCAGCCCTTCGCGGATGGGTGTCACGTGACCAAGGGTCCAGCTATGGCCGGTTGGTGTCGTCCAGCTTTTCCACCAGGTAACTTCGGGCCATATCAGTTGGTTTGTTTTTTCCGTGCTCCGTTGGAGGGCTTCAATCAAATAAGGATTAGGTCCGGTCACCTCCCGTTCTAGACCCGCCACAAACGGGCTGGGATCGCCGCCGGGAATGAGGCGCTCATACCGGGTTGGATGGCTGGTGCGTAAAACGGAGATGCAATTGGCAATGACTTCAGAAGCGGACCAGGAAAATTGATCCGGTGCGGCGATCTCTGCAAGCTGAGCGGGAGTCTCGTTCAAAAGGAGCGAACGGAGCTGGGCCTCCGAAGGAATGAGCCGTGGATTGTTGGCATATTTGGGTTTTGATTCCCATCGCTCCCGCAGAAGGTCAAGTTCGCGGTGCACGTCCTCTTTCAGATAGTCGCGGTAGAAGCGCGCTACGTCTTCATTTTGGAAGTGTATCCAGCGATGGTGATAATTGCGTTCATCGTTTTGTTTGTCCCACGGGTATTTCGGACCGTCGATTTGCCAGCCGGCCGGACCGCTGCGAAGTTGTGTCACGTAAACCTCCTCACCCATGAATTCCATCGAATGCCACGGTTGGTGATGCTGAAAATAGGAAGCGCCGCGTTGCTTAACGTACAGATGGACGACTTCACGGGCAAACATGTAGCAGGCGTAATTATAATTATCCAAATCACCCACCATGTATGCCATCCGAGCCATGGCCAGGCAAGGCGCAGCCTCCTCGCCCAAGCGGGTGATACTATCACAACCAAATCCAACCCAGCGTGTTCTGTTTGGCGCAGAGAAAAGTTGTTTGACCAAGCCCCATCGCTCTTTCAGGAAGTCCCAATCGCCGCTGAAATGAGCGTAAGCCCAAAGTGATTCCAAGATGTCGGCGCTGACCTTTCCTGGGTCGTCCAATTCGACACGATTAGTTGACAGGAGAAGCTCACGAGCGAATTTTTGCAGAGTCAAAAAGGCATTGGTTCGCGTCGCAGCGTCATAATAAGGCAGGCCCTTGGAGAGCCACAGGGCGCTCGTTATAGCACTCGGACTCTCCCCCCCGGCATGATCGTTCTCACGCCTTTCGGGCTGGCGAAACGTTTCCTTCGCCGTTTGGCCCAATCGCTCGAGCGCTGCCAGCGCAGTGGGATAATTTGTCGTTTGCGGCGGGTCATAGGCTTCCGTTTCGTTGACATATTGCAACACTTTGAAAGTCGCATCGAAGCTATCCACATCCTCCACGCCCATGTAAGGGCCATACGTAGTGAACATGGCAAAATCCATGACTGGTTTGGAGAACTTTACGGGAAATTGTTTATCCATCGACGCGAGCGCCAGGGGAGGACTGATCGGGGCCAATTTGATGTGCCTGGTTTCCCAGTCGTCAACGATGGAGTGCCATCGGAATCGCTGCCGGATAGTCACGGTGTCTTTAGCACGGTTGACGCTAAAGCTGTCTTCACAATAAACCGGAAATTCCCGGGTGGCGGAGGCCCAATATTTGACCCGCATCAGCGGCTCGCGGGGGATGGCTCTCACCCATTCCCAGGTCCGGATTTTATTGCTGGGCAGGCCGTGCATGGCCAGAAAGTCTCTTCCCATCGGTGACGCTTTTTCATACCCGTAAAGGGGAAAGAGCACAACATCGCCAGCGGTTTCTTTGAATTCAAAATGCAATCCCTCTTCGTTAAGCTTGATCGTGATAGGTTTGTGCTGGAGGTAAACCACCCAGGGACTGTCCCAATTCGTCCAACCTTTCGCCCCTGTGAACCAAACGAGCACCCAATTTTCCTCCATCCAATTCGCGTCCATCGGCTCGCCATTCCGCGTGATCTTCGGCCCGGTAGGAGTATTAAAAGCGGCGAAGGAGGGCGCACCCATTCCGTAGTCTGCCAGGTGCGTGAAGAAAGCAAGGTATTTCCCGGAGGAATGGTAAAGCGTAGCGGGGCTCAGCTCGGTTTGAACGCAGGAAAAGGGAGCGCGCGTCCAGGCCTCAACCTTTTCCGATGAACCGACTCGGGGAATGGATTTGGAGGGTATGCCCAAAGGGGGGCCATAAAGCGCGGATTTAGAAGCCAATGGGTCGAGGTTGCCTGCCGGATCGGCCGAGCAGCCTCCCATTATCACGACCAGGAGAAATACTCCCCAATCGGGCGCAAAAGGAATTTTTTTTATCGTGCTCAATACCTCAACGGGCATTTCCGACTTTATTCCTTGAAGACCCACCAGACAAGCTCGTGCGTTCAAAACTGATTCATTGTCGGGGCGAGCGCCAATCCAATGAATTCGTCGTTGTATGGTTGTATCAAAATGAACTCTGGCAAATGTCTGAAAAGCTCTCCAGTGGTCAAATTACAACAGCCATAGGGTCAAGTGAACGATCTTCAGTCATCTGGTGAAAATAATTCATCGAAGATTTCAGAGTTGGTCTTAGACTTCAGGCCTATCTTCGAACCACCCCCATATTACCGAGATGGTTCTCACTTCAAACCATTCATCGAAAACCCTCAGCTCAGGCCAACCCTTTCAAAGTCCTCTGGCAGAAAACCTCAAAAACGGGCTCTTGGCATTTCGGGTGCTAAAGGGGCTGCATCCGTGTAATTCCAGAAATAAATTATGAAAAAAATACTGCTAACACTCGCAATCTCAACTGTTCTGGGCGCCACGACTTGGGTCGCGCGCGCGGCGGACGAAGCGGCGACGCCTGCTGCCTCTGCGCCAGCCAGCGCCATTCCCAAAAGGGCGGACCCAAACGTTGAGCAACGGCTCGCCGATCTGGAGGCCTACGTAAACAATGGCGCCCGAGTGGCGGACGGCACCAACAATGTCAGTTCCAAACTGGGAACCTATGACGAGAAGACCGGCTCGTATTCACCCAACCCCGGGCCCGGCCACAATGGCTGGATGATGACCTCGTCGGCTCTGGTTTTGTTCATGACCCTTCCTGGGCTGGCATTGTTTTATGGAGGTTTAGTGCGCCGGAAGAATGTGCTCTCCGTGCTCGCCCAGTGCCTGGGCATCGCCGGATTGGTGGCCATTCTATGGTGGCTTTTTGGCTACAGCATGGTGTTTAGCCGGCAGGCCGCCGGAAACACCGGGGAAGCCAGCACCTTCTTTGGCAACCTGAAGACCTTTGCTTTCCTCAACGGGGTGGATTCCTCACCGAACACCGATTACTCAGGCTGGGTCTCCCACAACGTCTATTCCATGTACCAACTCATGTTCGCTATCATCACGCCGGCGCTCATCGTGGGCGCGATCGCGGAGCGCATGAAATTCTCCGCCATACTGGCTTTTGTGACCCTGTGGATGATTGTCGTCTATTTCCCGCTCGCCCATATGGTCTGGGGTATTGACGGGTTTATGAATGGTGTTTGGAATGCCAAAGCCAGCATTAAAGCAATCGACTTCGCCGGCGGAACTGTGGTGCACATGTCCTCAGGGTGGTCCGCCTTAATCCTTTGTTTAATCCTGGGTAAGCGCATTGGGTTTGGCAAAGTGCCCATGGCCCCGCACAATATGGTGCTGTGCATGGTGGGCACGGGCATGCTTTGGGTAGGTTGGTACGGCTTTAATGCCGGCAGCGCCGTCGCCGCCGACGTCGTGGCTGCTAACGCTTTCACCACCACGACGCTCGCCACCGCAGTTGCCTCCTTCGCCTGGGCCATGGCGGAGTACGTCGCGAAGGGCAAACCAAGCATCCTTGGCTTCTGTTCCGGCGCTGTGGCAGGACTGGTAGTTATCACTCCGGCCTGCGGTTTCGTGGATACCTCGGGGGCAATGATCATCGGGCTGGCTGCCGGCTTGGTTCCCTTTTTCGCCTGTTACAAACTCAAAGGCTGGCTCGGTTACGACGATGCTCTGGACACTTTCGGTGTGCACGCCATCGGCGGAACCCTTGGGGCGTTCCTCACCGGTGTGTTAGCGACGGCCAAAGTAAACTCGAATCTGGATACGAACTTGAAGGGGATCGTCGGCAACACCCTTTGGATTGAACAACTGAAAGCCATTGGCGTGACCTTATGCTTGGCGGTCGTTGGCACCACCATCATCGCCTTCGCCCTTAAGGCCGTCATGTCTCTTCGGGTTGATGAGGAAACCGAACTGGCTGGCTTGGATCTGGCCGAGCACGGCGAAGAAGGCTACCACGATTCAATCGGCGGCAGTGTGGGACACCCGGCCTACAGTGAACCTGGTTCCATTCTGGCCTCGGTTGACAAAGCGCTGAAAGCCTCCAAGAAAGGCGAACAGCCTGTCTGAGAAGGCTCCCTCCAGCCCTGCGCTTACGCGCGCAGGCTTGGCGGGAGAACCCGATAAAAGCCATCGGGCGATGGGAGCCAATCCCATCGTCCGACTCGCCAGTTTCAGGTAGCCAAATTCGGCGCAACGAACGTCATCGTATTTACGCCTCAGACCACTTAGCTTCCCCTGGTGAGCGAAATTACACGCATCCTGAACGCGATTCAGGAAGGGGACTCGAAGGCCACCGAGCAACTGCTCCCGGCGGTCTATGATGAACTGCGCAGGCTGGCCGCCCACAAAATGGCCGGTGAAATGGCCGGGCACACGCTTCAACCAACGGCGCTCGTGCATGAAGCTTGGCTGCGCCTGGGGGCCGCCGATCAGCAGAATTGGGCAAACCGGGCTCACTTCTTCGCCGCCGCCGCCGAGGCGATGCGTCGGATTCTGGTGGATCACGCGCGCCGCAAGCAAAGTTTGAAACGCGGCGCTGGCGTCGCGCACGAGGAATTGCAGGACTCCATGCTGGTGCTAACCGCCCCCCCGGACGAGCTGTTAGCCGTCCACGAGGCCCTGGACAAACTTGCCCGCGAGGACCCCTCCGCCGCCGAATTGGTCAAGTTGCGTTACTTCATCGGTATGACGATGGAGGAAGCAGCCTCTGCGCTGGGCCTTGCCCCACGTTCTGCTGAACGCCTTTGGACTTATGCCCGCGTCTGGCTGCGCCGGGAAATTCGCGCGAGCCAATAGCCGTGGCCCATGAAACTGCTTTCGGAGTGCCTCCTCTATACTTTCGTGGATACCGCCTATCTCCGTGGGCGAAAACCGGCCGAGCTGGTTCGCGAGCTTTGTGCTGGAGGTTCAGATCTTATCCAACTGCGAGCCAAGACTTCGACTCCCGATGAGGTTCGCCGCATGGCGGAAGCGATTTTGCCCTTGACGCGAGCAGCCGATGTCGGACTGGTCATAAATGATCATTTGGCAGTTGCTCTCGAGATTGGCGCCGAGTTTTGCCACTTGGGACAGGAGGATTTTTTTGAAGAGGGCCATCGCCATGCCTCTGAACTGCTGGAGAGAGGAGCTGGGCAAAGGTCGTTTCGGGGAGTCGGCCTCAGTTCTCACGCTCCAGCGCAGGCGCGGAGGGCCATTGCTGCTGGCGCAGCCTACATCGCCATCGGACCGGTTTATGCCACGGACACTAAGCCGGCCGCCATACCGGTGACGCTGGAGTATGTCCGATGGGCCGGCGCAAATGTAAAGTTACCCTGGTTTGCGATTGGCGGCATCAACCTCCAGAACCTGAAGGACGTTCTCGAAGCGGGAGCGAGAAGAGTCTGCGTCGTCTCATCCATCCTCAATGCGCCAGATGTGGCCGGGACTTGTCAGGCCTTCAAGAAACAATTACTGTCCGCGCGCTGATCCGACCCGGGTATCGACCGGGGACTCAGAACCGAAGTTCGCACTCGAAATTGAAATTACTATGAGCGTGCTTATCGTTGGCTCGACCGCCCTGGATTCCATCAAGACCCCTCAGGCGGAAAACCCCCGCCTGCTGGGCGGTTCGGCCAGCCATGCCGCGGTGGCGGCGAGTTTTTTCGGCCCGGTCCGCTTGGTCGGCGTGGTTGGCCATGATTTCCCCAGGCGCTACCTTCAGCTTTATCGCAGGCATCGCATTGATTTAGAGGGGTTGCAAATACAGCCCGGCAAAACTTTTCATTGGTCCGGCGAGTACGAATTGAACATGAACAATCGGCGCACCCTCTTGACCGAGTTGGGCGTGTTTGAGACCTTTGCGCCTCATTTGCCTGACAGCCATAAGACCTCTGCCTTTGTGCTTCTGGCCAACATCGCCCCTTCCCTGCAAGCGCACGTGCTGGACCAAATGCAAAAGCCCAAATTCATCGTCGCCGACACCATGGATCTCTGGCTGAATATCGCATTGAAAGACCTGCTGGCTCTCCTCAAGCGGGTTGACGGCTTCGTGCTTAATGAGAGCGAAGCTCATCAATTGACCAAGTGCGCCAACCTCCTCTGCGCCGCCCGCGCCATCCATAAGCTCGGCCCCAAATATGTCATTATCAAGAAAGGCGAGCATGGCGCGACCCTGTCCGGCCCCAAGGGCATCTTCCTCGCGCCGGCTTTTCCGCTCTCCAAAGTAGTGGACCCGACGGGCGCTGGGGATTCTTTTGTGGGCGGGATGATGGGTTATCTGTCCCACGCCGGAGGCTCAGTGGAAGCGAATCTGCGTCGAGCCATGATTTACGGGAGTGTTCTGGCCTCTTTTTGTTGCGAAGGGTTTGGTTTGACCCACCTCACCAAAGTCACGCGCGCCCAGATCGAACAGCGCGTAAAGCAGTTGCGGCTCCTCACCAGATTTTGAGGCGCCGCCGCATGACTCTCGAATTCCTTGAAAATGATATCCGGAAGGGTTTCCGAGCATTTCTGATCGCCTTTTGCCGCAGGCGCACTAGGCTCAGCCTTATATGGATAGAGCAATGCCCGATGAGACGTTTGAACAGAGACGATTGGTGAGAAGCCGCAATCTGACCGCGGTGATTGTCAGCGTGGCGGTTCTGCTGGGAAGCTTGAGAGCTTACGGGGAAGACTGGCCGCAATGGCTCGGCCCCGGGCGAGATGCTGTATGGCGTGAGGGAGGAATTCTCAAAACATTTCCCACTAATGGGCCATTTATTCGCTGGCGGGCGGCCATTGGAGCGGGTTACGCCGGCCCGTCCGTGGCGGAGAAGTGTGTCTATGTCACCGACCGGCAATTAGCTCCGAAGACCTCGAATCCGGCAGATCCCTTCAAGCGGGGAATCATCGCGGGCACAGAACGGGTCCTCTGCCTGAACGAAGCCGATGGCCAAATTCTTTGGAAACATGAATACGACTGCCCTTACGACGTGAGCTATCCCGCCGGGCCTCGCGCCTCGCCTGTGGTTGGGGACGGGAAAGTTTATACACTCGGCACCGAGGGCAACTTGTTTTGTTTCGATGCGAAGACTGGCAAAGTCCTCTGGACGCGCGAATTCAAAAAAGATTTTGGGATTCCAACCCCTCTGTGGGGATTTGCTGGCCATCCGCTCCTCGATGGGAAAAAGCTCGTCTGTTTGGCCGGTGGTCAGGGGAGTGTGGCCGTGGCTTTCGACAAGGATACTGGCAAGGAACTTTGGCGGGCGCTCTCAGCCAAAGAACCCGGTTACGCTGCGCCGATGATTTACGAATTTGGTGGCAAGCGCCAGCTTATCATCTGGCATCCCGAGTCGATTAATTCTCTTGACCCCGAAACCGGCCAGCTTTTCTGGTCACAACCGTTCAGCGCGCGCAACGGGTTGGCCGTTCCCACCCCGCGTCAGATGGGCCGCGAGCTGTTCATTACCTGCTTTTATGATGGATCGATCATGCTCCGGCCTGAGCCAGGTAAATCAGTCCCTGCAGTGGTTTGGCGCGCCAAAGGCAAGAATGAACAGCACACCGAAGCGCTACAGAGCATCATTTGCGCGCCCTTTATCGAGGACGGCTATATTTACGGTGTTTGCAGTTATGGCCAGTTGCGATGCCTGAAGGCGGCCAACGGAGAGCGAGTATGGGAAACGTTCGCTGCCACCGGCGGGAAGGAAGAGCGATGGGCAAATGCTTTTTTAATCAAGAACGGCGACCGGTTCTTTATACCCAATGAAAAGGGAGACCTGATCATTGCCAGGCTTACGCCCAAAGGCTATGAGGAGTTGAGCCGCGCTCACTTGCTGAAACCTACCAATACCGCCGCTGGCCGTGAAGTGGTATGGTCGCACCCCGCGTTCGCCAACCGCTGCATTTATGCGCGCAATGACGTTGAGATAATTTGCGCTTCTTTGGCAGAGGCTGGGGCAGGAGAAAACTGACCTATCACAATCCGCCGCCCATCCGTAATTCCTTTTGCTCACCGCCATCGAGGGACACCAGGACGGAGTCTTCACGGACCTCCAGGCATTTTAGTTTCACTTGCCCATTCCCAATCGTCAAAACAGCGGACTCACCCGGACTGAAAGTTTTATTGGTGATCATGGCGAGGCGATGATTCTTGGCGCCAGAAATTCCCTTGAGTATTAGTTCCTCGAACTTCTTCGGCGGGGAGGGGAGTGCTCCATTAAAAAGGGGGGCGGGGGGAGGAGCATCTTTGGGGATGCTCTTAGGGGCGGGCGCTGGCGGAGCGAGCGTTTTGCTGCCGGAAAGTCGGGTCAATGCTGCCGCAAAAGCCTGCGGACCGCCGGGCTGATAGCCTAGCTTTCCAATCTTTTGGCCGTCACTGTCGAGGACAATCAGCGTCGGGAAACCTGTGATTTGAAATTGGCTGGCCAAAGCACCATTAGCCTCCTTAACCGCGGCACTCTGTGATTTATGATGCGGGAAATCCGCTTCCATCAGGACCAGATTAGCATTGGCAAAGGCCTCAAACTCGGGCTGGGAAAATACTTCATTCCTTAAGCGGATACACCAACCGCACCAGTCTGAGCCGGTGAAATTGATTAAAAGGAGCTTGTTCTCGGCCTTGGCGGCAGCTTGTGCTGTTGGAAGGTCCGTCAGCCATGAGGCGGCGGGCGTCGTAGCAGGTAGCAGCGCCAGCCCCACCAGCAGCCACCGCGAGACGCCTGCCGCCGCTAATTTTGCATTAATTTGTCTCCACATAAAGGCGGTTGATTCGGGCAATTGGAGGACCAGGCTTTGTTCGCATTCCTGCGTCTTCAGCGATTCCCATGCTTTGCTCATCGGAACGCCTGGCCCTTGCTTGAGATAAGTTTTCACGAGCAGAATCCTCTTGAGTGAAGGAGTTTTCGCCATTAGCCTGATTAGCGGCGGACAACCGGCGGTCCATCGCGCCGGCATTGCTTCCAGACCATGTGACGCTCGCAAACGAAACTATCGTGATCAGACCATTTAACAATGAGACGGATGGTGTTAAGATTCCTCCCGTTTTGGCGGGATCGCTTCTCTCGGCAAGCCTGAATGGTCGGGAGCGCTTTCTCCGCGCCTGTCATTGTCGGGTCTTGGACCGTCCGCCAGTTTGGCTGATGCGCCAGGCTGGCCGGGCCTTGCCGGAGTATCGGGTTTTAAAGGAGAAACATTCATTTCTAGAATTGGTCCAAACCCCGGAGTTGGCAGCGGAAGTAACATTGCAGCCAGTCCGTCGTTTTGGCATGGATGCGGCCATTCTTTTCAGCGACATCCTGGTGGCGGCGGAGGCTTTGGGACAATCTTACCGGTTTGGTGAAAAGGGCGGAATCGAAATGGAGTTCACCCTGCAATCGGGCGCAGACATCGCCAAGCTTGACCCCAGTGCGGTGGTCAGCCGCCTGCAATACGTGGCCAAGGCCTTGCCTCTGGTCAGATCGGAACTGGGAGGGGGAATTGCCATGTTAGGGTTTGCGGGAGCGCCGTGGACTCTGGCTAATTTCATGTTGGAAGGCGGGAGCGCCCGGGAATGGACGAAAGCCAAGTCGCTCTTCTATGCGGAGCCCAAACTTTTTTCGCGCTTATTCGAAAAACTGACAGCGGCCGTGACTGCTTCGCTGCAACTGCAGATCGATGCCGGCGTGGATGCGGTCCAGATTTTCGATAGTTTGGGCGGGGTTTTGGCCGCCAACATCTACGAAGAAGCTTCCGCGCGCTGGATCAAACAAATCATCGCCGGATTGAAGGGGAACGTGCCGGTGATTGTTTTTGGCCGGTGCGTGCATGGAAGCTGGGATGCGCTGTTGCGAACCAAGGCGCAGGTCTTGAGCGTGGATTGGACATTGAACCTGGCCGAAGTGCGGTCTCGCTTGCCGGAGGAAGTCGCCGTGCAGGGAAATCTTGATCCATTTCTCCTCACCACCACGCCCGCGATCGTCGCCACGGAAACCAACGCCATCCTCGAAACAATGCGGGGGACGAAAGGGCATATTTTCAATCTCGGTCACGGCGTGCCTCCAAATGCCAAACTGGAGTGTATTGAAAGCCTGGTCCGGACGGTCCAGAATTTTTCTAATGCGCGTTAATACATGAGCCTGCTCAAAGTTAATCTCGATGTAGTGAAGAAATATAACGTGCCTGGTCCGCGCTACACGTCATATCCGCCCGCCACTCAGTTCAGCGACCAACTTCCCAGAGAGCGGGTCTTGGAGAGTATTCGCGCCGACAATGAGAGGGCAGGGGACCTGTCGCTTTATTTCCACCTGCCATTTTGCCAATCACTCTGCTGGTTTTGTGGCTGTACGACCGTCATCACTAGTCAACAGGGACAGAGCGCTGCCTATTTGAAATACCTCGAGAAGGAATTAGATCTGATGGCCCCGCTCCTGAACCCGAAGCGGAGAGTGGTCCAGCTTCATTTTGGCGGCGGCACTCCCACGTTTCTCCTGCCTGAGGAAATTCGCGCGCTGGGCCGGCTAATCAACTCTCGCTTCGAAATGTCTCCCGATATCGAAGCCGGGGTAGAGATTGATCCGCGCCGCTTGGTTCAGGATCATATCGAGGCCTTGCGCGAGGCCGGCTTCAACCGCGCCTCCATGGGCGTTCAGGATAATGACCCGGTGGTGCAAAAGGCCATCCACCGCATCCAGCCTTTTGAGCAAACAAAAATGGCCGTGGACTGGATTCGCGGCGCTGGTTTCAAATCGCTCAACATCGATCTGATTTACGGGTTGCCCTTCCAGACGCCAGAGTCCTTTGAAAAGACGCTGGAGGAGATTCTGACGCTGCAGCCGGAGCGATTCGCCATTTTCAGTTATGCGCACGTGCCCTGGATAAAACCGGCGCAGCGCATCCTCGAAGATGCCCTTCTGCCCTCCGCCGAGATGAAGCTGCAGCTTCTGAAGCTGACCATAGAAAAATTAACGTCCAACGGCTATGCCTACATCGGCATGGACCACTTCGCCCGGGAGGATGACGAGCTGGCCGTTGCGCAGCGGGAGAAAACTTTGCAGCGTAATTTCCAAGGCTATAGCACCCGGGGAGGGACGGACATTTACGCCTTCGGCATGTCATCCATTTCACAGACGGAAGGCATGTATTGGCAAAACCAAAAAGAGCTGCCTGCCTATTACGGAGAACTGGACCAGGGTCGCCAACCGATTGCCCGAGGTTATCTTTTAACCGGCGACGACAAGGTCCGCCGCGTGGCCATCATGCGGCTGATGTGCGATCTGGGGCTTGATTATGCGGCCATGTCCAAGATTCTCGGGACTGATTTTGAACAATATTTTTCCGGCGAATTGGCCTCGCTGGCCGATCTCGAAGATGATGGCTTAATCGAGAGATCGGCCCGAGGGTTTAACGTGACTGAGATCGGACGGCTGCTGATTCGGAACATCGCCATGCGCTTTGATGCTTATTTGCCGGTCGAAAAAAATCGCCGGTTTTCCAAGACGATATGAAATCGGTGGCGATTATCGGCGGTGGCATCACTGGATTAACCGCCGCATTTCGTCTCCGGCAAAACAATATCCCCGTCACTCTCTACGAAGCGGGTTCGCGGGTGGGAGGGGTTATCCAGAGCGCGCGCCAAGAGGGCTATCTTGCGGAATTCGGCCCCAACAGCATTCTGGAAACCTCGCCCAAAATCTCCGCCCTCATCTACGATTTGGGATTGGAAGGCCGCCGGCGGTACTCGAATCCAGACGCGGAGAAACGTTACATCGTGCGCGGCGGCAAGCCGGTTCTCTTGCCGGGTTCTCTTCTAGGATTTGTGGGCTCCAAACTGTTTTCTATGGGTGCGAAGCTGCGGTTGCTGGGAGAGCCGTTCATCCGGCGCGCTCCCGCGTCAGCCGACGAAAATCTGGCGCAATTTGTGTTGCGCCGGCTCGGGCAGGAGTTTCTGGATTACGCCATCAACCCTTTTGTGGCCGGAGTATATGCCGGCGATCCGGCGCGGCTGTCAGTCACCCATGCCTTTCCAAGGTTGCATGCGCTGGAGCAAGAGTACGGTTCTCTGATCCTGGGACAATTCCTTGGCGCTCGTAAACGCAAGAGACGGTGTGAAACTTCCAAAAAGGATGCCAAAAAGTTTTCGTTCGACGAGGGCTTGCAAGTCCTGACAGACACCCTTCAGGCGCAACTGACAGAGGCCATCCGGCTTGAATCGGCTCTCTTGAGCCTCCAGCAGGAGACGGGTTCCTGGAGAGTGACCACATGGAGCGGAACCACCGAGCAAAGACACCGCCATGCTGCGGTTTTATTCGCTGGCCCCGCGCATAAGCTGCGGGAGATTCAATTGAAAACGGATCGTCCTCTGGATTGGTCCCCGCTAGCCGAGATTTACTATCCTCCGGTCGCAAGCGTAGTGCTCGGTTTTCGCCGGGAGGATGTCGCTCATCCCCTGGATGGTTTCGGCATGTTGATCCCGGAAGTGGAGGGGTTTCGCATCCTGGGGGCGCTTTTTACTTCCTCGCTGTTTCCAAATCGAGCGCCGGCGGGGCATGTGACATTGACCTGCTATTTGGGCGGCGCCCGCGCGCCCGGATTGGCTTCGCTCGACGGCGAGGCGGCGGTGGCCGTGGCCCTGGAGGATCTGCGGACGCTTTTAGGTGTTAGAGGCCAGCCGACTTTTCAGCATCATTTTTTATTCCCCAAAGCGATTCCTCAATACGAGGTGGGCTTCGGGCGATTCAAGAATTTGATGAATGAAATCGAAGCCAGCGCGCCGGGCCTCTTCCTGGCGGGCCATTATCGAGATGGAATCTCCCTGGCCGATTCGATTGTCTCTGGGGATGGAGTGGCTGAACGAATTCGGGATTTCCTGACCATGCCCACTGAGTCCTCCCGGAGCAAAGGAGAGAGAATCTCCGGAAGCGAAATCGCGCGCGTTGAACCCACCGACCGTAGCAGCCGATGTAAATCGGCTCTGATCTTTCCAGGGAAAATAGTGAGCCGGCTCACATCGGCTGCTACGAGGTTCATGGGGCCGGAAATCGAGGTGGCCGGGTCATGAAAAAACAAGGAGTTTTGCTGGTGAACCTCGGCTCTCCGGATTCCCCGTCGGTTGGTGACGTGCGGAAATACCTGCGCGAATTCCTGATGGATCCGCGAGTGTTAGACATGCCGTGGTTCTACCGGTCGCTTTTGGTTTATGGCTGCATCCTGCCGTTCCGCCCGAGAAAATCCGCCGAGGCCTATCGCAAAATCTGGCAGCCCGAAGGCTCCCCATTGGTCATCACCAGCAAGAAGGTCCGGGCTGAACTCCAGCGGCGCATGCCCTTGCCGATTGAACTGGCCATGCGCTACCAAAATCCCTCCGTCGAGAGCGCCATCCGCAGCCTGCAGAACCAAGGCGTCACGGAACTGCTGCTAATCCCGCTTTTTCCGCACTATGCCATGTCGAGTTTTGAAAGCGCGGTAGAACGGGTCAAAGAGGTTCTGGTTAGATGCGCCCCCGGAACCGCACTGACCACCGCTCGCCCTTATTACGACGATCCGGATTACATTGAAGCCCTTGTGGCCAGCGCCTCGGATTGGCTGAAAGACGGTTACGACCATCTGCTTTTCAGTTTTCATGGCTTGCCGGAGAAACACATGCGCAAAGCAGACCCCACGCGCAGCCACTGTTTAGTGGCTGAAAATTGTTGCCTGGCGCCCAGTTTAGCTCATGCGACCTGCTACCGGGCCCAATGCTTTAAAACCGTCGCCGCTTTTGTGAAAAAGGCCGGCGTCACCAATTACTCCGTAGCGTTCCAGTCACGCCTGGGGAGAGATCCGTGGCTAAAACCCTACACAGACTACGAGTTGGTCCGACTGGCTGAGACCGGAGTCAAGGAACTGCTCGTCATTTGCCCTGCTTTTGTTTCCGATTGCCTGGAAACGTTGGAGGAAATTGCGTTGCGCGGGCGGGATACGTTTTTGGCAGCGGGCGGAACTGAGTGCGCGCTCATCCCTTGCCTGAACGAACATCCACTTTGGATTGCCGCCCTTGAAAAAATGGTGACACGTTTGACGCCGCCAAACCCGGAGGGTTCCAGGAGATTAGCCGGGGGCAACTCCGCGCAGCCCCCGGAAACATAACCCCATCATGCCCCCGCCCCCGCAGGGGGAATGGCGCTTAGATAAGCCCTAAAACTTTCTGGCCCAATGACTTGCGTCGAGGCGGCTTCGGCACCGTTTCAAAGAGTTCAGCACGGCTTAGTTGTTGCATTTTTTTGAAGGTAACTCGGATCGCTTTCCAATTTTCAATCGCTTTTTTGAGCCATTGGTATTGTTCAGCGGAGAGATGTCAGCGGCGAAATGAAACTGGGGGCATTTCTAGCGGTTTGAAATTCCATTTTCTTCCGCTTGGATTTTCTTCGGAAACTTCGATTACAAGCTTCTTCCTTCTTCGTTTTTGTCTCTTCTTCCGACGCGAGTTTGCCGTTTAGCTCGCTGCTTTTTCTTCCGAGTTCTAACCCGACTTATGGGTTCATGGACACATCATCGCAAGTGCCGTTGTTGCAAAGACTTTTTCACTGCGGATTATCGCAATGCCAAGGGTAAGATGGAAATGGTTCAAAACTGGCCTTGAGGAATTGGATGTTCTTCCGTTGGATTTTCTTCCGCCGATTCACTGAAATTTCTTCTTCCTTCTTTTGATTTTTCTTTCTGGTCTTCTTCCTCTCCTGCAAC